>JBGOUY010000355.1:0-3906 GCA_041477795.1 bacterium
GAGCTGTTCGCGCGGCTGCGGCGCGATGCCTTTGGCCAGGACGAAGGGCTGGGGGCGGCCTGGGTGCGGGACGCCGCGCCCTACGGCGGCGCCCTGGCGCGGCTGGCCCGCTACGAGACGATGCTCGAGCGCAACGCGGCGCGGCTGCTCGCCGAGCTGCGCCGCTTGCAGGGCGAGGGCCGCCGGGAGGACGCCCGCGCTGCCCGCGCGGAGCAGGCCGGGCAAGGCGAGTGGTGGGAGCGCGCGGCGGAGCGGTGGCCCGGCGCGCCGCCGATCACCGTGCGGCGGCCGGGCGAGCCTGGCCCGCAGTTCCTCTCTCCACCCGGTGGAGAGGGGCGCCCGGCGTCAGCCGGGCGGGATGAGGACTCGGCTCCGGCCCCGGCGGAATTTCCAAACGAAGCCGAAGGGCGGCAAGAGCCCGCCACGACGGGCGCTGCGCAGGCGAGCCTCATCCTCCCGGCCTCTCCTGCGACTCCGCTCAGGACAGGCTTCTCCACTCGCGTGGAGAAGGAGGAGCATGGCGCCAGTCGCGGCGCGGCAGGTGTCCCTCGCCATGCAATGGAGAGGGACCGCCCGGCGCGAGCCGGGCGAGGGCCTGTCCCGAGCGGGGTCGAGGGGTGAGGCTTGGCGGCACGGAACATTCCCTCCCGCAAGGCCGTTGAAAGTTCGTGCGCCACGCCTTGCCAGGCGCCGAGACGGCCTCTGCGCCGCTGCCGGCGCGTGCGGATGCCCTTAGCGTGAGCAGCAATGGAGCAGATCAAGCAGCAGTTGAACGGTCTGCACGGCGCCGATTCCTTGAGCGGCCCGCTGAATCTGGCAGTGCTCAATTGACCGGAAATCCTTCGCCTCTTCAACGGCGGGCGACCGCAGGTATGCCACGGGGTGGGTATTGCGCCCTGAAATGGGGCGTTGGCACCGCATCGAATCCATTCATGGTTGGAGGCGGGAATGCTGCGCAATGGGAGTCTGCGGGGGCGGCTATTGCTTGCCTCCATGGTGGTGTCCGCGTTCCTGATGGCCGTGGGAGGCACGGGCATGTTCGCCCTGTATCGGGTGGCCAACACCTTTGATCACGTCGCCGAGATCAACCTGGGCAATGCCATCACGCTGGAGCACATGAGCGCGGCCTCGGCGGAGATCCGGGTCGCGACCAATCGGTTGGGACTGCCAGGGCGCTCCGAGCAGGAAAAGGCTGAGTTGCGCAAAGCCTTCGCGGAAGCAGCGGCAACGTACGAAAAGCACGACAAGCACTACCAGTCCATCCCCTTCGTGGAGGGCGAGGCCGAACGCTACGAGAAAGTGGCCACCGGCTATGCACACCTGCTCCAGGCGAGCAGCGCGATCGTGAAGCTTTCGGATGCCCCCGGGGACGCCGGCTACCAGGAGCTGGTGGCCCGGCTTGGCTCGGAGCATCGGAATGCCGCGCTCGAATTCAGCACCGCGATCCGCGCATTGATCGCCTTCCAGGACGAGGAAGCCGAGAACTGGGACCGCAAAGCGAGCAGCCTGCAGTCCCTGTTCAGCGGGGTGCTCGCGGTGGTGGCGGTTCTCGGCGCGCTGCTCGCGATCGTCCTGGGGGCGCTTATGTCGGTGCGGTTGAGCCGAGCCATTCAGGGCATCTCGACGGATCTGGACGCGGCGGCCGAGCAGACCCTGAGCGCCTCCCAGCAGGTTTCCAGATCCAGCCAGTCGCTGGCCGAAGGTGCCTCGGAGCAAGCGGCCAGCCTGGAGGAGACCTCCTCGACGCTGGAGGAGATCTCCTCCATGACCAAGCAGAACGCCGAGCACACCGAACAGGTCGAGCAGATTGCCGAAAAGGCGTGCGCCCATGCCCGCAAGGGGGGCGAGGCCATGGAGCGGATGGAAGACCGCATCAATGCGATCAAGGACTCCTCCAACAAGATGGCCAAGATCATCAAGACCATCGACGAGATCGCCTTCCAGACGAACCTGCTCGCGCTCAACGCGGCGGTGGAGGCGGCGCGGGCGGGGGATGCCGGCCGCGGCTTCGCGGTGGTGGCCGAGGAGGTGCGCAACCTGGCGCTGCGAAGCGCGCAGGCCGCCAGGGACACCGGCAACCTCATCGAAGAGTCCCAGCAACGGGCCCAGCAAGGGGTGCAGGTTACCTCCGAAGTGAAGGGGCTGCTGGAGGAAATCCTGCGGTCGGTCGAATCGGTGAACGAATGGGTGCGCGCGGTCAGCTCCGCCAGCAAAGAGCAAACCCGCGGCGTGGAGCAGATCACCACCGCCGTGTCCCAGATGGATCAAGTCACTCAGGCGACCGCCGCCAACGCCGAGGAGAACGCGGCGGCCAGCGAGCAACTCTCTTCGCAGGCCACCGTGCTCAGCACCACGGTGCGCGCGCTGACCCAGCTCATCCTGGGAGCCAAAACCAACGCCGCTGGGCAAGGCGAGGCACTGTCATCCAGGCCGGCGCACCCGCCGTTCCCGGAGCCGGTGAGGGCAACAGTCCGGCTGGAGCGGGCCAATGGCAGGGATTCTGCCACGCACCCGGCTCCCCCGGTGAAATCGGGGAACGGGCATGGCAGGGCCGCGGGGAACCTTCGGGAGCTCATCGAACAGGAGCAAGCCGACTCGCTCCCGCCGGCGCTCCGCGAGCTGGCGGCCAATCCAGAGGCGCACTTCCGGGACCTGTAGGCACCCCTCACTGCGCCGGTCGGCCGCACGGCCAGCGGCCCAGTCGAGGCGCGCCCTCATGCGCGAGAAGTCGCCGGGGCATTGCAGTGCATCGCAATCGGGGCGTGGCGATGTGGAGCTTCTTTGAAGCGCACCTCGGCGACCTCTATCTCGTGTATGGCCTGACCCTGCTGGTGCTGGGGGTCCTCGTCGCTGTATTGCCGCGAGACGTCGTCGCGCTCCCGTTTGCCCGGGACCTGTGGTTGATTGGCGCGTTCGGGACGCTGCACGGCGTCTTTGAGCTGGTCGAGATGCGGGCGATCCAGTTTCCGGACGCCGGGGCGCTGCCACCTTGGCTGACCGCCACCTGGCTCCTGCTCTCCTTCCTGCCATTGTTCGAGTTTGGCCGGCGGCTGTGGCAGCCTGCGGCGACTGCCGCCCACACCCCTCGCCCGATGGCGCGCATCTGGACGCCGCTCGCCTACGGCGCCATTGCCAGCGCCGTCCTGGTCCTGGCGGTTTGGAGCTCCAATCCGGCGGTCGCTCTGGCAACAGGGGTTCGCTTTTTCCTGGGGCTTCCGGGCGCATTGCTGACCGGTACGGGACTGCTATCCGTCCTGTGGCGGCAACCTCGCCGGTCGCACCCGGGTCCGCTCAGGCGCCCGCTGTGGATCGCGGCGCTGGGTTTTCTGGCCTACTGCCTGCTGACTCCCCTGCAGTATGACGGCAGTCTGCACCTGCCTGCGTGGATCCCGACGGAGCGCGACTTTGCCGCGGTGTTTGCGGTGCCGGTCCAGGCGCCGCGTGCGCTGGCTGCGGTGGCCCTGACGGCGGGGCTGGCAACCATGATTTACGGGGCAAACGCCGGAGTGCGGAAGATCAAGAACCAGTTGCGCTTGAGCGAGAAGCGACTCAACGAGGCGCAACGCATCGCTCGGGTCGGAAGCTGGGAATTGGACCTGCTGCATGACGTGCTCACCTGGTCCGACGAAATCTTCCGCATCTTCGAGATCGACAAGACGCGCTTCGGCGCCACCTACGGGGCATTCCTCGCAGGCGTGCACCCGGAAGACAGGGAGACGGTCAATGCCGCCTATACGCGCTCCCTTGCAACGCGGAAGCCCTACGAGATCGTGCACCGCCTGCAGATGGCGGACGGCCGCATCAAGTACGTGATCGAACGCAGCGAGACGGACTTCGACGCCCGGGGCAAGCCGCTCCGCTCGGTCGGCACCGTGCAGGACGTCACGGAGCGCACGCGGGCCGAAC
>JBGOUY010000306.1:0-5044 GCA_041477795.1 bacterium
CGAGCAGCTCAGCGGCGGCGTGGAACCCACGCTGAGCCTGCTGCTGGATGGGCTGCTGCCCACCGATCGCCTGATGCCGGCGCTGGCCCGCCTCAACGAGCGGGAGAGCCCGACGCGCATCGTGCTGCGGGTGGAGCTGCTGGGCGGGCTGGTGCAGGCGCTGCAGCAGCACCGGCCGGAGCTGGTGGTGGCGGCCTGGGGCCAGTTCAGCGTGCCCGAGGCCTACGATCACGAGATCGTCGGCTCGATCACGCTGGTGCCGGTGGTCTCCGCGCAGCACCCGCTCGCGCGGGAGGCGGCGCCGGTGCCGCTGGCGGTGGCGCGGCGCTACGTGCACCTGGTCATCACCTCGCCCCCGGGCCTGCAGACGCCGGTGGACAGCGGGTTCATCGGCGCGCCGCGACGCTGGAACTTCCCCGACTTCGCCACGCGCCTGGAGGGCCTGCGCGCCGGGCTCGGCTTCGCCTGGATGCCCACCTACCGCGTGGAAGAGGCGCTGCGCAGCGGCGCGCTGGTGCCGCTGGTGCTGGAACGGGGCAACCTGCACCGGCACGACGTGGCGCTGATCTACCGGGCCCGTCCGCCGCTGGGCCCCACGGGCCGCGAGGTGCTGGAGGAGCTGCGCCGCCAGCTCGCTCTGCTGCCCGCGATCCCGCAGGAGTTGCTAAGAACCTATGAGAAATCGTAGGATGCTGCCGCGGGCTGCAAGGGGGGATGCTCGGAATGGGTCGCATTTCCGCGGCGGTCCCGCCCCGCCGGCCGGGGGCCTGGATCGTTTGGGGGCGAGTGCGATGGCAGAACCAATTTCCCCGCTATTCCCCTACCAGTCGAAGTTTGCCGAGGTCAAGGGCAGCCGCATCCACTACGTGGAGTCGGGCCAGGGCGACCCGATCCTGTTCCTGCACGGGAACCCCACCTCGAGCTACTTGTGGCGCAACGTCATTCCTGAGCTGGCCCCGCTGGGCCGCTGCATCGCGCCGGACCTGATCGGCTTCGGCAAGTCCGACAAGCCCGACATCGCCTACCGCGTCTTCGAGCACACCGAGTACATCGTGGGCTTCATCGAGGCGCTGCACCTGCGGCGGCTGACGCTGGTGCTGCACGACTGGGGCGGGTTCGTGGGCCTCAGCTACGCCGCGGACCACCCGCACAACGTGCGCGCCATCGCGCTGATGGAGGCCGTCCTCAAGCCCATGCGCATGGCCGACCGCAGCGAGGGCTTCCGGCGCGCGTTTGCCATGATGCGCAGCGCGGCGGGACGGGAGAAGGTGCTCAAGGAGAACTTCTTCGTGGAGCGCGTGCTGCCCGGCTCGATCCTGCGCAAGCTCGATCCCAAGGAGATGGACGCCTACCGCGCACCCTTCCCCACCGAGCAGAGCCGCCTGCCGACCTGGGTCTTCCCCAACGAGATTCCCATCGACGGGCACCCTTCCGACGTGCACGCGGCGGTGTGGGACAATGCGAACAAGGTCGCGAACGCGGAGATCCCCTTGCTCCTGCTCACCTTCGAGCCGGGCGCGATCGTGGGGCCCAAGGAGGTGCAATGGGCCCGCGAGTCCTTCCCCAGGCTGACCGTGCAGCACATGGGCGCGGGCAGCCACTTCGTGCAGGAGGATCAGCCGGCCGCCATCGGCAAGGCCATCGCGGCCTGGCTGCGCAAGCTGCCGAGCGCCTAGCCGTCCGCCGGCCGGTTCGCGCGCAGAGGCACGCGCTCCCTGCGCGGGGCGGCGGGGATTGCGGGGGCCGCTGCGCCGTCAGCGCGCATGGGGCAGGATGTCGCTGCCGATGCGCTCTACGCTGTCCAGCAGCGCCTCGGCATCGCCGGCAATGGGATCGAAGGTGAGGTGCTCCACGCCTTGGGCCGCGTAGGCGGCGATGTCGTCCAGGATCTGCGCGGGCGTGCCCTGCATGGGCTGGCGTTCCCGCCCGGAGAAGGCCAGCGGACAGCGGAAGGCGATGCGGATGCGGGCGGGGTCGCGCCCGGCCGCCTCGCACAGGGCGTGCAGCTCGCGGCGCTTGGCGCCGAGCTGATCGGGCGTGAGGCCCGCGGGCGGGCGCAGGCCGATGGGGTGCCACGCGTCGCCCAGCTCCGCCACGCGGCGCAGGGCGCGGCGCGTGTGCCCGCCGATCCAGATCGGCACGCCCCCCGCCTGCACGGGCTTGGGGGAGAACTCCAGGTTCCCGTAGCGGTAGAACTGCCCGGCGAACTCCGGATCCGGCTCGCTCCACAGGTTGCGGAAGATGCGGATGGACTCGTCCGTGCGCGCGCCGCGCTCGGCGAAGTGGCCGGGGATGCCCAGCGCCGCGAATTCGTCCGCCCACCAGCCCGTGCCCACGCCCAGGAACACGCGCCCGCCGGAGAGCGCGTCGGCCGTGGCGACCATCTTGGCCACCAGCACCGGATTGCGGTAGGGCAGGATCAGCACGCTGGTGCCCAGCCGCAGGCGCTGCGTGTGCCCGATCAGGAAGGTCAGCGTGGTGAGCGGCTCGTAGTAGTCCCGCGCCGACTGCCAGGAGAACTGCCCCTGCGGGTGGTAAGGGTAGTTGTCCGGCATGGCGCGGGGGATCACGATGTGGTCGCTGATCGTGACCGATTCGAACCCGAGCGCCTCGGCCCGCTGGGCAAAGCGCACCATCAGATCCGGCCTGGCCAGGGCCCCGCGGTTGATCAGGTTCAGGCCGAATTTCATGGCAAAGCGCCTCTATTTTATGGTTAAAGGATAACCATATTCACACATCCGCCGTTTATAGAGAAGGAAGCGGCGAACGGCTGCCGGGCCGCAGGGCCCTGGCTGGAGCCAACGCCGGGCGGATCCGGCGGCGGGCGCAGGCCGGGGCCGCGGCAGGCAGGACGAGCGAGCGCGGCGACCGGGCCCGGCACGCGCGCTCCGCGCAGGGCACCTTGAGGACACGAAACCGATGACGGAACGACCTACGGCGCTCTACGGCAATACGACCATCACCGGCGACATCGAATCGGAATATGACAAGGAGTGGGCCGCCAAGCTCTTCGAGAGCTACTGGCGCGACCTGCAGGCCATCAACGTGGTCGACCTGAAGCGGGTGCGGAGCGACCTGTACTCCTGGCGGCGCGGATCGGCCCAGATGGTGCTCAAGGTGAATCCCGCCCTCAACAACCTCAGCATCTACTCGGTGCTGGTGACCGGGGTCGATCCCTCCCTGGAGCTTTTCCGCCACCTGCTGCACTACAACATCCTGCAGCGGCGCGAGACCCTGGGCGTGTTCGAAAAGGGCGGCAAGCTCTTCATCGTGCTCAAGTACACCATGGAGCTGGAGTTGGTGCGCGACGAGGTGCTGCAGCGCCACGTCTTCGCCATGCAGGAGATCGCCGACCAGTTGGACACGGAGCTGGTGAGCCAGTTCGGCGGCGTGCTGCACTTCAGCGACTGGGACAAGCTGGATCAGGGCAGCGTGGACAGCCTGCTGGAGAACATGTTCGGGTAGGGCCGGACGGGGCCCCGCAGCGGATGCGGTGTGCCCGGCACGGCGCACGGGGTTCCCGCGGCACCCTGCTGCGGGAGCCGGACGCGCGCCCGGGGAGCGGGGCTAGCGTTCGCCGTAGGAGATGGTGCCGGCCTCGTCGGGCCGCGTCACCTCGCTGATCCGCACGCCGTAGCGCTCGTTCACCACGACGATCTCGCCGCGGGCCATCAGGCGCCCGCTCACGGTGATGTCCATGGGCTCGCCGACGACCTTGGTGAACTCGACCACCTTGCCCACGTTCAGCGCCAGGATATCCCGCACCGACATGCTGGCCTGGCCGATCTCCACGCTGAGCCGCAGGGGCACGTCGTGCATGAATTCGATCTTGTGGAAGGGAAAGTCGTCGTCGTCCCGGCTCGTCGTCGGCTCGCCGCCCGGGCTGGGCGCACTGCGCTTGCCGGTGGAGACGATGGAGTAGAGTTCGGCGTCTTCCTCTAGGCTTTCCGATTCCGCCGGTGCGACGGTGGGCAACATTTCTTCCGCCATGGCGTTTCGCGATCCCTGTCGGTTGCCGATGGTGCCCGCTGGCGGCCCGCCCGGTGGGCGGCCTGTCCGCAGCGGCGGGCGATGCCGGGCTGGGCCGTGCCTCCTTTGCGGAGCCGGCGCCAGCGCGCTGCCTGCCAGCCGGCGCATCCCGCACCCGCTGTTCCTCCCCTGCTCAACGCCTCCCCTGCAGGCGCCTCCCCCATACTCTATCAAATCGCGTACCAAAGTCGACCGCGGGACGCTCGGGCGCCGGACAGCGGCACGGCCAGCGCGTTGATTTTGCACATTGTATTCTGCCCGCGGGACTGTGCTATAGTGGGGCAGCAACGGGGGCGCGAGCCGGCCGGCTGAGGCCGCCGCGTGCCCTTCCCCGGCCGCATGGGGATCCGGAGGCAGAGCTGCCAGGGAGGCAGATCGCCCCTCCGCAGACGGCAGCCGACTGCCGAGCCCGATTCCAGACACAAGGAGGTGAGCCCATGGCGTCCTCGGCGAGCCCTTCCCGCCTGTTTCCCGCCCGATCGCGCAAGTCCTACCGCCTGGAGATGGAGAGCCGCACGCTCTACCTGCTCCTCAGCCTGATGGCGCTGACGGGGGTGGTGATCTTCTACCTGGGCGTGGTGACCGGCAAGGCCCTGCGCGACCCGAACGCGCCCGTCGCCCTCACGGCCCAGATGGGCGCACCGGCGGGCAAGGACGGCGCCGCGCAGCCGGACAAGCTCGCCTTCAGCGAGGCGCTCAAGGGAGACCAGAAGGGGGTGGAGGGCCTCAAGGTCGAGGGCCAGACCGCCTCCCAGCGCACCGACGCCCTGCTCAGCGAGGCGCAGAAGCAGCTCGAGCTGAAGGAGGTGAATCCGGCAGCGCCGCCCAAGGCCCCCACGCCCGCCACCGCCAGCGCGCCCAAGGCGCCCACTCCGGCGAGCGCGAGCGTGCCGCAGGTGGCCGCCACGGCGCCCGCCCCTCCGCCCGCGCGCGCGGCGGCGCCCAGCGTGGGCCGCCCCACCCCGCCCCGCACGGCCGCTGCGGCCGCGCCCCACGTGGCGTCGCCGGCGACGCC
>JBGOUY010000091.1:0-14059 GCA_041477795.1 bacterium
ATCGCCGGCATGGGCGCGGACCTGTTCGGCTCCGTGGCGGAGAGCACTTGCGCCGCGCTGGTGATCGGCGCCGTGGCCTTCGCCTCGGACCTGGGCGCGCTGCTCTTCCCGATCCTCATCACGGCGGTGGGCGTCCCCATCGCCCTGGTCAGCACCGTCTTCGCCCGCACCAACAACGAACGCATGATCGAAAGCGCCCTCAAGCGCGCCCTCGTGGTCTCGACGATCATCATGGCGGCCGTGCTGTTCTTCGTCACGCGCGAGGTGCTGCCGGCGACGTTCATCATCGGCACGACGCCCTACTCCAGCATCGGCGTCTACTACTGCGTGCTGGCCGGGCTCATCGCCGGGATGCTGATCGGCGTACTGACCGAGGTTTACACCTCGCACCGCTATACCCCGGTGCGGGAGGTGGCGCGGGCCTCGGAAACGGGGCCGGCCACCAATATCATCTACGGCCTCTCGCTCGGCTACCAGAGCAGCCTCTTCCCCGTGCTGTTCATCGCGGCGACCGTGTTCGTCGGCTACCACTTCGCGGGCATGTATGGCATCGCCGTGGCTTCGCTGGGCATGCTGGGCACCATCGCCATCGGCCTGACCATCGATGCGTTCGGCCCCGTGGGGGACAATGCCGGGGGCATCGCGGAAATGAGCGGGCTGGGCCCTGTCGTGCGCAAGCGCACCGACGCGCTGGATTCCGCCGGCAACACCACCGCCGCCATCGGCAAGGGCTTTGCCATCGGCTCGGCGGCGCTCACCTCGCTGGCGCTGTTTTCGGCGTTCCTGGTGCGCTCCAACGTCTACTCGCTGGACGTCCTCAAGCCCTCGGTGATTGCCATGCTGATCGTGGGCGCGATGCTGCCCTTCATCTTCACCGCCATGACCATGAAGGCGGTGGGCAAGGCGGCGATGGACATGATCCGCGAGGTGCGCCGCCAGTTCGCCACCATCCCCGGATTGCGGCCCTCCTTCCAGTACACGGAGGCCAGCTTCAAGGCGATGGGCGAGGAGGGCATGGGGCGCGACGTGCTGGGCCGGCTGCGACGGCTGCTCAACAAGCGGGTTGGCAGCGAGGCCGAGTTCCTCCAGGCGGCCCGGCAGGAGATCGGGCGCGGCGTGACGCCGCCTCCCGACGAGGTGCTGCTGCGCCACGTGAACCTGGGCCTGCAGATGGGGCGGCCGGACTACCGCACCTGCGTGGACATCTCCACGCGCGCCTCCCTGCGCGAGATGCTGCTGCCCGGCGCTCAGGTGATCCTCACGCCGATCGTGGTGGGCTACCTCTTCGGCCCGGAGCCGCTGGCGGCCATGCTGATCGGCAGCCTCGTCTCCGGCGTGGTGCTGGCCATTTCCTCGGCCAACTCCGGCGGGGCGTGGGACAACGCCAAGAAGTACATCGAGGCGGGCAACCTGGGCGGCAAGGGGTCGGTGACCCATGCCGCTGCGGTGGTGGGCGATACGGTGGGCGACCCCTTGAAGGATACCTCCGGGCCGTCCCTGAACATCCTCATCAAGCTGCAGGCCATCATCAGCCTGGTGTTCGCCCCGTTCTTCCAAAGCAGCCTGCACCTGCTGGGGTGACCGCCCGCAGCGTCTGAGCCGCCGCCTGGCCGCAGAGAGGCCGCGGCTCGGGCGGTGCGCGGGGCCGCGGGGCAGGCGCCGGTGCAATTTTTTCTATTGCGCGGGATGCCCGGATAGTCTATCACCTGTAACCCGCTCGCCTCCCGACGGAGCGAATGCGCGCATCGGGACCGGCACCGGGACCCGCGGCGCTGCGGCCTGAGTCTCCGCGCGGCGTCCAGCGGAGCGGCTGCCCACGCACAGGAATTCCCGCGTCGCTTGGCGCTTCGGCGCCGCGCGCGGCACTCCTCGACAACCCCAAGCCCAGCGGAATGGTCGAAGATGGCGACATCCAAGACGAAACAAAAGGCGACCGCCCGGCTCCAGCATGCCCCGGGCGGCAAGGCGAAGGCTCGCCCAGCCAAGCCGACGCGCTCCAGATCCGCGGCGGCGAGCCACCGGCCCACGGCCGCCAGCAAGGCGGCCAGCACAGCCGCGGCCAGGAAGCCCGTGAAGAAAGTGGCCCGCAAACCTGCGGCCAAATCCGCCGGGAAGGCCCGGGCCGCCAAGGCGGCACCCGCGAGGCCGAGCACCCTCTCCTCCACCCGACTGCGTGGCCGCTCCCCCGGCGCCGCGCGGTCACGCACAGGGAAAGTGGCAAAATCCAATATGGCGATCGCAAAAACCCGCAGCAGCAAGACGTCCAGGACGGGCGGCGGTACCAAGTCCAAGCCGGCCGCCAAGCCGGCCAAAGCCTCCAAACCCAGCAGCGCCGCCAAAGGAGCAGCCAAGTCCGTCAAGGGCGCTGCCGGCGTCGCCAAGTCCGCCAAGTCCGCCAAGAGCGCGGCCGGCGCGGCGAAGGGCGCCAAGCCCGCCAAGGGCCATGGCGCCAAGGCGAAGCCCTCGCCCATCGCGGTGGCCCGCACGGCCCGCGCCACGGGCAAGTTCAAGCTCCCGCACATCGACGAGCGCACGCTCAAGAAGATCGTCGCCAAGCTGGAGGAGATGCGCGAGGAAAGCCTCAATATCGTCAACCAGAACATGCAGACGGACCTCAAGCCCCGCGAGGAAGCCTCCGATGTGGGGGACGACCTGGATCAGGCCAGCAGCGAGCGCGACCGCGAGTTCAACCTGATCATGCACCAGCGCCATCTGCGGCGCCTGCAGCAGGTCGAGGAGGCGTTCGAACGCATCGAGGACGGCACCTACGGCCTGTGCGAAGGCACGGAGGAGCCCATCAATCCCAAGCGGCTGCTGATCATGCCGCTGGCCCGCTACAGCCTGGAGTACCAGGAGCAGCAAGAGAAGACGCTGGGCCGCGCAATCGAGGCGGAAGGGTACGTGGAAGGCGAGGAGTCCTTCACTGCCGAGGAGTGAGCGGGCCGCCCGGTGCCGGTTTCGCCTCCGGGCACCGCGTCGCGTCAGGGACGCCGCCCCGCAGAACCTCTCCCCAATCGATGCCCGGCGCAAAGGGCGCGTGGCAGCCGGCCGTGCAGCGACGGCCGGCCGGCGCGCCGCTCATTGCCGCCCCACGGGAGCGTTCCGGGGCCGCCCGCGCCCCCGCTCGCTCTGACCCCTGCGAGACGCCCGGTTACAGCGGGCCGGGCTCCGCCTCGACGTGCTGCTTGATGCGCTGCAGCAGGCGCGAGGCGGGCGCTCCATCCACCGCCTTGTGATCGAAGCTGAGGCAGAAGGTGCACATGGGGGCCGCCACGATGCGGCCCTCGCGCACCACCGCGCGCTGCTCCACGGCACCGATGGCGAGGATGAACGCCTCCGGCGGATTGAGCACGGCGGTGAACGCCGACACGTCGAACTCCCCCAGGTTGGTGATGGTGAGGCTGCTGGCGTAGAGCTCGTCGCGCGCCAGCGTCATGCGCAGCGCCTTGCGGATGAGCGACTTGAAGCGCCGCGCGATCTCCAGCAGGCCCACGCCGGCGAGGTTCTTCAGCGAGACCGTGAGCAGGTTGTCCCCCAGGGCCACGGCCATGCCCACGTGGATGCCTTCCAGGGGCACCACGTTGCCGTCGATCAAGTGGAAGTTGAAGCCGGGCAGCTCCTGGAACGCCTTGACGACGCCGTGGGCAATGTAGACGTTGTAGCTGGGCGCCTCGCTGCCCGCGGCCTTGAGCGCCTTGCGGTGCGCCTCCACGCGGGAGAAGTCCACCTCGGCGAACAGGTCCACCTTGGGCGATTCGACCCAGGAGCGCGCCATGCGCTGCCCGGTGACGCGGCGCAACTGGTGGCGCAGCAGGTCGCGCTGCTGGGCGCTGAAGGTCTCCGGCGCGTGCGCGCCTGCGGCGCTGAGCTGGCGCGGGCCGAAGTGCTGCGGCGGGGCGGCCATGCGCTGGGCGAGGTCCGGCGGGGCGGGGGCGATCTCCGGCTCCCAGCCCACGACGCGGCAGGTGCCCGCCGGAGCCTGCTCGCCCGCGGCGCCGATCCAGCCGATGGCTTCCCCCTCCGGCACGATGGCGCCCTCCGGCGCCCACACCGCCAGCAGCACGCCCGCCGCGCCGGCCGTCAGCACGACCACGGTCTTCTCCATCGCCACCTCCACCACGGGCGCATCGGCCTGCACGGCCGCACCCACGGGCTGCAGCCAGCGCAGGATAGTGCCCTCGCGGGTACCGTAGCCCAGGCTGGGAAGCAGGATGGCGGGCACGAAGGGGGTCCTCGGCTGGCGGTGAATGCTTCGGCTGCGTGGATCGGGTGCGCGGGCGCGCTGCTGCCGACGCCCGACTGCCGGTCGGGGTCGCGGCGGCTCCGGATAGCATTCTAGCCTCGCAGGCCGCACTGCGGCAAATCGGCGCGGCGGCCACCCGCGCGCCCGCGCTGCGGGGCGTTCTTGATCTTCCCCGGCCGTTTGGCGCATACTCCCCCAAACTAGGCACCGCGAGCCGGAGCGGGGCGTGCTGCCGCGCCGGGTGCTGCGCTGCCATCGGCGTCTTCGACTCCCGCACCCCGTCTGAGAAGCGAGCCATGAAGTTCAAGATCCAGCGCGTGCCGGCGGCCGAGCTGCGCGCTAAACCCAAGGACGAAAGCAAGTTGGGCTTCGGCAGGCTCTATAGCGACCATATGTTCACGGCGCGCTGGACCCCCGCCGGCGGGTGGGAGCAGGGCGTCGTGAAGAAGTACGGCCCGCTGGACCTGTCGCCGGCCTCCCTGGTGCTGCACTACGGGCAGACGATCTTCGAAGGCCTGAAGGCCTACCGCAATCAGCACGGCACGATCAACCTGTTCCGGCCGCAGAAGAACCTGGAGCGGTTCAACCGCTCCGCGGCGCGGCTGGACCTGCCGCAGCTGCCCGAGGAGTTATTCATGGGGGCGATCGAGGCGCTGCTGGAGCTGGATCACGAGTGGGTCCCGCACTCCCACGGCACGTCGCTCTATATCCGCCCGACCATGATCGCCACGGAGCCCTACATCGGCCTCAAGTCCGCCTCGGAGGTGCTGTTCTTCATCATCACCGGGCCGGTCGGCGCGTACTATCCGGAGGGCTTCAATCCGGTCAAGATCAGCGTCTGCGAGACGTACTCCCGCGCGGGCCCGGGCGGCCTGGGCGCCGCCAAGACCGCGGCCAACTACGCGGCCAGCCTGCTGGCGGAAAAGGACGCCATCAAACGCGGCTACACGCAGGTGCTGTGGCTGGATGCCGCCGAGCGCAAGTACGTGGAGGAAGTGGGCTCCATGAACATCCTGTTCAAGATCGGCGGCACGGTGATTTCCCCGCCCCCGGGCGAGACGATCCTGGCCGGCATCACGCGCGACTCGGCCCTGGGTCTGCTGCGGAGCTGGAAGGTGCCCGTGAAGGAGTACCGCATCACCATCGACGAGGTGTTGCAGGCCCACGCGGACGGCACGCTGGAGGAGGTCTTCGGCGCGGGCACGGCCGCCGTCATTTCCCCGGTGGGGCTGCTGGAATACAAGGGCAAGACGGTTGAGGTGGCCGGCGGCCGGACCGGCCCCATCGCCCGCAAGCTGTTCGACGAGCTGATGAACATCCAGTACGGCCTGCGGCCGGATCCCTTCCAGTGGATCCACGAGGTCGTGCCCAGCGCGCTTGCCTCGAAGGTAGCCACGCCCCAGGTAGCCGCGACCCGCACCTGACGGGCACGGCCTCGCCCATGAGAGCCGGCGGCGCCCCGCGCTGCCGGCCTTCGGTCCTTCCGAAATCTCAACGCCACGCGACGCCGGCCCCGGGCCAGCGTGTGCGCCGCCGGTCAGGCTCACCGCCGGTCAGGCTCACCGCCGGCCCGCTGGCGCAGCGGCTCTACGAGGAGCTGACCGCCATCCAGTACGGCCAGCGCCCGGACCCCTTCGGCTGGATCCGCGCAGTGCTGCCGACGCCCGCCCTGGCGGCCCTGGCGGCGGCGCCCCTGGCCCGGCCGCGGCCGTAGGCAGCGCTCCTGCGCCGGGCGGCCGGGCCGGAGTACGATGCCCCCCACGCCCGGTCCGGGCGGACGCCCGGCGCCCCCTCCGCGGCAAGGGCGCCGCGCAATCCATTTGCCTTGGCGCGGCCCTTCGTGCGAAACCGGGGAGGGCCGGGCCACGGCCGGGCCCTCCCGGGAGGAGGTGCTGCCGCATGCGCGGGCTGCGTGGGGCGGAACGCAATGCTGCGCGGCGGGCGGGCCCTTCCCCACTTTCCACAGCCGGTCCGTGCGGCCGGTCAGCCCGCTCGAGCGTCGTTGTCCACGCAACCCAAAAATCTGCTCGACATCTACCGTGTGCGCGGCCTGCACCTGGGCCTCTTCCGGGAGCCGTTCGACCGGGTGCTGGAGCTGAAGGGCTTCCAACTGCGACCTGTGCAGGGGGCGCCGGAAGTGTGGGAATTCCGCGACCCCGGCTCGGGCCTGCACGGGCGCCTGCTCAACGTCGAGGGCTTCCTGCACCCCGATCCGGTGGCGCTCAGCACCCGTGGCCGCGCGTACCTGGTGACGCGCCAGGACTTCACGCTGGCGCTGCTCTTGCCGGGGGCGCCCTGGCGGCTGCAACTGTCGCGCACGCGGCACAAACCGGTGGCCCTGGCAGCCGGTCTGCCCTATCCTGGCGAGTGGCCGCGTGAGGTCGTGACCCGCGTCATCCGCGCGCGCTTCCGCACCATCGTGATTCTGGACGAGGCTTATCTGCTCCAGCAGATCGGCCTGCGCGCGCCAGGGTAGCGGGGCGGCGGAATACTTCCGGGTTGCGGACTGCAAACGGCGCGACCGCAGATTTCACAGATTTCACAGATTCTCTTGTCCATTTGAAGGACCTGGGCTCCAGGGCGATTCGAGCGGGACGTGCCGCGGCGCGGAGCCGGTTCCAAAGCAGATTGGCGGGACGGCGCTGCAAACGATCGGGTCGCTTCCCGCCGGGTGGATCGCCACGTTGCGAACCGTTGACGGGGCCCCTCGGGCGGGCTGAAAAATCTGTGAAATCTGCGGAATCTGTGGTTCCGTAGTGCTTCCGCACCCTGCCGGGCGGCCGGCGACGGAATGAACATCGGAGCGTGCATGGAGCTTTGCGACCTGCCCATCCACACCCTGCACCAGCGCAGGCTGGCCGGGGAGATTTCCACCGTCGAGATCGCCCGCGCCGTGCTGGCGCGTGTCGAAGCGGTGGAGCCCCGCATCCACGCCTTCATCACGCTCACCCTGGAGGGCGTGCTCCAGCGCGCCGAAGAGGCCGACGCGCGGCTGGCCCGCAAGGCGCTGCGCTCGCCGATCGATGGCATGCCCTTCGCCCTGAAGGACATCTTCAGCACGCGGGGCATCCCCACCACCTGCGGCTCGCGCATCCTGGCGGGCTTCGTGCCGCCCTACGATGCCACCGTGGTGGAGCGCCTGACGGCCCAGGGCCTGAACCTGATCGGCAAGACCAACATGGACGAGTTCGCGATGGGCTCGTCCACGGAAAACTCCGGCTACGGGCCCACGCGCAACCCGTGGCACACCGAGCGCGTGCCGGGCGGCTCCTCCGGGGGCTCGGCCGCAGCCGTCTCCGCCGGCGAGGCGCTGGCGGCGCTGGGCACGGACACGGGCGGGTCGATCCGCCAGCCCGCCTCCTTCACCTCGCTGGTGGGCCTCAAACCCACCTACGGCCGCGTCAGCCGCTACGGCATGGTGGCCTTCGCCAGCTCGCTGGATCAGGCGGGCGTGCTGACGCGCGACACGGCGGATGCCGCCCTGCTGCTGGGCCTGATCGCCGGGCCCGACCCGCGCGACGCCACCTCCGCCCAGGTGCCCGTGCCGGACTACGCCGCGGCGCTGCAGGGCGGCCTGAAGGGGCGCCGCATCGGCCTGGTCACCGAGTTCCAGGCCTGGGGCGGCGTGGAGCCGGCCGTCTCGGCCATCTTCGAGCACAACGTGCAGACCCTGCAGGGGCTGGGGGCCCAGGTGCGCTCCGTTTCGCTGCCCACCCTGGAGCACGCCATCGCGGTCTACTACATCCTCGCCCCCAGCGAAGCCAGCTCGAACCTGGGCCGCTACGACGGCGTGCGCTACGGCCTGCGCAGGGCAGGCGACGGCGGCCTGCGCGACCTGTTCCGGCACACGCGCGAGGCGGGCTTCGGGCCGGAAGTGAAGCGGCGCATCATGCTGGGCACCTTCGCGCTCTCGGCGGGCTACTACGACGCGTACTACCTGCGCGCCCTGCGCATCCGCGAGCAGCTCCGCGCGGACTTCCAGCGCGCCTTCGCGGAGGTGGACCTGATCGCCTGTCCCGTTTCGCCCACGCCGGCCTTCAAGCTGGGGGAGAAGGTGGACGACCCGCTGCAGATGTACCTGATGGACGCCTTCACGCTGCCGGTCAATCTGGCCGGGCTGCCCGGGCTCTCGGTGCCGGGCGGCTTCACGCCGGAGGGCCTGCCGGTGGGGCTGCAGCTCATCGCGCCGCACTTCCAGGAGGCGCCGCTGCTGCAGGCCGGCCACGCCTTCGAGCAGGCCACCGACTATCATGAGCGTCGCCCGCCGCTGCGCTGAGCGCCGCAGCGCCGGGGCCCGGCACTCCGCTGCCGATTCCGCCGCCGGTTCCGCTGCACCAGGCAGGGGACATGATCGTTCACGTCAGCGCAGCGGACTTTGCGTATGCGCGCAGCGAGTGCCCGCCCGCTGCGCCGCGGTGGATGCTGCAGGAGTTTGCCGCCAACCGCGCGCTGAAGCGGGCCTTGCCCGCGGCCGGGATCGTCAAGGTGGATCGCACGCTCACCGAAATCGACGGCCAGCGCTTCCATCGCTCCCTGCAGCTCTACCTGCGGCGCCGCCCCTACCGCTTCCGCCTCAGCCGCTCCAAGCTGCTCGTGCGCCTGCACGACGTGCTGAGCCTGCTCGGCGTCGCGTGAGCGCCGGCGGGTGCGCCCCCCTGCGGGGTGGGGGATGGACTCCGGCGACCCTTCCCAGCGGAGAGCGTCGCTACTTGCGCTGCCTATGGATCCAGCGGATGTGGCGGTCGACGGACTGCCAGCCGCGCTTCCAGGAGCGCCCTGCGCCCCACAGGCTGTGGCGGTAGGGATTGGCGGCAAGGGGCCGGCCCTCGCCGCGGGCCTTGCGCCCCTGCTCTTGCGCGGCGCCCAGGCGCTCGGAGCGCAGTTGCTCGAGCAGGGCGCCCAGCTCGTGCCACTGCTGCATCAGCTCGCGGCGTTCGCGCAGGCTGGGCGCGCGGCCGGCGCGCACACGCAGGGCCGCGCGGCGGCTGCGCAGGCGCCGCGCCCGCACGCTGCTGAGGCGGTACGTCAGCAGCCCCGCCAGCCCGGCCAGCGCCAGCAGCAGCAACCAGACCACCGGGTCCGCGAGGTATGGCAGGATGCCCTCGGGCTGGGGCACGGCGCAGCTCCACGGGAGGGCGGGCGGCCCAGGGCCGCCGCGCGGCAGGGACGGCTAGTAGAGGCGGTTCCTGATGGATTCTTCGGTCATGCGCTCGGACTCGGCCACGTCCATGCCGATCTGGTCGGCCAGCATCTTGCCCAGCGAGGGCAGCTTGGAGCGCTCCACCTGCCGCGCCGGGTCCCAGAGCTGGGAGCGGATGAGGGCCTTGGCGCAGTGCAGGTACACCTCCTCCACCGCCACGATCAGGCCGGTGCGCGGCAGGCGGCCCTGCACGGCCAGCGGGGCCAACAGCGCCTCATCCGTCGTGATGCGTCCGCGGCCGTTCACGCGCAGCGTCTCCTGCACGCCGGGGATGAAGAAGATCAGCCCCACGTGCGGGTTCTGCACCAGGTTGCGCAGGCCATCCAGGCGGTTGTTGCCGGGGCGGTCCGGCAGGAGCAGCGTGCGGTCGTCCAGCACGGCCACGAAGCCCGGCGCATCGCCCTTGGGCGAGACGTCCAGCGAGCCATCGGCGCCGCCCGTGCCCAGCACCAGGAACGGGCTGTGGGCGATGAACGTGCGGCAGTGCTGGTCCAGCGTCGCCATCTGCTTGCGCACGGCGCGCTCACTGGGCGACCCGTACAGGTCGCGCAGCTCGTCTTCACTGCGGATCTCCATGCTGGTGGCTCCAGGGGCGGTTGCGGGCGGCGCTGCCGGTCGGCGGAGAGGCGCAGCCTATGCATGCCCCATTTAGTCACAGATGGACGCGCTTGTTAACCCGGACGCTGAAAAGGTGCACAGGAATTCTACTTGCTGGACGGGTTCGGGGCGCGTATAGGGAAATGCAAGGCGGCCGGGCCGCAGGGTGGCCCGGGTGCAGCCGTTGCGGCCGGGCGTCGTCCCGGCAGCGGCAGTTGCGCGCACGCCGAGAGGATGCACGTTCGAGTCAGGTCGCGGGAGCGGCTGCGCTGGCAGCCGGCCCGAGTTGGGGGCGACGCCCTTTGCGGCGTCGCGCGGTGGTCAATCTTTCGCGACGGGAGAAATGGAGCAGCTCTCAGACGAGCATTCGGACGAACAGCCGCAGGAGCTCTCCAGGGATGCGGGGAGCACTCCGAGGGACAGGGACGTCCGAGTCGAAATGATGAGCCGCCAAAGGCGGCAGGAAGCCCTCGCGTGGGCCCAGGCCTACAAGCTCATCCGCGGCAGCGTGGATGAGATAGTGGAGATCGTCGAGGGCTCCCAGTACACGATCGAGCTGCTGCTGCAGACGCTGCGCGATGCAGCCTGTCCGCAGTGCAGTCCCCATCCGGCGGACTCCCCCCCATCGTGCGATTTCTGTCGGCGCCGGGACGAGCTGCTCGCGCAGCTCACCTGAGCGCGGCGCGCGGCGCTTCCAGGGGTGGGGCCTGCGCACCCGGCGGCACGCCGCCGGGTGCATGCCGCAGCCGTGTGCCGGAGTGCCCGCCCGGCCCCCGTGGACCGCGGTGGCCCCGCCTCGATACGCGCACCAGAGCGCAGGCTCAGCCGGCCGCCACGCTCGGCGTTGCCGCGGCGCCGCCCAGGCCGGCGGGTCGCCCCCGCCCCTCCCGCACGAGCTGGCCGCAGGCGGCCTGAATGTCCTGTCCTTTGGAAATGCGCACGGTGGCCAGCACGCCGCGGTCCAGCAGGATGCGCTGGAACGCCTGCGCGTGCGTCAGGGTCGGCGGCCGGTACGGGCTGCCCGGATAGGCGTTGTAGGGGATCAGGTTCACCTTGCACTTGAAGCCGTGCAGCAGGCGCACCAGGCGGTGCGCATCCTCCAGCGGGTCCGTCAGGCCGTCGATCAGCACGTATTCGAAGGTGATGCGGTAGCGGTTGTCGCTGGGAATCTCCCGGCACGCCTCGAGCAGCGCGGCGATGTTCCAGCGCCGGTTGACCGGCATCAGCCGCGTGCGCACGGCGTCGTCCACGGCATTGAGGGAGACGGCCAGGTTGGCGCGCAGGCCCTCGCGCGCGTAGCGCCGGATGGCCGGCACCAGGCCGGAGGTGGAGACGGTCAGCCGCCGCGCGGAAAGCCCGAAGCCGTTGTCGGCCTGCAGGATCTCCAGCGCGGCCTTCAGGTTGTCGAAGTTGTGCAGCGGCTCGCCCATGCCCATGAACACGACGTTGCGCACGATCTTGTCGTCGCGGATGGCCCGCGCGGCGGCCACCACCTGCTGCACGATCTCCCCCGGACTGAGGTTGCGCACCAGGCCCATCTTGGCCGTCGCGCAGAAGTCGCAGCCCATCGCGCAGCCCACCTGGGTGGAGACGCACACGGTGTAGTGCGTCAGGTTGGGCATGAGCACCGTTTCGATCTGCCGCCCGTCCGCCAGGGCAAAGGCGAACTTGGTGGAGCCGTCCGCCGATTCCGTGCGCGCGACCGGCTCCGCCTCGCCCATCTGGAAGCCTTCGGCCAGCGTGGCGCGCAGGCTCTTGGAGAGGCTGCTCATCGCCGCGAAGTCCGCCACCCGGTGCTGGTAGAGCCACTGGAAGACCTGGTTCGCGCGGAACGCCTTCTCGCCGTGCGCCGCAAGCCAGTCCGCCAGGGCGGGCAGGGTGTAGTCCTTGATGTTGGCCAAGGCCTGAGTGTCCATGGGTGTCGAGCCGCCGCGGGCGCGGGGGCTCAGCTTCTCCTCGTTGCGAGCGCGGGGGCAAGGATGCGCCCCACCGCCTGCCCCATGCGCACGGGCGTGCCGGGCGGCAGGTCGTCCAGCGCCGCCTCGCCGGGCCGGCAGAGCAGGATCACCGTGGAGCCCAGCTCGAAGCGCCCCAGTTCCGCGCCGCGCGCCAGCGCGCAGGGCGGCTGCAGGGTCTCCGCCAGCGGCCGGGCGCCGGGGCGGTTGGTGCTCAGAGCATGATAGACCACGCGCACGCTGCCAACAACGGTGGCGCCCACCGCCACCAGCGCCACCTCCCCGAAGTCCGTGGCCAGGAAGGTCACCACGCGCTCGTTGCGGGCGAACAGGCCCGGCACGCTCCGCACGCCCAGCGGGCTCACCGTCCACAGGTCGCCCGGGATGTACGCGAAGCGCGTGACGCGCCCGGCGCAGGGGGTGTGGATGCGGTGGTAGTCGCGCGGGCTGAGGTACAGCGTGAGCGCGCTGCCGCCGTCGTAGGCCGTCCAGGCGGCGTCCCCGCCCAGCAGGTCGGCCAGCCGGTAGGGGTGGCCCTTGGCCTGCAGGAGCTGCCCCGCCTCGATGCGGCCCGCCACGATCACCGCGCCGTCCACCGGGCAGAGCAGCGCAGCGGGCGCGGGGGCGAGGGGGCGCAGCTCCGGCCGCACGGCGCGCGTGAAGAAGGCGTTGAAGGTGCGGAACCCCTGCGCCGGCGTGACGAACTGCGTCATGTCGATGCGGAAGATCGCCACATACAGCGCGATCGCCGGGCGCAGCAGCCAGGCGGGCCAGCGCACCGAAGCCAGAGCGCCCAGCGCGCGGCTGAACGCGCGCTTGGGAAACCAGCGCAAGAGGCGATAGTACATCCGGGGGCGGGGGCGCGCCGCGCAGCCGGGCGGGGGCCGCCCGGCCGCGCGAGGGAAATCAGGTGGCCGGCGCAAACAACAAGGCGCGCAGCTCATCCCCTTCCACCGTCTCGTGCTCGAGCAGACGCTTGGCGAGGGTGTGCAGCTTGTCGATGTTGTCGCTGAGCAGGCCCTTGGCCTTCTTGTAGCAGGCCTTGAGGATCTCGTTGATCTCCTGGTCGATCAGTTCGGCCGTATCCTCGCCGTAGGGGCGCTCCAGGCCGATGTCGCGGCCGAGGAAATGCTGCTCCTCGCCCAGGTCCAGGGTGATCGGGCCGATGGCCTCGCTCATGCCCCACTGCGTGACCATGTTGCGGGCGGTCTGGGTGGCCTTCTGGATATCGTTGCCCGCGCCGGTGGTGATCGACGCCTCGCCGAAGATCAGCTCCTCGGCCGCGCGTCCGCCCATGGCCACCATGATCGCGGCCAGCAGGTAGTCGCGATCGTGGTTGTGCACGTCCTCCTTGGGCATGAAGGAGGTGACGCCCAGGGCCTGCCCGCGCGGCACGATGGTCACCTTGTGCACCGGATCGGCCTTGGGCACCAGGCTGCCCACGATGGCGTGGCCGGCCTCGTGATAGGCGGTGTTGCGCTTCTCGGCGTCGGTCATCAGCATGCTGCGGCGCTCCGGGCCCATCATCACCTTGTCGCGCGCCCACTCCAGGTCCTTCAGCTCCACGGCCTGCTTGTTGTGGCGGGCCGCGAAGAGCGCGGCCTCGTTCACCAGGTTGCGCAGGTCCGCGCCGGAAAAGCCCGGCGTGCCTCGGGCGATCACGCGCAACTCCACCGCCTGCGCCATGCGCACCTTGGCGGCGTGGATGGCCAGGATGCGCTCGCGCCCCCGCATGTCCGGCAGGGGCACCGTCACGATGCGGTCGAAGCGGCCCGGGCGCAGCAGCGCGGGGTCGAGCACGTCCACGCGGTTGGTGGCGGCCATGATGATGACGCCCTCGCTGGTGTCGAAGCCGTCCATCTCCACCAGGAGCTGGTTCAGCGTCTGCTCGCGCTCGTCGTGGCCGCTGCCGAGGCCGGCGCCGCGGTGGCGGCCGACGGCGTCGATCTCGTCGATGAACAGGATGCAGGGCGCGTTCTTGCGGCCTTCCTCGAACAGGTCCCGCACCCGGCTCGCCCCCACGCCCACGAACATCTCGACGAAGTCCGAGCCGCTGATGGAGAA
>JBGOUY010000292.1:0-5356 GCA_041477795.1 bacterium
ACCTCGGCATTGGTGAACTTGATCTTCTTCTGCGATTCGAACTGGGGATCGGGGTGCTTGACGCTGATGACCGCCGTCAGGCCCTCGCGCACGTCCTCGCCGGAGAGGTTCTCCTTGTCCTTCTCCTTCAGGTCCTTGAACAGGTTGTGCGCCACCGCATAGCTGTTGATGGTCTTGGTCAGCGCGGCCCGGAAGCCGGAGAGGTGCGTGCCGCCCTCGTGCGTATTGATGTTGTTGACGAAGGTGTAGATGAGGTCGTTGTAGGTGTCGTTGTACTGCAGCGCCACCTCCACCTCCACGCCGCGGTCGCTCCCCGCCACGTAGATCGGCTTGTCGTGCAGCGTGGTCTTGTTGCGGTTGAGGAACTCGATGAACGAGCTGATGCCGCCGTCGTACTTGAAGTCGTGCGCCTTGTCGCTGCGCTCGTCGCGGATGGTGATGTGGATGCCGCGGTTCAGGAACGCCAGCTCCCGCAGCCGCTGCGAGAGCAGCTCGAAGTTGAAGTTCACCTCGTCGAAGATCTTGGTGTCGGCCTTGAAGGAGGTCTTGGTGCCCGTGCGTTCGGTGGGCTCCAGCCTTTCCAGCTTGCTGGTGGCCTTGCCCTTCGCGAAGTTCTGCCGCCACAGAAAGCCGTCCTTCTTGATCTCCAGCACCAGCTTCTCCGAGAGGGCGTTCACGACCGACGCGCCCACGCCATTGAGGCCGCTGGAGACCTTGTAGCTGCTCTTGTTGAACTTGCCGCCCGCGTGCAGCTGCGTCATCACCAGCTCGGCGGCGGACATCCCGTAGTCCTTGTGGAAGTCCACCGGGATGCCGCGGCCGTTGTCCTGGATCGTCACGCTGTTGTCCGTATGCAGCGTGACGTTGATCTCCGAGCAGAAGCCGCCCAGCGCTTCGTCGATGCTGTTGTCGACGATCTCGAAGACGAGGTGGTGCAAGGCGGGACTGTCCACGCCCCCAATATACATGCCGGGCCGCAAGCGCACGGCCTCGATGCCTTCCAGGGCGGTGATGCTTTCGGCTGAATACCGGCTGCCAGGTCTGCTCTCGGTCATCCTGTCCCCTTCGCTTCAAATGATCCGCCCGTCGCGGATCTCCATGAACTGCACACCTGGAATCTGCACGGTCGTCGGTAATTGAGTCGCGGTAATGAAAATCTGGTTGTCGATCTGCTGCAGATAGTCGAGCAACCGCGTCTGGATCGCGCCGTCCAGCTCGGAAAACACGTCGTCCAGCACGATCACGGGGCGGAAGCCCCGGCGCTCCAGCAGCAGCTCGTTCAGCGCCAGCTTCAGCGCCAGTAGGGAGGCGCGGTACTCCCCTTGCGAAAAGTAGCTCTCTTTGCGCTGGCGGTCCAGCACCAGTTGGAAGTCGTCCCGGTGCGGCCCGTAGAGCGCATGGCCGGCCTGCAACTCCTGCTCGCGCACCCGCGCCAGCGTGGCCGCGTCGGCTTGCGGCTCGCCCTTCAGCGAGGGCTCATAGACCAACTGCAGCGCCTCGCTCCGCCCGGCCAGCCGCGTGAACAGGGCCGGCAGCTGCGCGTTGATCCGCTCCAGCAATCCGGCCCTTCTAATTATTATATCAGACGCCTTTTCTATGAGCAATTGATTCCACTCCGGCAGACTGGATGGATCGCCGCTTTTGAGCAGGACGTTCTTTTGCGTGAGGATGGCGCGGAACTTCCGCAACGCGTCCAAGTAATCGCGGTCAAGGAATGACAGAAATCGATCCATCTCGCGCCGCCGGGTAGCCGCATAGTGCCGATAGCTGTAGAGGCTGTCCGGATTGAACACGATCGCATAGAAGAGCGCCGCGTAGGCCGAGAGCGTGCCCACCGGCGCGTCGTCCAGCCACGCGCGCCGTCCCCGGCGCGTGATCTCGACCCGCGCCTTCTGCTCGGATTCCGGTTTGATTACAGTGCCCTGCAACCATGCCGAGGACTCGCCGAAGTGCAGCAGGGGGTCCAGGCGGTGGCTGCGGAAGGAGGAGAGGTGGCAGAGGAAGTAGATCGCCTCCGCCAGATTCGTCTTGCCCTGCCCGTTATTGCCGATAAACAGGTTGATCCGATCCGTAAAGGTAACGAATAGTTCCCGATAGTTGCGGAATTGGATCGCCCCGAATTCCCGAATCACCATTCAATTCTGAGTGGCATAACAACTGACAGAAAACTTGAGTCCTCCGGAAGCTGAATCAGGCACGGATTGAGTGAGCCTTTCAGCTTCATCTCGATGAGCTCACTTTGCCCCGCAACACTAAGCACATCGAGCAGATACTTTGCGTTGAATCCGATCTTCAGTTCCTCGCCGTCGTAGTCCACCGGCAGCTCGTCGGCCACGTCGCCGTATTCGGCGCGCTCGCTCTCCAGCCGCAGCAGCGAGGGCTCCAGCGACATCTTGACCGGCTTGATCTTCTCGTTGCTCATGAACGAGACGATCTTGAGCGCGTTGATCATGCGCTCGCGGTTCACGCGCACGGACTTGTCGTTGTCGCGCGGGATGACCGGATCCACGTTGGGGAACTTGCCCTCGATGAGGCGCGTCATCAGCAGCACCTTGCCCGCGTCCAACAGCAGGTTGCGATCGTCGAAGGCGATCTCCACGCCCTGCTCGTTGCGCTCGAGCACGCGCTGCATCTCCACCAGCGCCTTGCGCGGCACGATCACTTCCGGGGCGCCGTTGACCTTCACGCCCTCCACGGTCTTGATCACCTGCGCCAGGCGGTGCCCGTCCGTGGCGATCCACTGGGCCGCGTTGCCGTCCGTCAGCTTCAGGCAGACCCCCATCAGGTTCTTGCGGGTCTCGTTGGTCATCGTGGCGAAGATCGTCATGTCGATGCAGCCGCGCAGCTCCTGCGCGCTCATGCGGAAGCGATTCGGCAGGTCGGGCGCCTGCATCTGCGGGTAGAGCCCGATGTCCACCGACGGCAGCCGCAGGCGCGAGGGGCCGCCCTCCAGCGTCACCCAGAGCTGGTCGTCCGAGCTGATCACGATCTCCTCGGACAGGAACTCCCGGCACACCTCCAGCACCTTCTTGGCGCTGATGCACACCGAGCCCGGCTCGCTCACTTTGGCCGGGAACTCCCCCTTGAGCGAGATCTCGTAGTCCGTGGCCGAGAACTCCACCACGCCCTCGCTCTCGCCCTTGCCGGTCTTGGCTTCCATGAGGAAGTTGGAAAGGATCGGCTTGCTGGAGCTCTTGTCCGTGATCGGCGTAATGATCTGCAGCGCGCTGACCAACTGATTCTTGTCTATGCTTAATTTCATTGTATAAACGGTCCTTGTTGTTAAGCCGGGGCGGCCGTTGATTCAGGACCTACCCGCCTGGTCATACAGGCGATCCCTCGGATCGGGCCTGTCGATATCCTGTCGAACGGCGGACGACGGTCGGTGCGGTGCGCCGGGTCTCCCCTGCCGGGGCGCTCCTGCTGTCGGCCGAGGTGCGCGGCCGCAGCCTAGCTTCTCACACTTCGTCCCGATTCGCATCCAGCGCCTCTCCCATCCTTGCCAATCCCATTGAAATAATGGGGGTTATGGTATCGAAAAGCCGTGCAGTGACGCCGTCGCAAGGCGTGCGTACCGGCCTGCTCCGACGGGCCGCGCCGGCAGAGCGGGACTCAGGCATCGGTCAGCTCGCGCGCCAGTTGGCGCACGGTCTGCTGCAGGTGCTCGTCGTGCTGCAGGTCCGCCAGCAGGGTCTGGTGCGCGTGCACCATGGTGGAATGGGAGCGCTCCCCCAGCAGCGCGCCGATCTCCGAGTACGAGCAGTCCGCGAGCGTCTTGAGCAGGTGCACCGCGATGCGCCGCGCTCCGGCCAGGTTCAGGCTGCGCCCGCGGCCCTTGAGCGCGCGCAGGGTGATGCCATAGCGATCCGCCACGCGCTCCACGATGGCGTCCCGCGCAATGGCCCGGCTGCCCCCGTTGCCTTCCGCATCGAAGAAGGGCGCGGCGAAGCGCTGCGCGAATTCCAGCGTGATGGCCTGGCCGTGCAGCGCCGCGTGGGCGGCGAGACGCACCAGCGCGCCCTCCAGGCGGCGCAGGTTGCGCGTGATGCGCTCGGCCAGCAGCTGCGTCACCTCCGGCGGCAGCAGCAGTCCTTCGGCCTGGGCGCGCTGCTCGAGCAGCGCCCGCCGGGCCGCGGCGTCCGGCGCGTTCAGCTCGGCGATCAGCCCCGCCTCCAGTCGCGAGCGCAGCGCATCGGCCAGCCCCGGCAGCGCGCGCGGGAAGCGGTCCGCCGCCAGCACGAGCTGCCGCCCCGCGCGGTGCAGCACGTCGAAGGTGTGCAGCAATTCCTCCTGCGCCTTGGGGCTCACGAGCAGGAACTCCAGGTCGTCCAGCACCAGCGCCTCGGCCGCGCGGTAGTGCTCGCGCAGGGCGGGCATGCGCTTGCGCGTGATGCCGTCCAGCACCTCGTTCTTGAAGGCCTCGCCCGTCACGTACAGCACCTGGCGCAGCCCGTGCCGCTCGCGCAGGCCCTGGGCGATGGCTTGCAGCAGGTGCGTCTTGCCCAGCCCGCTCGCCCCCACCAGCACCAGCGGATTGAAGCGCCGGCCCGGCTCGGCCACCACCTGCTCGGCGAAGCCAAGGGCCGCGGCATTGCCTTCCGCCGGCACGAAGGTGGCGAAGGTGAGGCGCGCCTGCCAGGCCTCCGGCGCCGCGCCAGGGCTGGGAGCATTGCCGGACGTACCCCCAACCGGCCCGTCCACCCCGCCCGCACCCGGAGTGGGCGCGCTGCCGGCATCCGCAACGCCCCCGTCGCGCGCGGGCTCCCGTGGCGCCGCCGGGCGGCGCGCGGCGGACTCTGCCGCCAGGCTGGGCTCGGCTGGCGCGCTCACCTGCAGCTCCAGCACCGGCTCCTGCGCGATGCTTTCGGCAAGGAAGACGTCCGGAAAGCTATCCCGCAGGCTGGCCAGGATCAGCGGCCGGAAGCGGCTGACGATGCGGTTCTTGAAGAAGGAATTGGGGATGCCGCCCAGCACGACGCGGTGGGGCTGTACGTCGCGCAGTTGCAGGCCAGCCAGCCACGTGGCGGCATCTTCGGGGCTGATGCGTTCCCCGATCGTCGCCTTGCAGCGGTGCCAGCGCTCCTGGAGGCGGTCCGTCATGGGCGCAATCCATTGCGGGGTTGTCGGGCCTATCCCTGCCACCCCCCTTGTCTACCGAAATCCGCGCCCCCTGTCAGCACCCTTCGCGGAGCCGCGCCCCGCGCGTCTTCGCCGCGGCGCGTCCGCCCCCTTCATCCCAGCGCCGGTGCAATCCGGGCAGGGGGCGGGGCGACGGCCGCAGTTCGATCACTGCCACGCTGCAAGGTTCGGAAGAGGGAAACGGACGGAGCGCCGCGAACGGCGTGCGAAGCAGGTC
>JBGOUY010000188.1:0-8786 GCA_041477795.1 bacterium
CGGAGCAAGCGCAGCGAGGAATCTGTTGTGCCCTGACACAAAACAGATTCCTCGGCCCGCGCTGCGGGCCTCGGAATGACAAAAGGCGGTGAGTTAACGACACTCGCTGATTCCCAAACAGAGCCTGGCCCGACGCCACGGGGCACCGGGGCCCGGCGCAGCGGCGCCGCCCCGGTATCAGTCGCCCTCGGCCATCAGCCGCGGGCGGCGGCGGCGCTTCCCGCCAGGCATCCGCGGGATGTGTGGGCCGGGCGGTGGGTCGGGGTAGGGCGGGTGCATGAAGCTGCCCGCCCGGCGTTCCTGCTCCTCTTCCACCAGGGGCGGATAGAGGCGGGCCGCCCGCACGGCCGCAACGGAGGGCACGGGGCCGGGCGCCGGGGCTGCAGCGCCCCCCCGCGCGGCGCGCTCCGCTTCCGCGGCGGCCCGGCGGATGCGCACCCGATCCGCGCCCCGCCAGCGCCCATAGGCCGGCCAGGGCAGCCAGTCGCTCACCCGCCGCAGCCGGTCGATCAGCCGCTCCACCTGATAGCTGGAGTAGATCATGGCACCTTCCTGTTCAGGCCCGCATGTCCTTGAGGATACCCGCGATTCCCGTCTTCCGCGAGGCCGCGTTAAGCACCCGATTCAGTGGCACCTCGCGGATCACCTGGTCGGTGCGGCTGTCCACCACCACCACGGTGAACTTTCCGGAGGACATCTGCAGCGCCAGCGAGATGCTCTCCCTGAGGGGCGACTGCTGGATCTGCCGGTTCATCTCGTCCACCAGGTCCTGCAGCTGATGGCGCGCCTCGACGTGCCGCAGTTGCACGCCCACCGCGTAGTCCCGGCCCGCTCCCGGATCCGTGGGCGAGGGGCCCACGTCGGAGGCCAACGGCACGGCCGGGGGCAGACCCTGCGCGCGCCGCTGGATGCCTTCGCCCTCGTGCACCGAGGCTGGGCGCTTGCGGATGGCCCGGCTTGGATCGCCAATGTCGACAGCCATGGAATCGTCCTGGGCATGCACGGCAGCAGGCACCGCGCGTTCACTTCTTCAGATTGACCGTGCCGCCCTTGGGATGGGCGCGCTCCAGATACTGCTTCAGCCGCGTTTCCTGATCGAAGTCGCGCAGTTCCCGGCGCAAGCGCGAGTGCTCCTGCTCGATGCGCGCTTCCAAGGTGCGCTCGTTTTCCAGCACGGCCTGCACCACCTCCCGCATTTCCTCGCGCAGCGGCTCGGCCTCGCCGGGCAGCTTTGCGTGCAGGTTGAGGGCTGCGTCGATGAGCCCGATCTCCCGGATCAGGCCGTCCTTGCGGCTCAGCAGGGGCGTCAGCGCCTCCAGATCCACGAGCAGCAACGCCTGCTGGGAGATGTCCAGCACGTCGCTCAACAGGCTCAGCTTTTGCCTGAGCAGCGTCAGCACGGCCTGTGTTTCGCTCATCGTTCACCCGCTCCCGGCCTCGGGGTCACTTGCCGATGCAGAACTCGGCGAAAATCCGGTTCAGCAGATCGTCGGGCGTGGTGGCGCCCACGATATCTCCCAGCGCCAGCAGCACGCGCTCCAGGTCTACCGCCAGCAGCTCCTCGCCCAGCCCCTGCGCCAGCGCCTGCAGGGCCCCCTGCACCGCCTCGTGCGCCTGCCGCGCCGCCTGCTCCTGGCGCAGGTTGGTGAGGAGGGCATCCTCCAGGAGCGGCCGCTCGTCGCGCAGGGCCCAGTGCCGGATGCGCGCCTCCAGTTCCGGCAGGCCCGCGCCCGTGAGCGCGGAGAGGGCCAGCCAGTCCAGCCCCTCCAGGCGCGGCAGCCAGCCGGGCAGGGCGCCCGCGCAGCGATCCTGCTTGTTCAGCGCGACCAGCGTCGCAGCGCGCGGCACCTCGCCGAGCAGCGACTCGTCGTCTGGCGTGAGCGGCGCGCTGCCGTCCAGCACCAGCAGCACCAGATCCGCGTGGGCCATGGCGCGGCGGGCGCGCTCGATGCCGGCCCGCTCCACCACGTCCACAGGGTGGCGGATGCCGGCGGTATCCACCAGGCGCAGCATCAGCCCGCCGATTTCCGCCGCCTCCTCCAGCGTGTCGCGGGTGGTGCCGGGCACGTCCGTGACGATGGCCCGGTTTTCCCGCAGCAGCGCGTTGAGCAGGCTCGACTTGCCCACGTTGGGCCGCCCCACGATGGCCACCGCCAGCCCCTCGCGCACGATGCGCCCCTGGCCGGCCCGGGCCAGCAGCGCCGCCAGCCGCTCGCGCACGCGCCGCAGCCGCGCCTCGATCTCCCCGCGTTGCGCGAACACGACGTCCTCCTCGGGGAAGTCGATGCCCGCCGCCACCTGCGCCGCGACCTGCTGCACCGCATCGCGCAGCGCCTCGATCTCCTCGTGCAGGCGGCCGCGCAACTGGTTGGCGGAGACCCGCAGGCCCAGCGCGGACTGCGTGCGCACCAGGTCCCCCACCGCCTCGGCCTGCGTCAGGTCGATGCGGCCATTGAGGAAGGCGCGCGCGGTGAACTCCCCCGGCTCCGCCAGCCGGGCGCCCGCCGCGGTGGCCAGCTCCAGCACGGTGCGCAACACGCGCACGCCGCCGTGGCAGTGCACCTCCACCACGTCCTCGCGCGTGTAGGAGTGCGGCGCGCGCATGACCACGGCCAGCACCTCGTCCAGCGGGCGGCCCTCGGCGAAGGCCCAGCCGTACCGCAGCAGGTGCGTGGGGGACTCCGCCAGCGGCCCGCCGCGCGCGGCGCGGAAGATGCCGTCCGCGATGGCCACGGCGCGCGGCCCGCTCAGGCGCACGATGCCCACGCCGCCCACGCCCAGGGGCGTGGCGATGGCCACGATCGTCTCGTCGCTGCGCAACGTCATGGGCCGTCCGCTCCAGCGGGCCACCTCCGCCGGCGAGTGGCCTGCGGCGGGCCCACCCGCCGCGCTGCGGACCGCTTGGGCCTGCAACGCTGGATTCATCGGATATCGTTCTTGAATATCTCCCGATACTGCGCGCCGTACAAGTCGATCACGACGCCCGGATCCTGGTCGCGCATGTTCGAGGCCACCAGCGTCTGGAACAGCAGGTTGGTCTTGATGAGGTCGATCGCCTGGCGCCGGATCACCTCGTCGAAGTCGATGCAGTTGCGCGTCGCCCGCGCCATCAGCACCGAGTCCTGGCTGGCGTGATACGCATCGGCCAGGGCGGAATCGACCCGCTGGCGGTAGTGCAGCGCCAGCTTGTCCTTGGCCTGCTCGTAAAACGCGCTGGACAGCGCGAGGCGGCGCTGGCCGCAGGAAAAGGACTGCACGCGCTGCACAGGCCCACAGGCCGCGGCCAGCCCGGCGATCAGCACTGCCAGGATCCAGCGCAGCGCATGGCGCCGGGCCGTTTGCAAGGTTCGCTCGTTCATGGTCGTGCTCCTTCACGATGCGGATCGGTTGCGTCCATGCCGACCGGCTAGGAGATCAGCGTGATGACACGGGCCGGCACCTGATTGGCCTGGGCCACCGCGGCCGTGCCTGCGTCGAACAGCAGCTTGTTCTTCGTGAACGTTGTCAGCTCCTGCGCCATGTCCACGTCGCGGATGGCCGACTCCGCGGACATCAGGTTTTCGGCCGTCACGCGCAAGTTGGCGATGTTGCTCTCCAGCCCGTTCTTCTGGAAGGCCCCCAGCTTGCCGCGCGTCAGGGTCAGCTCGTCGATGGCGGCGTCGACCATGCGGATGCTGTCCCGCGCGCCGCGCGGCATGTCCACGTGGATCTCGCCCAGGTTGGCAAAGCCGCTGGAGTTCTCCACGTCCCGCGCCAGGAAGCTCGGCGCGATGTTGGGCAGCGCCACCGTGGCCGTCTGCCCTGCGTTGGGGCCGATCTGGAAGTCCAGCGCATTGTTGGCCACGTTGACCACGCCCGCCTTGCCCAACACCGGCCGCCGCTCGAGGATGGCCTCCCCGCTGGCATCCTGCCCCACGGGTACCAGCGGGCCGGCATAGCGCACGACCAGGCCGTCCGTGTGCGTGTTGCCCGCCAGCCCGAACAGCAACTGCCCGCGACCCGTGGCGGCCTCGCCATTGATGGTGCCGGCGACGTCCTGGCCCGGCAGCGCCGCCTGCAGCTGGTTCGCCCCGGAGGACAGCACGCCGGCCACGGAGCTGCCCGCCTGGAAGGAGTGCGTGGAGCCGAATTCGCGCTGCGACACGGCGATGCGGTTGTCGCGCAACTCCAGGTTCAGCGCCAGGTCCGATTCCTCCGCGGCGCGCTTGAGCCGCCCGAAGAAGCTGGCGGGCGTGTCGTTGTCCTTGGCCGAAACCTGCACCGTCTTGCCGCCCTCGAACAGCGTCACGGTCAGGCCGCGCAGGTTGCTCTCGCTCAGCGCTGTCGAGCCCTCCAGCGAGGCGGGCGTCGCCACCTGCGCCACGTTCACCTCGTAGCCCGCCACCGGCGAGGACTGGGTGTGCAGGTTGCCGGAGATGAAGGTCAGCCCCTCGCCGATCGCCTCGCCCGTGACGCTCGCGCTGCCGTTGAGCAGCTTGCGGTTGCCGAACTGGGTGTTCTGCGCGATGCGGTTGATCGTCGACAACGCATCCTCGATCTCGGCCTGGTTGGCGGCCAGCGTGTTGCGGTCGCTGCCGCCCTCGTTGTTGGCCTGCAGCGCGAGCTGACGCATGCGGATGAGCAGGTTGTTCACCTCGGTCAGCGCCCCCTCGGTGGTCTGCACCATGGAGGTGGCCAGCTCGGAGTTCTCGATGGCCTGGTTCAGGCCCACGATCTGCCCGCGCATCTGCTCGGAGATGACCAGGCCCGCCGGATTGTCCGACCCCTTGTTGATCTTGAAGCCGGAGGCCAGCCGCTCCAGCGATTCCGACAGCTTGCGGTCGGTATCCTCCAGGTGGCGGACGGCCCGCACAGAGGCGATGTTGGTGTTGATTCGCAGAGTCATTGCATCCTCATGGTGTTGATGGCCGATCCTTGCGCCCGCGCCGACGCGCCTGCGCCGCGCCGCTCCCGCGAGGGAGGCGTGGCGAGCCGCACCGGCTCCGTACATCCTGTTCCGGCCGGGGCCTGCGCCCCGGGATTTGCCCGCACACCGCGCGGGCTCGAGCCGTAGCCTCGGCAGTGCCGGCACCCGCGAGCGGGGCCGGTGACGTGCCCAGGGCCTCCTGCCGTTCGCGCCGTGCCCCGTCGCAGCGGGGTACCGCGCCGGGAGGCCCTGCGGGCCTCCGTTGCCGCCGGGGAGGCCGCTCGGGCCTCCGTTGCCGCCGGGGAGGCCCGCAGGGCCTCCTATGCCGCGAGGGCGCCGCCTCAGTTCCAGCGGGCGCCGCGCAGCCGTTGTTCCTCTCCGCCCAGCAGCCCCAGCACGGACCCCTGCGGGGGATGCGTCTGCGCCGTGAGGGCGGAACGCGACTCGCGCAGGATGCGCTGGCTGAGCGAACGCACGGCCTGGATCGCCGCGCCGGGCGCCAGCAGCTCCTGCGAGGCCGCCGCGAAGTTCTGGGATTGCACGCGCAGCCGGGCCAGCAGGCCCTGGAGCCGCTCGTCCAGCAAGGCCCGCAGCGCCGCCCATTGGCGCTGCACGCCGGCGCGGGCGCTCCGCAGCAGCGCCTGCGCATCGCGCATCTCCGCCGCGCTGCCGCAACGCAGCGCGGAGAGCGAGGCGAAGCCGCTGGCCGTCGCCACGCCACGCCCCAGTTGCTGCGGCCGCACCGAAGCCAGGCAGAGGGTCACCGTATCGCCCGGCTCAGGGCCGAGCCGGAACAGGAGCGCCTGCTGCGCCACCACCACCCGCCCCGCGAACACGCGCGGCTCCAGGATGGCGGGCCGGCTGCGCGGGAGCTGACCGGTGCGGCCGGTGAAAGGCAGCCCCGTGTAGCGCACCACCAGCCCGGCCGTGCACGCGTTGCCGGTGGCGCCGCGCAGGGTGCGGCCCTCGCCCCGCGCCGGCTCGCCGTGCAGGGTGCCCGCGATGTCGCATCCGTTGGCCACCCGCTGCGGGCGGCCGTCCCGCGTGGACAGCACCCCCGGTGCGGAGCTGGCGGCGGCAAAGCCGTACGCCGCCCCGAACAGCTCGTGCTGCACGATGAGCCGGCCATCCTGGGTTGCCTCCACCAGCAGCGCCAGTCCCGCCTGCCGCGCGGCGGCCTGCAGCGCGGCCGCCACGTCCCGCGCGCTCTGGCCGGGCCGGGTCTGCACGCGTGCCGTGCGGCCGCCCTCCCGCAGCAGCAGCCGCGCCCCGCCCGCGCTGACCGACGCGCTGAGCGGGCGCTCGGCCAGCAAGGTCGCCCGGATCGGCTCTTCGCTCAGCAGCACCTCGTAGCCCTGCGGGGGCGAGCTGCGCGTCCCGGCGCCGGCGCCGACGAACTCCAGCCCGTCGCCCACGGCCACGCCGGAGCAGCCCAGGCTGCCGTCCAGCAGGCGCAGCGGCCCGAAGCGCGTCGTCTCCGCCACCGCGTCGATGCCGGCCAGCGCTTCGGCCAGCCAGGGCGGCGGCGGCGGGCCCGCCGCGGCCGGGGCCCTCGCCCAGCCGTCCAGCCGCGCCGCCAGGCGGGTCAGGTGCCCCTCCACGGCCGCCAGGCCGCGCTCGGCGAGCCCGGCCATGGCCAGCGCATCCTCCGCGTCGAGGATGGCCCGGTTGAGCGCGGCGAACTCCGCGCGCAATTGCTCGGCATGCCCGAGCCGGGACTCCACGCGGTCCGGCTCCTGCCGGTGGGGGGTCTCGCCTTGGCTCTGCCCCCGCCGCTGGCGCTCGCCCAGCATCTGCCGGTCGGCCAGCGGCCCGTGCCCCAATCCGTTGATTCGCAGCACCATGGTCGTGTCCTCCTCAGCGTCCTGCCGGCCAGCCCGGCAAAGGCGGCGCGCGTGCCGGCCGCGCCGCCGTCCGGGTCGGTGCCTAATCCACCAGCTTCAGCACGGTGCGCGGCAGCTGGATCGACTGCGCCAGCATTGCCGTCGCCGCATCCACCATGATCTTGTTGCGCGTGAAGTTCGCGATTTCCGAGGCGAAGTCCACGTCGCGGATGGTGGATTCCGCGCTGATCAGGTTTTCCGCCGTAATCCGCAGTTGGGACAGGTTGCTTTCCAGGGTGTTCTTCTGGAAGGCGCCCAGTTCCGCCCGCGTGCGGGTGACCTCATTGATCGCCTGGTCCACGAGCCGCTGCGTATCCTGCGCCTTCTGCGGATCCAGCACGTTCACGTCCCGCAGGCTCTTGAATCCGCTCGTGTTGACGACCCCGCGGCCCAAGGTGCGGGTGTTGGTGCTGGTGAGAGAGACGGCGACGGTCTGGCCCACGGTCCCGCCCACCTGGAACACCAGGGAGTTCTGGAACACGGCCACCCGGCCCGCGGACTCCGTGCCTTCGCTGGCGTCCGCGGCCGTGATCACGTGGCCCTGGTAGCGCACCTGCAGACCTTCCGCGGGCGTGCCTTCGCCACCGGTGAGCACCTGGCCGCGGCCGAAGGCGACGTGGCCGCCCAGGGTGCCCTGGATGTCCTGCCCTGGCGTGGCTTGCTCCAGCCGGCCGCCCGCGTTGGAGAGCACCCCGGCCGTGGTGGAAGAGACGGTGAAGGTGTGGTCGCTGCCGTACTTGTTGTGCACCAGCGTGATCTTGCCCCCCTCCACCTGCATCGAGAGGTCCAGGCCGATCTTCTCGATCTCGCTGCCCAGCTTGCCCACCGTCTGCGACACCGTGTCGCCCGGCGTGGTCTTGAAGGACACCGTGCGGCCGCCCTCGGCGATGATGAGCGTCTCGCCCTGGTTGATGACGTCCTGGGTCAGCGCCGTCTTGCCCTCCACCCGGGCCTGCGTGCCCAGCTTCTGCACGCGTACATCGTAGCCTTGCACCGGCGAGGACTGCGTGTGCGGGCTGGCACCGACGTACTCCAGACCTTCGCCATTGGCGACGCCGTTGGCGCCCTGGCTGCCGTCGAGCAGCTTCTTCAGGCCGAACTGCGTGTTGAACGTCATGCGGTCGATCGTGTCGAGAGCGTTGTTGATCTCGAACTGGTCGGCCTGCAGCATGACGTTGTCGTTGGCGCCCTCGTTGGCCGCATGGACGGAAAGCTGGCGCACATTGATGAGCAGACTGCTGATCTCGTTGAGCGCGCCTTCGGTCGTCTGCACCATCCCGATGGCGGATTCCGAGTTGTCGATGGCCTGCTTCACCCCGGAGATCTGCGCCCGCATCTGCTCGGAGATGATCAGCGCCGCGGCACCATCCGAAGCGCGGTTCACCTTGGAGCCGGAAGACAGCTTTTCCAGGGACTTCAGCAGGCGGTCCTGGTTCTCGATCAGGTGGCGATTGGTATTGATGGCCGCCGGATTGTTGTTGATTCGCAGAGGCATGGACGAACTCCTTGTATCGTCGCGTGCAGCGCCCTATCCAAGACGGCACACGGTTCCCTGGGGCAGATTGCCCCCGACCCCGCCGGGCATTCGCCCGGTGGGCCGATGCAACGGGTGCCACGCCCCCTGCCCCGCCCTGTCGGCGGCGGCAGGAGGGCCCGCGCCCGTCTGGTATGCGACCCATCCTCCCAGCGGTCGCTGGCGGGCTGCCGCCGCGGGCGTGTGCCCACAGCGGGCGGTGCCCGCGTACAACTCGTGCCCGGCCTCAGCGAGAGGCAAGGCCGCCTGTCGCGCCTGGCGCGTCGGGGCCTCCCCGCGGAGATCGACTCCGCCGGGCAGACTGCCGCACGCCTTGGCCCCGGCCGGCCGCGCAACCTCGCGCCCAGACCTCCGCCCGGGAAGGACCCGCCGCCGGGCAGACGCCCGCACGCCACGGTCCCGCTGTCTTTGCCGCGGCAGCGCCTCCCCGCGGAGATCGACTCCGCCGGGCAGACTGCCGCAC
>JBGOUY010000380.1:0-3513 GCA_041477795.1 bacterium
AGGCCGCCCAGCTTCACGTTGGGGCAGGAGAGATTGAGCTCCAGCGCTTCGAAGCCCGTCTCCCCTTCCAACGCCTCGGCCAGCAGGGCGTAGTCGGAGGGCTCATAGCCGCCCAGGCTCACCACGCGGAATGGCGGGAGCTCGCGCATCTGCGGCAGCTTTTCCGCGCGAAATCGCTCCAGCCCCACGTTCTCCAGGCCGATCGAGTTGAGCATGCCCGACGGCGTCTCCGCCACGCGGGGCGGCGGGTTGCCGGGCCGGGGCTTCCAGGTGACGGTCTTGGTGACGAAGCCGCCGATCTCCTCGAAGGGCAGGCAGCGGGCCAGCTCCATCCCGTAGCCGCAACAGCCGGAGGCCAGGAGCACGGGGGTGCGCAGGGCGTGCGGGCCCAGCCGAACCTCGAGTGGGTTCAATTCGGGCACGGCCCCTCCCTCACCCGCGGCGTCGGGATCACACGCGGCACGCGGCCTCCATCTCCCAATCCAGCTCGCCCGCCTCGAACACCGGCCCGTCCTCGCAGGCCATGGCGTAGCGGCGCGCCTCGCTGGCGTGGGTTTCCGCGAGTGCCATGGCGCAGCCGCGGCAGACGCCGATGCCGCAGGGCATGGGCGTTTCGACGGATACGTAGGCCTTGAGCTGCATCTCCTTCCCCAGAGCCGCCACGGCCGACAGAAGCGCCATGGGGCCGCACGCGAACACCATGGGGCGCTCGCCAGTGCGGCGCAGCTCCGAGCGGACGGCATCCAGCACCGTCCCTTTGACCCCGTGAGAGCCGTCTTCGGTGCACAGCGTGGGGGAGAACGAGTCCAGCTGAGAGGTGCGCCACAGCGCCTGGGCCCGGGCGGCCCCGTAGAAGAAGCGGATGTGCGCGGGACTTTGGGAGGAGCGTGAGGCAAAGAGCAGGGGCGCCACCCCGTAGCCGCCCGCCACCATCCAGGTGGGGCCGTGCACTTCGGGGAAGGGCCGGCCCAGGGGGCCGTGGCCTTCCAGGGCACAACCGGGCTCCAACGCAGCCAGGGCTCGGGTGCCGCGTCCGGCCTCAGCGAAGAGAAGTCGGAACGAAGCCGCCTCGCCCGCGCCACCGGGGCTCCAATCCAGCAAACTGAAGGGCCGGGGCCAGTACACGCCGGGCAGATTGAGCTGCACGAACTGGCCCGGCTGGGCGGCTGGGCCGCTCGAGTCGCAGCGGAACTGCGCCACGTGCTGGCTCGCCGCCACGGTCTCTCGGCCCATCAGCCGGGCCCGGAAGCGCGTCCAGGCCACGGACTAGGGCTTCTTCCCGCCGGACCCGCCCTGGGCGCCCGAGGTGTCGGCGGGCGCGCGAGTGGTGTCGCGGGGCGCCGTCACCGAGGTATCGGCGGGCGCTAAGGTGGTGTCCCGGGGCGCAGCGCCCGCGGGCGGCGGCGGGGCAGGCGGACTCTGGCCCGACGGGGCAGGCGGACTCTGGCCCGGCGGAGCAGGCGCGCCCTTGTCGGGCGGCTCGCCGCCGCTCTTGTGGCTGGTATCCGCAGGGGCTCCCCCGCCCGGGCTCGGACTTGGATTCGGGTTGGGATTCAGGTTCGGGGGCCGGCCCCGCGTGGAGTCCGGCTTCACCTCGATCGCGGGGAAGCGCCCCGGGCCCAGCCCCTGCTCGGGGGGAGTGGACGCGCGCTTCAAGCTGTCGGCCGGCGAGCGTGCGGCGGAATCGGCGGCGGCGTGCGCCGCGGCGACCCTCACGGCGGCCTTCAGGCTGTCGTCGTGCGCCTTCACCTTGGCCACCACGTCCAGGGAATCCCGGATCGCCGCCTGGCGCGCCTTCTGCAGCGAGTCGGCCACGAACACCTTGCGCACCGAATCGGCGAAGGCCGCCTGGACGATGGAATCCGCCACCGCCTCGGGCGGCTTGGGGAGCGGAATGTTCGTGGTGTCGCGCTGCGCCAGCGCCACCATCGAGTCGGCGGCCGCGCCCCACCGCGCGCGCAGGGAGTCCCGGGAGGCCTGCCCGAAAGCGGTCTTGGGGTAGCGCGCGGCGGCGCGGGCGTAGGCCGATTCCGCGGCGGCGGGGTTCTTCATCCGGTCCAGCAGCCAGCCCGCCGCGTAGGCCGCCTGCGGTCCGAAGCGCGTGTAGCTGTAGGTCCGCTCCACGGAAAGGTACTGCGCCAGGGCGCGGTCGTTCTTCTTGATCTGGAAGTAGTAGAGCTCCCCCAGCAGGTACGCGGTCTCGGCCTTGGCGTCGAAGTGGCTCTTGCTCTCCTCCAGCTTCTTCTTGTATTCGGCCGCCTGCACCAGGCCCTTGTTGCGCTCCGCCGCCAGGTCGGTGAACTCCGAGCGGGGCAAGGTCCGCGCGGCGTCGTAGGCCGCCCTGGCCTTGTCGAAGTCCTCCTTGTAGATCTCCTGGATGTAGCCGATCTGGTAGGCCGCGGACGAGGAGTACTTGTTGGTCTTGTTGTCCTGCTGGAGGCGGTCGAGCAAGTCCAAGGCCTTGTCCGGGTCGCCGCCTTTGGCCTGGCAGACGGCGATGCGGATCAGCACTTCCGGCTCGCGCTGGAGCTTGCGGGCGTTCTCCTGCGTGAGCCGGTAGTGCGAGATGGCCTGATCGAACTGGGCCGCCCCTTCATAGGCGTCGCCCACCTTGAGCTGGGCCGCGAACCGATCTTCCTCCTTGGGGGCGTCCCGCACCACCGCCTCGAACTCCACCCGGGCGCTGTCCCACTGCTCCTCCCCCATGTAGCTCTCGCCCCGCTGGTTTCGGGCCAGGTAGCGATAGTCGCTCCTTGGGCATTCCACGATGAGCCGGTCGTAGTAGAGCAGAGCATCCTGGGTGCGCCGCTGTTGGCGGTCCAGGTCGCCCATGCCCAGCAGGACCTCGTCCTTGTGCTCGAAGGCCGGGTAGCGCGCCAGCACGCGCGTGAACGTGCTCTCGGACTCGACGTAGCGGCGCTCGTGGGCCAGGGCCTGCGCCTTGCCGGTCAGCGCGTCGGGCACGAACTCGCTCGTGGGGATGCTGTCGCACAGGAGCTGGAATTCGTCGGCCGCCTTGTCGTACTCCCCCCGGCCCAGATAGCTCTTGCCGATGAGCAGCACGGCGTCGTCCACGTATTTGCTGTTGGGGTATTTCACCAGGAGATTCGTGGCCGCCCGGATGCAGGTCTCGTACTGAGTGAGCTCGGCCGCCGAGGCTCCCTCCAGCGGGTTGTTCGCCCGCTCGATCATGGCCTTCTCGTAGGCCTTCTTGGCCGTATAGAACGTGTTGTAGTAGGCGCACCCGCAGGCCAGCAGGGCCAGGGCGGCGCACATCACGACGAGCGGGGCAGCCGTTTTCGGGCGGGATGAGAGCGGATCGGTCATGAACTCTTCGGGCCCTTCGCCGGATGGAGATCTTGCAGCGCGTGGACCGGGAAAGCTCCCCGCTGCAGCGACTCGATGGCGTTGACGGCCGCCGCCGCCGCGGCCAGCGTGGTGAGACAGGGGACGCGGTACTGCAGGGCGGCCCTGCGGATCCGGGCTTCGTCCGCCTGCGAGGCCGCCCCCAGG
>JBGOUY010000003.1:0-35922 GCA_041477795.1 bacterium
CTGTAGCGCGGGGTAGCGTTCCAGCAGGACTGCACCCACGGCCGCCACGTCGAGGCTGTGGTATGCGAGCGGATGGTAGGGCACGTCCGCCGGCGTGGCTGGGCGCGCCTTGCCCCAATACGGGCGGTACGGTTCCATGGCAATTAGCCCGCCGGTTCAAGAAACGTTGGAGTCTCCCCCGACTCCCTGGCGCCTACAGCGAGGTCACCTCTTCCTTCCCAATTCTTGAGTTTTCCAGAGCGAGCGACGCCTGACGCAAATATCTGCGCGTTTCGCAGACGTGCCTGCTTTGTGGGCTTTCCTGGACCTATGACGAAACAAGGATGGCGGCAAGAGTAAATCCTGTTGCGCACCACCAGGAACAGTGCTCAGGTCGTCAGCCCACTACAGCCCTACAGGGAATTTGGGACAAATCCGGGACAGTCAGCAGGAAAATCGACGGCAGACGAGGAAATGCGAGGATCGTTAGTCCTCTGATACGATTGCCCTATCTGATCTACGTCTATCCTGGCTTTTCGGCTTGGCCCGACTTTTAATCAGGTGTCCGCGGGTTCGAGTCCCGCCCCGCTCACTAGCAATATCAAGGGCTTACGGGGAATCCCGTAAGCCCTTTTTCATTTAAGGTTACGATTCGGTTACACCCCAGCGCTGGATAGGCGGAGCACCCTCGTTCCTCGCAGCACCCTGCCGCACAAGATGGCCGACAAGTTATCCCTGCATCTGAAATACAGACCCGTCAGGTGGGACCACTTTGCCGGCAAAGAGAGAACGGTGCGCACGTTGCGGACAACCCCCAGGCACGCGCATCGGGCCGCAAGAGGGGCGCCCCGCTGGAGAGCGCGCTCCCGATCGATCGGCTGGGGCCTGCGCTGAATGGCGGCGCGGCCGGGTCAGGCGCCGCCTCAGAGCGCGTCGAAGGTTTCCGCCATGCGCCTGCGCTGGGTCGCGTCGGGTTGGCGGCCGAGGCCGGCGCCCATGTTGTCGACGACGTGGCTGGGGTTCGCGGTGGCCGGCAGCGCGCAGGTCACCGCCGGGTGCGAGACGATGAACTTGAGGAAGAACTGCGCCCAGCTTTGGCAATCGAACTCGGCCGCCCAGACCGGCAGGGGCTTGTCGCGCGCGGCGCGGAACAGCCCGGCGCGCGCGAAGGGCCGGTTGACCAGCACCGCCCCGCCCCGCTCCTGGCAGAGCGGCAGCAGCCTGGCATCGGCCTCGCGCTCGCCCACCGAGTAGTTGATCTGGATGAAGTCCAGCTTCTCCTGCAGCACGATGCGGATCAGGGCGTCGAGCGAGCGCTCGTTGTAGTGGGTCACGCCGAGGTAGCGGATGCGGCCGGCGGCCTTCCACTCGCGCAGGCGGGCGAGCTCGTTCTTCCAGTCCAACAGGTTGTGCACCTCGATCAGGTCGATGCCCTCGCCGAGCAGGCGCACGGAGTGGTCGAGCTGCTCCTGCCCCTCGGCCATGGAGCTGGCGCCGACCTTGGTCGAGAGGAACACCTGGTCGCGCAGTCCCTGGCTGCGCACGATCTCGCCGATGATCTCCTCCGACGCGCCGTAGGAGGGTGCGGTATCGATCAGGCGCCCGCCCGCGGCCACGAACTGCCGCACCACCTCGGGCAGCGGCGCCCGCTTCGCAGGATCGTTGCCCACATCGAACGTCACGGCGCTGCCGAGACCTAGGGCGGGCAGCGCCTCGCCCGTCGAGGGGATCTTGCGAAGCAACTGGCCCTGGGCGGATGCCGCCCCCAGCGCCGGGCCCGCCATCAACAGCGCCGCGCCGCCGCCGATCAGGGCCAGCGCCTCGCGGCGGGTCAATCCATTGCGATGCTCGTTCAAGGTTGCCGATGCCTCCGGATGAAGGGGGGGGAAAGGCCGTTGCGGCGCCCGCTAGATCGCGGGCGCGGCCGCGGCCATGCGCTCCTGGCGCCGGCCCAGCAGGACGCCATTGATCAGCCACAGCGCGGCGACCGGCACGGCGATGAGGGCGATCGCCGCCAGCCCGAGGCCCGCGGCCTTGAGTCCGGCGAACAGCCAGCCGCTTACGGCGTCGCCGCCGCGGTAGACCACCGTATCGATGAAGTTCTTGGCCTTGTACTTGTCCTCGCGGCTGACGACCGTGAACAGGATCTGCCGCGCCGGCTGGGCCAGGGCGAAGTTCGAGGCGCGCCGCACGCCCTGCAAGCCGATCAGGAACCACAGCCGGGGCGCGATCCCCAGCCCGACGAATCCGATGATCGTCACCAGGGGCACGCAGGCCAGGGTCAGCCCCACGCCGAAGCGCGCGATGACCCGGCCGGTCAGCATGGCCTGGAGCGCGAGCGCGAGCACGTTGACGACGAGATCGATCGTGGCGAACCACTGCGTGCGCTGGGCCGGGTCGGCCGAGCTGGCCGCGACGATATGCGCCTGCTCGAAGTAGAGGAAGGTGGAGGTGGCGGTGTAGAGCAGCATGTAGAGCGAGATGCCCAGCAGGTAGGGCGAGCGCAGCGCGTCCCAGATGCCCGTGAACGCCCCGCCGCCGATCCGTTCCCGGCCCGGGTGCCCCGCGGATTCGGCCGCCGGCCGGTGGGTGGGCGGATTGCGCTGCGCCCAGCGGCCGAGCTGCAGGGCGCACCACACCGTCGCCTCCAGCATCAAGGCCGAGATCGGCAGCAGGTTGACCGGACCGAGCGGCTTCACCAGCAGCGCGGTCAGCAGCGGACCGAGCAGGGCGCCGGCGCTGCCGCCGGCCGTGATGAAGCCGAACAGGCGCTTGCCGGCCGCGCTGTCGAACAGGTCGGCCATGAAGCTCCAGAACACCGAGACCACGAACAGGTTGAAGACGCTGACCCAGACGAAGAAGGCGCGCGCCACCCCGGCGGGCGCCACCCCCGCTTGCAGTAGCAGGAAGAACGCGAGGATGTTCAGCGCGAAGAAGCGGTAGACCAGCGGGATGAACGTCCGGCGCGGGTAGCGGGCAACCAGCGCCGAGAAGAGCGGCGCCGCCGCGAGCATGGCCAGGAATGTGGCCGTGAACAGCCATTGCAGCTGGTTCACTCCGCCGGCCACGCCCATCTCGTCGCGCACGGGCCGCAGGATGTAGTAGCTGCACATCAGGCAGAAGAAGTACGCAAACGCCCAGGCCAGCGCCCGGGCCTCGCCGGCGCGCACATCGACCAGCGGCCGCAGCGCGCGCTCCAACGGGCCGGGCGCGGCCGGTGCGGAATCCTCCGCTGCGGGATCGGGCATGGCGGCGTGGCCCTCAGGCGGTTGGATGGCGGCCCGCACTGGCGCTGCGGCCCGTCCTGCCGTCGGACGCGGCGGTGCGCCGCCCAACGGTCAGCGCAAAGGCCCGCCGGATACCGGGTGCGCGAGCTACCGCCCTGTATCAGAATTCGCCGGAGTTGTCTGCGGGGATGCGGTGCGTGGGCAGGGCCTGTTCAAAGGCGACGACAGCCCTGCCGGGGGGCTGTCCTGCCGGAGGGACTGTTGCCGGAACTGACGCTGACGATCCAGGGGCCGCTCTGGATGCCCGGCCGCCGTCGACCCACCTGCTGCCGGCCGCCGGCAGGCGTTCAAGCCGCCCCAAGCCTGTTGCGCGAGACGACGCTGCACGAGGAGGGCCGGATCGGCGGCCGGCACCTGACCCGCGCCGGCCCTTGCACTTGGGACAAATAGTTGTCAAGTTCGCGATGGCAGACGCCCCAATCCGTGCGCTACCGCGCCCCATCTGCGTTCCCCCGGTTTCCCCGCGTCAACCAGGATCCCCGTGATGCCCGATCGGAGCCAGGTATTGTCCATCGCCGATCTTGCCGCCCTGGCCGCTTTATCGGCCGGCAAGCATGAATCGTGCGAGCTTTATGCGGCCGTCGACGCGTTGGTGCAGAAGGTCATCGGCCATCGCTTGTTCACCATCATGCGCGTCCACGAAGCGACGATGGAGGTCGAACGCGTCCACAGCAGCAACGTGGCGGCCTATCCGGTGGGCGGCCGCAAGAAGAAGCGTGGCACACCGTGGGGCCGGGTGGTATTGGACGAAGGGGAGGTGTTCATCGCCCGTACACCGGACGAAGTACGGCAAGCCTTCGACGATCACGCATTGATTTTCAGCCTCGGCGTCGGGTCGATCATGAACGTGCCGATCGGTTATCGTGGGCGGCGCCTGGGCACCATCAACATTTCGCACGACGCAGGCTGGTTCCGTGAGCAGGACGCCGCCGCCGGTCGCCTGCTCGCCGCGCTGCTGGTGCCGGCGCTGCTGCTGGACTGACGCTTCGCAAGAGCACGCGGGCGAATGGGGGTGGCCGTGCCACAGTCGCTGCTCGAAGTGCGCGGGCTGACACGCAGCTTCTACGGAGTGCACGCGCTCAGCGGCGTGGACCTGCGCGTCGAGGCGCATCGGATCACCGGCCTGATCGGCCCCAACGGCGCGGGCAAGACCACGCTGTTCAACTGCATCTCCGGGGTGGTCCCTCCCGATGCTGGAACGGTGCTGTTCGGCGGCCAGGACATCACCGGCTGGCGGCCGGACCGCATCGCAGCCGTCGGGCTCATGCGCACCTTCCAGATCGCGCGCGGCTTCCCGCGCCTGTCCGTGTTCGAGAATCTGTTGCTGTACGGCGACCGTCAGCCGGGCGAGCGCGCGACGGCGGCGCTGCTGCGAACCCGGCCGGCATTGCGCCGCGAGTCTGAATTGATCGCTTCCGCCTATGCGATCGCGACGCGGTTGAATCTGGTGCGCGTGCTCAACGATCCGGCGGCGAGCCTGTCTGGCGGCCAAAAGAAACTGCTGGAGATCGGCCGCGTGCTGATGGGGCGGCCCAGGCTGATCCTGCTGGACGAACCGGTCGCCGGCGTCAACCCGTCGTTGACGCGCGAAATCGCCGAGCACCTGCGCGCGCTGGTCGACGAGGGGCTCTCGATCCTGCTGATCGAGCATCACATGGACACGATCGCGCAGCTTTGCGATCACGTCGTGGTGCTGGCCGAGGGGAAAAATCTGGCCGAGGGCAGCTTCGCCGCTTTGGCGCAAAGTGACGTGGTGCAGGAAGCTTACATGGGCCGACGGCGATGAGCCTGCTGGCCGTTACCAGCCTGGTCGTCGGATACAACGCCGCCGATGAAGTGCTGAAGGGGGTCGATTTCCGCGTCGAGCCCGGCGAGATCGTTGGCGTCATCGGGCCCAACGGCGCCGGCAAATCGACACTCTTCAAGGCCATCGCCGGGCTGCTCAAGCCGGGGCGCGGCAGCATCCTCCTGAACGGCGAGGCCATCGGTGGACGAGCGGCACGAGAGATCAGCCGCCTGGGCGTTGCCTACGTGCCGCAGGAGCAGAACATCTTTCCCACCATGTCCGTGCGCGAAAACCTGGAGATGGGCGGCTATATCGACCCCAAAGGCAGCGCGCGCAAGATCGAGCTTGCGTTCGAGCGCTTTCCCATCCTGGCCAGGCGCCGCCGTGTCGCGGCACGCTCGCTGTCCGGTGGCGAGCGCCAGATGCTGGCCATGGCCATGGCGCTGATGGTCGAACCGAAGGTGCTGCTGTTAGACGAGCCGTCCGCTGGGTTGTCGCCGCAGGCCGCGGAGGTCCTGTTCGAGAACATCGTGGCCGTCAACCGCTCGGGCGTGGCGATTGCCATGGTCGAGCAGAACGCGCGCGAGGCATTGACCATCGCGAATCGGGCGTACATATTGGTCGACGGGCGCAATCACCGCGATGGGCCCGCAGCCGCGTTGGCCAGCGATCCGGACATCAGACGGATTTTCCTGGGCGGCTGAATTCCTGCGTATTTCCTGCGCAACACACACGAGTGGGGTGCCCACATGACGAATATTCGGATGTCCATCTCCCGCCGCGGTTTCGTCAAGGCGGCGGGTGCGTTGGCCGTGGCCGGCCTTGCGCCCGCGATCGTGCGCGGCCAGGGTGCGCCGATGCAGCTCGGCATTTTGACGCCATTGACCGGCGCCGGGGGGTTCGATGGGCCACGCATGGCCAAGGCGATGACGGCGGTGATGGACGAGGTCAACGCGGCCGGCGGGCTGCTCGGCCGCAAGGTCGAATTGGTCATTGAGGACGACGAGACCAATCCCGAGGCGGCCGTGCGCGCCGCACGCAAGCTGATCGACGTGACCAAAGTGCCGGTGATCATGGGCACCTGGGCATCGGCCGTAACTTCTGCCGTGGCGCCGCTGTGCTGGGAGAGCAAGACCTTCCTGACCACGGTCTCGGGCGCCGATTCGATCACCAAGCTGCCGCACCAGGGCTACCTCATCCGCACCCAGCCCAACAATCATCTGCAGGCCGCCAAGCACGCGGAGTTCATCGCCGCGCTCGGTGTCAAGCGCTGCTTCATCATGTCCATCCAGGCGCCGTTTTCGCAGCCGACGCAGGAGCGCGCCAGCGAGGTCTTGAAGCAAAAGGGATCGGAAATGGTAGGCGGGCTGATCTACGACAAGGACAAGACCACCTACCGCTCCGAGGTGGACCAGGCGCTGAAGACCAAGCCGGATCTGATCTACCTCAATGGGTACGCGCCGGACGTCACCATCTTGCTGCGCGATCTCTATCGCGCGGGATACACCGGGCCGCGCTTCGCCCAGTCGTACGCCGTGACCAGCAAGGTGTTGGAGGCGCTGCCGGCGGAAGTGACCGAAGGCGTCATCACCGTGCAGCCCTCGGCCGATGTCGGCTCGCCTGCCTACGATCTCGCCAAGAAACGCCTCGGCATCGCCGAGCCGGATTCGTACGAATCGCAGGCGACCGATTGGGCCAGCCTGGTTGCGCTGGCCATCGCCAAGGCCAAGCTGGCGACCGGCACCGGCATGCGCGACAACGTGCGCAAGATTTCGCAAGGCAGCGGCAGCAAGGTCTACAGCGCGGTGGAAGGCCTCCAGTTGCTGGCGCAAGGCAAGGACATCAACTACGAAGGCGCGAGCGGCCCCTGCGATTTCACGGACATTGGCGATATCCTCGACTGCAAGTTTCGCTACAACAAGGTGCACGCCGGCAAGTTGGCATTCCTGAAGGTCACCTGAGCGACCGATGCCGCCGCTTCTGGCAGAGGTCACGCAACTGGTCGTCAACGGCGTGATGGCGGGCACCATCCTGGCGGTGCCCGCCATCGGCTTGACCGCGATCTACGCCGTGCTGCGTTTTCCGAATTTCGCGGTAGCCTCGCACGCAACGATCGGTGCATTCGCGGGATATGTCGCCAACGTCAAGTTTGGCTGGCCGATCCTGCCATCGGTCGTCGTCGCGTTTCTGGCCGCCGGTGCCGTCGGCGTCGTGACGGATGAGACGGTGCTAAGACGTTTCCGGCCCGCCGGTTTCATCACCACCGCCATTGCCTCGATCGCCCTGACCATCGCCCTCGAGAACATCGTGCGATTCAGCTTCGGCAACGATCTGCGCGGCTATGCGTTGCCGATCGAGCGTGACTGGCGTGTCGGATCGATTCGCATCGGCCCGCAACAGGTGCAAAACCTGATGATCGTGTTGGTTGCCATGGCCGCGCTGTTTGGCTTCCTGTCGTTCACGCGCACGGGCAAGGCGATGCGAGCGGTCGCCGACAATCCGATGTTGGCCAGCATCAAGGGCATCCATGCCGACATGATCAGCCGGCTCGTCAACTTCGTCGGCATGGGGTTGGCCGGCCTGGGCGGAATGCTGATCGGTCTTGACACCACGATCGATCCGTTGACCGGCTTCCGCTCCATCCTGTCCGTATTCGCGGCGGCGGTCGTCGGCGGATTGGGCAGCATTCCCGGCGCGGTGCTCGGCGCGCTGACGGTCGGCGTCGGCGAGGAACTGTGCCTGTTGTTCCTGTCGCCGGACTATCGCAGCGTCGTGGGCTTCGTCGCCATCCTGCTGGTGCTCACGCTGCGGCCGCGGGGCATCCTGGGCCAGCGAGCCTACTGATGGAAAACTACCTGATCGCGATGGCGGTTTCCGCCGGTATTTATGCGCTGATGGCGCTGGGCGTGAACGTCATGTGGGGCCTGGCCGGCATGGTCAATCTGGGGCTGGTCGGGTTCTTCGCGGTCGGCGCCTATGTCAGCGCGTTGTTGACGCTGAAACTGGGTGTCCCCATTGCTGTCGGCATGTTGGCCGGCGCGCTGGTGGCCTCGCTGGTCGGCGCCCTGGTCGCGCTGATCACGGTGCGATTGCGCGGCGATTATCTGGCCATCGTGACGCTGGGTTTCGCCGAGACCATCCGCATCGTCGCCAGCAACGCCATCTGGATGACGAACGGCACGGACGGAATTTCCGGCATTCCCGGCCCCTATCGTGGGTCGTTGTCGCCCGAGGCGTTCAACCTGCTGTACCTGGCGATCGTCGGAACGATCGTGGCCGTGGCTTATGTGTCGGCCGAGCGCCTCCGCGCGTCGCCGTTCGGGCGCGTGCTGCGCGCCATCCGCGACGACGAACAAGTCGCCGCCGTCGCGGGCAAGCATGTGGCGCTGTTCAAGGTGAAGGCGTTTGCGATCGGTGCGGCGCCGCTGGGCTTGGCCGGCGCGCTGTACGGTCACTACACGTCCTATATCGCGCCGGATATCTTCGTGCCGCTGCTGACGCTTTACATCAAGCTGGCGTTGCTGTCGGGCGGACTCGGCAACAATCGCGGCGCCATCGTCGGCGCGTTCGCCGTGGTCTTCCTGCTCGAGTCGACCCGCTTCATGATTCCGCTGGTGCCGGGCGTGAGCGCGGTGCAGGGCGCCGCGTTGCGTGAGTTCCTGATCGCCGCAATGCTGATCGTCATGCTGCGCTACCGGCCGACGGGCCTGATCCCGGAGCGACTGCCCCGCATTCCCCTGCCCTCCACACCGATGGAACATTACCAGCCCACCGCGTAGCGCGGCCGACGAGGGGCGGTCGCCGCTCCCGATCGGATGGCTGCCGACTGCCCGCAAGGGCCGCCGCCCGCCTCCGATCGCCATCCGTGGCGAATGACGGGCCTCAGGGGTCCTTCTAGAGCACTTTTGATTTAAGTGATGCCATATCCCGAGGAGTGAAAGTAGTTGCGGCATTCCGCAGGGGTGATTGTTGAAAGCAACTCGCCGATTTCCGTCCAGAGCGCGTCGACGGTGCGTTTGGCGGCCTTGCGCAGTAGGGCTTTGAGTTGGGCGAAGAACTTTTCAATGGGATTGAGATCTGGTGAATAGGGCGGGAGATGGACGAGCTGCGCGCCGACTGCCTCGATTGCTTCGGTGACGCCAGCTACCTTGTGACTGCTCAGGTTGTCGGCAATCACGAGGTCGCCTGGCTTGAGAGTCGGGCAAAGGAACTCCCGCACATAGGCAAGAAACAGCGCGCCGTCCATCGGCCCATCGGCAACCATGGGCGCGGTGAGCCGGTCGTGACGAAGCCCGGCAACGAACGTCGTTGTCTTCCAATGTCCATGAGGAGCGGCGGCGACGCAGCGTTTTCCGGTTTCAGCCCGCCCGTAGCGTCGCGTCATGTTCGTTGCGGTGGACGTTTCATCGAGGAACACCAGTCTCTCGGCGTCGAGCGAGGGCTGGCTTTGTTTCCATTCGCGCCGCGCCTTCTGCACGTCCGGCCGTTCTTGCTCGCTCGCGTGCAGAGTTTTTTTTATAGCTCAAGCCCCATTTGTTCAGTTGATGCCACAACGCCGGAACTTTGATGGCCACCCCGTTCTCGCTAGCCAAACGCTCGCACATCTCGGCCAACGTCACATCTGGCTTGTCCGCGATCCAGGCGCGAAGCACGGCTTCCAAAGGGGCCACGAGCGATCTTCGATGACCACCAATCGGAAGGCTGGTTCGCCTCCCTTCCGCCTGAAGCTGTCTGCGGACTTGATGCACCCATCCGCGACTGACTTCAAACCGGCTCGCGATGTCCGTCGGGCGTTCACCACGCTCCAATGCGTGAAGCACTCGGTCTCTCAAATCCTGAGAATAAGCGCGCATCTGCTGCCCCTCCTCTGGGCAAGGGCAGCATAGCACAAAATGTATACACTTAAATCAAAAACGCTCTAGCGGTCTGCTCCCGGAATCCCGATCCGGTCCGGATGCGAATGTTCCGGCATGATCGATCCCGGACGACAGGGAGGATCGACCTTGAAGAAGAAGCGCTTCACGGAAGAGCCGATCGCCTTTGCCCTGCGGCAGGCGGAATCAGGGACGGGGGTGGCGCAGATCTACCCTCCTGAACCAGTCAGTGAATCACGGGATGCCCAAACAAATGCGCCAACCGCACAAGGTAACCAGCAGGCCCATCTCGGCTTGCAACGGCCCCACCCAATCCCTGCGTAAGGCCTGCCCAGCGCCGATCCAAGACGGGTCTGCTTCGTCCTGGTGAGCACCCACTGGAAGAGCGGGATTATTTTAGAAAGGTGGTGAGCGATCTCCTGCCAACGAAAGTGCGCAAACGAGCGTTCGGTGTTTGGGATCCGTGCTGCGGCAGTGGCCGGACTATTCCTTGGTGGCGCCGGCGGTCAGCCCAGCCACCAGGTACTTCTGCATGGCGATGACGAATACCAGGATCGGCACGATCTGGAGGGTCGCCGCGGCGAACAGCGGCCCCCAGTTCACCCCCGTCACCGATCCCAGCATCTCGCTGATGATGAGCGGCGCGGTCTTGGCGTTGCTGGAGGTGAAGATGAACGCAAACAGGAATTCGTTCCACGAGTATGCCAGCACGAACACGGCCGCGGCGAGCACCCCCTGCAGCGCCAGCGGCAGCGTGACCAGGGTCAGCGTCTGGGTCAGCGAGGCGCCATCCACGAATGCGGCCTCTTCCATGCTCCGGGGGATCTGATCGATGCAGGCCTTCATGATCCAGGTGCTCAGGCTGACGTAAAACGTGGAGTACAAAACGATCAGCAGGATGTGCGTATCGATGAGGCCCAGGTAATTGAGCGCCGGGAACAGCGGGATGGTGATGATGATGGGCGGCAGCATGCGGATCACGATCATGAAGAACGCGCTCGTCGTCAGCAACCGATTGCGGTAGCGCGAGTACACGTAGCCCGCCATGGTCGTCACCACCAGGGTCAGCAGCGTGGCCCCAATGGTGATCACCAGACTGTTGAAGAGCTTGCCGAAGAATTCCGGCCACTCGCGGTACAAGGTGACGTAGTTATCCAGCGTCGGCATGAAGACGAAGCGGGGCGGGAACTCGAAGATGTCCGCGGTGCGCTTGAACGAGGAGATCAGCACCAGCAGGATCGGGAAGCCGGACCACGCGGCCACGAGCAGCGCCAGCAGCAGCTTGACCCCTGTGCCAATGAGCCGCTTAGTCTTCATAGACGAACATCCTCTTGTACATGAGCCGGAAGTAGTACGCGGCGATCAGCAAGGTGGCCAACAGCATCGCCCAACCGGTCGCCGAGGCCACCCCGAACTCGTGGTACCGGAAGCCGTAGCGGTACAGGTAGATGGCCAGCGTCTCCGTCTTCCAGACGGGTCCGCCCTTGGTGAGGATCCACACCTCGGAGAAGATGCGGAAAGCCACCACATAGCGGAACATCAGCGCTATGAAGATCGAAGGCATGATCACCGGAACCGTGATGCGCCGGAAGATTTGCAGCGAGTTGGCGCCGTCCACCCGCGCGGCCTCAAACATCACCGTGGGAATGGCCAGGATCGCCGAATAGGTGATGACGAACGTGAACGGCGTGTGCATCCAGATGCTGAGCAGGATGATCACCACCAGCCCGTGCGTCGGATTGATCGTCCACTCCAGTTGCCTCAAGCCAAGCCAGGTGAGGGCGTAGTTCAGCACACCCACGTCCGGCTCCAGCATGTACTTCCACATCAGCACGCCCAGCACCGGGCTGATCGCGTACGGCGCCAGGACGATGGAGATCAGCACGCGGCGGAACGGCACTCCGCTGGCGAACAGCACGGCGATGGCCAGGCCCAACGCCAGTTCCCCGTACACCACCGCGTTGACGACGATGAAGGTATTGAGGAACGCCCTCCAAAACTGGGGGTCCGTGACGATGAACGCGTAGTTCTGCCAGCCGACGAAGGACGTATCCAGCCCAAAGGTGGACTGGTTGAAGCTGAGCCAGCCCACATAGGCGGTTGGGGCGAGGATGATCACCACCAGCATCGATTGCACCGGCGCAATCATCAGGTAATGCGGCCAGCGGATCTTCAAGCTCCACTCCTCCACGATTCGCGCTGCCCCCACAGCCCGCAAGGCCGGGCGGCACGCTGCGCCTGCCGTCCAGCCGGAGCGCTCGTCGGATGGCCAGAGGGGCCGGGCGGGGTGCACCCGCTACCACGGCTGCAACCCGCGCTGGCAGGCTCGGCACGCGAGGCTACTTGGGCAACATCGGGGCGACGCGTCGGGCCAGGTCATCCATGGCCTGCTGGGGCGTCTTGAAGCCCAGTATCGCCGCCTGGGTTTCCTCGGCGAACATGTCCTGGGCCTTGGGCGCACCGTCGAAGGGGGGCAGCGGCACCCGGCCAACCTTGAGCACCTTGCGTTCCTCCTGGGCGTAGCTGAGCTTGCCGGCAAAGCGCGGGTCGTCATAGGTGGAGTTGCGCGTGGGGCCGTTGCCGTTCAGGGCCGCCCGCAGCGTGACATCCTTGGAGGCCATGGACTTGATGAAGCTCCAGGCCAGCTTCTTGTCCGGGTAGTTCTTGGGGATCACCATGGACCAGAATTCGACCTTGGCCGGCGCCACCGCGTACTTGCCTTGCAGTTCCCTGGAAATGGGGATGTTCGTGACTTTGATCTGGCCAGGGAATTTGGATTGCTTGGGGTCGTTGTAGAATTGCGTGCGCCCCATCCCGCCCAGCGCCATGGCCGCCCGCCCGGTCTGGATCCAGGTATTGATGTCCTCGGTCTCGATGGTCGGGAAGGCCTTGGGAATGGCCCCGGCCTCGTACAGCTCGCGCAGGACGGTCACGGCGCGCACCATCGGCGGCTCGTTGCAGCGCACCTTGTAGTTCAGATCGATGAAGTCGCCATCCCAGGCCCGCGCCAGGTCCACCGTGTTGGTATAGATCACGGGGCCATTGATGACGAATCCGTACACCTTCGAGCCGTCGGCACGCGTATAGGTGAGCTTCTTGGCATCCTCCACCAACTCTTCCACCGTCGCCGGAGGCCGGGCGATGCCGCGCTCCTTGAACAACGCCTCGTTGTAATGGAGGCCAGAGGTGGAGTGGCGGAACGGGATACCGTAGAGTTTACCGTTCACCGTCATCGCCTGCACCATGCCGGGGAAGAAGTCCTGGAAGTCTTCGATGGGATCGGACTTCATCAGGTCGTTCAACGGCTCGAACTGTTCGAACACCGCAGGCACGGCACTGGTGTTAAGCAGGAAAGCGACCCCCACCGTTGTCTGGGAGAGACTTCCCTCGCGGAACAGGCGCTCGTGCAGCGGACCGGTGGAAAACGTCTGCCACTCGACCTCCACCCCGGTTTTCTGGCTCCATTCCTTGGCGACGTCCCCGCCTTCGCCTTCGGTGGCGACGATCTTGTGCACCCGATGGGCCAGGACGATCAGCTTCTTTTGCGCATACAGCGAAGGCGCGGCCAGCAGCGCGAGCGCCAGCAGGAGCGCGAGTGCCCCCAAGGCATTGGCCCAGTGGGGGCGTTGAGCAGCATGCCGTTCCATGATCGTATGCTCCCAGATTAGAACGAGTGAACGAACGCGGTTCGACGCGCGCAACCGCGAATCGGCCCCCCACTTGCCAGCGGCTGATGGCGGATTCGATCGCCCCTGCACGGCGGCTACACGATGGCCCCCTGCTCGCGCAGGCGCTCGCGCAGCAACCGTGCATCCAGACTTGCCACCAGGTGGTCCTGTTGCACCGACAGCGCCGCCGCCAGGCCTGCGGCCTGCCCGGTGGCGTAGCAGGGGGGAATCACCCGCGCCGAGGCGGCGGCCTCGTGCGTGGCGGAAATCGGCCGCCCGGCCACCAGGAGGTTCTTGACCCGGACCGGCACCAGACAGCGGTAGGGAATATCGTAAAAGGCCGGGGCGGTGGGCTTCACCTGCCGCTCGGTATCCGCGGCCGAATTGCCGAGGCCGATCAGCTTGCCGCGCGAGCCCGTCGGATCGTGGATGTCGATGGGATAGGCACAGCGCGCGATGGCGTCTTCGAAGCGCCGACCCGCCAGCACATCCTCGCCGGTCAGCGTATAGAGGCCCTGGATGTGCCGGGTCTCGCGGATGCCGACCTGCGCAGCCATTTCCAGCAGCGTGACGTTTTCCAGTCCCGGACAATTCGCCTTCATGAATCGGAATACCGCGAGCCCTTGCCGACGTCCCTCGATCTCAGCGCGCGAGAGGTCGTCCGGGTTGGTGCCGTCGATGTCGTGCAGGCGGGTGATGTTGACGCGGTACTCGCCCGGAGTCGGCTCGCGGTACAGGTTCAGGTACTCACGCGGGATATCCCAGCGGCCCTCGGCGCGCGCCTGACGAACGATGCCTTCGAACAGCCGCTCGCCCGGATGCGCCCGGGCGTACTGTTCCAGCCGGGCATCGTCCACGTTGCCGAAGCGCATGAACAGGGTGGCGGGCATCATCTTGCCGTCGGAGGATCGCCCCTTGCTGTAGGGCACGCCGGCATTGGCCGCCACGTCCGCATCCGCGGAGGCGTCCACGAAGTTGCGCGCGCGGATCAGGCTCAGGCCGGCCTTGTTGTGCACCACGATGCCTTCGATGCGTTCGGCGTCCAGCAGGGCGTGCACGAAGGAGGTGTGGAACAGGATGCGCACGCCGGCGCCCTGCACCAGCTCCATGGCCGCCAGCTTCAGCGCCTCGGGGTGGAACGGAGTGACATGGGCGTGGCCCAGCTCGATGAAGGCCGAGTACGCCGAGCCCGCCTCGGTGCGGGCGGGATCGATGGCGCCCCCCAGCTCCACCATGCGGTCGATCATCTCCTGGAAGACGCCCCCCACGACGCGCTGCGTGCCGTCCGCGGAGTAGCTGGTCATGAACGGCCCCACCATACCGGCCGTGGAGGTGCCCCCAAGGAAGCCGTAGCGCTCGACCAGGATCGTATGGGCGCCCGCGCGGGACGCGGCGATGCTCGCGGCGATGCCGGATGAGCCGCCGCCCACGATGCAGACGTCGCACTCCGCCACGACGGGGATGTCGAATGCGAGGTGCACCTTGCGGGGCGCGGTCACGGGCAGCCCTTTCCAGGAGGAAACCGAGCAGTGCGCTCAGAGCCGCGGGGGCTCCGGGCCGGTCGCAATGGCTGCAGGGCCTCCATTCATCATGGCACAACTCCGCGCCCCGCGACGAGTGCGCGCCCCCGCAGCGACCCCTGCCCACTCCTGCCTCACGAAGTCCGATCAGGCGCTTGCCAGGGAGGGAGCCTCTCGAACGCGAATCGCTTCGCGACACCGCTCTGCATGGACCTTGTGCGGGCTCCTGCAACGCGGCTCCGCCGGAGGGCAGCAGGACAGCGGCGACGGTGGCGGCAGACGACCACCGCGCCAAAAGGTCGTGGAAGCCGGTGGCAAGAATCACCGCTACGCGCCGTCACAAGCGGCGCCTGAGCGGATTCCAACTGAGCAGATCCGAACCGGGTCGGGCCGAATGCAGTATCCAGCCGGTGCACTCGCAGAACCGCTCGCTCCCGAAAGCTCGCAGACCGTTGAACTTGAATGCCGGGCTGCGGCGGGCCGTCCAGTGCTCCAGATCCTGGGTGATCCGCAGAAGCTGCCAGCCCCTGTTTCCGCGACCGGCTAGTCCCCGGCAGCCTTCGCGGCCGGCTTGCGCTCGCCCCGGTTGCGCGGATCGTACATGCCAAGCGAGTTGTCGTAGGCCGCCAACTTCGCCGGATCGAGGTATTTGCGTTCCCACTCGGTGACCTTGGCGAAGCCGGTCAGGTCGAAGATGCCGAAGCCGGCCAGCGGGTGATCCTGCCGGCCCTGGAACAGCCCGGTCAGGGCGTCCGTGCCGTGCTGCTTGAACTCCACCAGGAAGTCGTAGATGGCCATGGAGCCGAGTTGGCTGGGGAAGCAGCTCAGCAGCACCAGGCCGAACGAGCGGATCTCCTCCGCCGTGAGCGGGGGCTTGATCGCCATCGTGGTGGCCTTCAGCCACGTGTCCGGGAAGGCTTGGCGCACGGTGCGCAGCTCCTCGCGGGACTGCAGCGCCTCGACGTAGAGGATGTCCACGCCCGCCTGAAGATACGCCGCCCCGCGCCGCAGCACCTCCGCCAGGCTGCCGCCCACGGCTCCGCGGGCATCGGTGCGCGCCATGAGGATGAAATCGGGGTCCAGCGCATCGCGCACGTCCACGGCCGCGCGGTACTTGCCGGCGGCCTCCTCCAGGGAGATCAGCTCCTTGCCTTTCACGAAGCCGCAGCGCTTCGGGGCCACCTGATCCTCGATGAACAGCCCGGCTGCGCCGGCGCGGATGACGGACTCCACCGTGCGGCGCACGTTGATGGCGTTGCCGAAGCCCGTGTCGCAGTCCACGGTGACGGGGATCTCCACCGCGCGGCAGATGCGCTCCACGTTCTCCACCAGCTCGGTCAGGGTGAGGAAGCCCGCATCGGGCAACCCCAGGATATGGGCGCTGGTGAGCGCACCGGAGATGCCCACGACCGTGTGCCCGGCCTTTTGGGCGAGCTGGGCGTGATGGGCCGTGCCGACTGCGATGGAATCCCGCGCTGCGCCCGCCTGCAACAGCTCGCGCAGCATCGTGCTCTTGCGTTTCATGGGATGTCGCCTCTTGCGCCAAAGGGTTGACTGCCGGCGGAGCCTTGGGATCGTCCGCCGCGCGGGCGTCCGGGGGCCGGGGCCAATGGTGCCGTCCGGGCCGCGCCCGCCCCGCGCAGGCTCCGTGTGCCGCAAGCCGGGGGCAAGTCAGGCCCGCGGCGCGGCGGAGGCGCCTTCCTGCCGCAGCAGCTCCAGGATGCCCCCGCTCTCCACGATGTGAATCAGGTCGGCCGGCAGCGGATGGCCCGCCAGCTCCGTTCCGCGCGTCAGGTTGCGCACGCGCGAGCCGTTGAAATCCAGCTCCAGCTCGTCGCCCTCCTCGAACGCCTGCGCGACCCCCTTGCAGATCAGCACGGGGAAGGCGATGGCGATGCTGTTGCGGAAGAAGATGCGCCCGAACGATTCGGCCACCACGCAGCCGATGCCCATCCGCTTCAGGTTCGCCGGAGCGCTCTCGCGGCTCGAGCCGCAGCCAAAGTTGGCGTCCGCCACGATCACGTCGCCCGGCCGGTGCTCACGGGGAAAGCGCGGGTGGATGTGCAGGATGGTCTTCTGCATCTCCTCCCAGTCCAGGTTCTGGCTGAAGCTGGGGGCCATGTAGTCCGTATTGATGTCAGGGCCGAACTTCCAGACCCTGCCCTTGATCCGAATCGGCATGGAGTGGCTCCTGGATCGGGCTCCCGCGCTGCGCGCGGGGATGCCGCGCGCCGTCAGGGGAGGTATTTGCGTGGGTCCGCGATGCGACCCTCGATGGCCGAGGCCGCGACGGTTTCCGGCGAGGCCAGGTAGTTGAAACTCTCTGTGCTGCCCATGCGGCCCTTGAAGTTGCGGTTGGTGCAGGCGATGCCGTTCTCGCCGGGCCCCAGCACGCCGGTCGAGCCGCCGCCGCAGGGGCCGCAACCCGGCGTGGCGATCATGGCCCCGGCTTCGGCCAGGATCTGGATCACGCCGTTGCGAGTCGAGTTGATCAGCACCTCGCGCGAGCCGGGAATCACCAGCAGGCGGGTGCCGGGGTGCACCTTGCGGCCCTTGAGGATAGAGGCCGCCCGCTCCAGGTCCTCCGTGCGCGAGTTGGTGCACGAACCGATGAAGGCCTGGTCGATGCGGATCTCGCCGACCTGGGAGATGGGCTTCACGTGGTCCGGGTTGTGCGGCAGGGCCACCTGGGGCTCCATGCCGGTGACGTCCAGCGTGTGCACGGCCAGGTAGCTCGCGTCCGCGTCCGGGCCGAAGGGCCGCACCGGCTCGGGGCTGCGCCCGCGCAAGTAGGCCACCGTCTTCTCGTCGGCCGCGAAGAAGGCGAACTTCGCCCCCATCTCCACGCCCATGTTGCTCATCGTCATGCGGCCATCCACGCTCATTGCCGAGGCGACTGCACCGCCAAACTCGACGGCTTTGTACTGCGCCACCTCCGCGGTGTGCTCACCCATCAGGCGCAGCATCACGTCCTTGGAAGTGATGCCCTTGCCCAACTTGCCGCGCAGCTCGAAGCGGATGGTCTCGGGCACCTGGAACCAGAGCTGGCCCTTGCACATGGCATAGGCCAGCTCGGAGAAGCCCAGGCCACAGGAGGCGGCGCCTAGCGCACCGTAGGTGGTGGTGTGGGAGTCCCCCCCGACGATCAGCCTGCCGGGCAACGCGTGCCCCTTCTCCGGCAGCACGGTGTGGCAGATGCCTTCGCCGGCATCGTAGAAATGGCGGATGCCCAGCTTGCTCACGTAGCCCCGGATGCGCTTCTGGATCTCCGCATCCAGCACGGTCATCGCCGGCACACGGTGGTCGGTGATGACCACGATGCGATCGGGATGGGCCACGCGCTCGATGCCGATATTCATCAGGTATTCGTAGGCCTTGGGGAACGAGCGGTCGTGCCCCATGATCACGTCGATCTCCGCCGTGACGAACTCGCCGGGGCGGACCGTGCGCCGGCCGGATGCGCGGGCCAGGATCTTCTCAGCCATCGTCATGCCCATGGGCACCTCCAGTGGAAGCTGGGCGTCGGACTCCGGCGAGCGGGCTGCGCCGGGGCCGGCACGGCTCAGCCTGCGGGAACGTCGTACACCCACGGCCGCCGGGCGCGGTCCCGCGCCTGGTACGCCGCGATGCGGTCCGCATGGCGCAGGGTGCTCGAGATGGCATCCAGGCCTTCGAGCAACGCCGTGCGGTGCAAATCGGCAAGGGTGAAGGGGAAGCGCTGGCCATCCGGAGCGGTGACCGTGCAGGACTCCAGGTCCACGGTGACGGGCTGCTGGCCGCCCGACTGCTCGACCTGGGCCGCGATGGCCTCCACCTGCGCAATGGGCAACGTCACCGGCAACATGCCGTTGCGGAAGCAGTTGGCGTGGAAGATGTGACCATAGCTGGGCGCGATCACGCAGCGGATGCCGAAGTCGCGCAGGGCCCAGGCCGCGACTTCCCGCGAGCTGCCGCAGGCGAAGTTGTGCCCGGCCAGCAGGATCACCGCCTGGCGGTAGGGCGAGCGGTTGAGCAGGAAGCCCGGATCCTCCTTGCGCTCGCCGTCGCTGTAGCGCCAGTTGGCGAAGAGGCCTTCCGCGAAGCCGGTCTTGCTGACCTTCATCAGTTCCCGGCCCGGGATGATGGCATCGGTGTCCACGTTGTGGCGCATGAGCGGCGCGGCCACTCCGGTCAGGCTCGTGAAGCGCTCCATGGCTATGCCCTCAGGTGACGCACGTCGGCGATGCGCCCGGCCAGCGCGGAGGCCGCCACCGTGACCGGGCTGGCCAGATGCGAGCGCACGCCCGGCCCCTGGCGCCCTTCGAAGTTGCGGTTGGTCGTCGAGACGACGCGTTGCTGCACGCCGAAGCCTTCGCCTTTCACGCCGCCGCTCATGCAGAACGAGCAGCCCGACTCCCGCCATTCGAAGCCCGCCGCGCGGAAGATGCGGTCGATCCCTTCCGCCTCCGCGGCGCGCTTGACCTGGGTGGAGCCCGGGGTGCAGATGGCCTTGACCCCCGCGGGCACGCGCCCGCCTTTCAGCACGGCCGCCGCGGCCCGCAGGTCGTCCAGCCGGCTGTTGGTGCAGGAGCCGATGAAGGCGCCCTCGATCGGCAGGCCCGCCAGCGCCTGGCCCGGCTGCAGGCCCATGTAACTCAGGGCGCGCTCCATGCCCTGGCGCGCCACGGGGTCCGCGGCGCGGGCGGGGTCGGGCACGTGACCGTCGACGCCGGTTTCCTGCTCCGGGCTGGTGCCCCAGGTCACTTGCGGCGCCAGGCCGCTGCAATCGATGCGCACTTCCCGGTCGAAGCGGGCCCCGCGGTCGCTGGGCAGGGCGCGCCAGTACGCCGCCGCCTGCTCCCAGGCCCGGCCCTTGGGGGCGAAGGGGCGGCCGGCCAGGTAGGACAGCGTGGTGTCGTCCGGGGCCACGAAGGTCATGCGGGCGGAGAACTCGATGCCCATGTTGCACAGCGTGAGGCGGCCCTCCACGCCCAGGGCACGCACCGCGCTGCCGGCGTATTCCACCGCGTAACCGTTGCCGCCATCCGCGCTGATGCGCCCGATCAGGTGCAGCACCAGGTCCTTCGCGCTCACGTGCGTGGGCAGCGTGCCCTCGAAGTTCACCCGCATGGTCTGCGGGCGGGTGAGCAGCAGGGTCTGCGTGGCCAGCACGTGGCCGCCCTCGGTGGAGCCGATGCCCCAGGCCAGCGCCCCCACCCCGCCCACGGTGCAGGTGTGGCTGTCTCCGCACACCAGCGTCGTGCCCGGCAGGGCGATCCCCAGCTCCGGGGAGACCACGTGAACGATGCCCTGGTAGGGGTGCTCGAGGTCGAACAGACGCAGGCCGTGCTTGCGGGTGCCTTCGCGCAGGCCGCTGATGAATCCGTCGCCGCCCGGGATGCGCGTGGTGTACCCGCGCCCGGGCAGGGTCTCGATCACATGGTCCAGCGTCGCGAAGGTGAGCTCCGGGTGGCGCACGGGCCGGGGCGGGTCGTCCAGCTCCTTGAACGACATCGTGCCGCTCAGCTCGTGCAGGAAGTGCCGGTCGATGTGGATCAGGCAGGTGTCCTGGCCCAGATCGGCCACCACGTGGTCATCCCAGACCTTCTCGAACATCGTGCGGGCTGGGGGCATGCGGGCCTCCGGTGGGGTGGGAATCGAGTCTGGAGCCAGGGGGCGCGCGGCGGTCGTGGCCAGCCGCCCGCGCCGCGAGACAGCCTGAGCGGTCCCTATCACTGCCGCGCTGGCGGGACAAGCTGTGCGAGCCCCGCGGCCCATGCGGCCGGCCGGCGCGACCCACGCCCCGGCCCTCGACGGCGGGCAGTCGTTGTGCCTATGATGCGCCACAGCCAGGGAGAGACGGCAACGGGGCGAGTCCGGGTGCATGGGCGCCCGGCTCGCGGCTCCATGGGCCTGCGACCCTGAGAGGAGAGCGGCGATGGGCGCCACCACCAGCGTCCGCAGCGCCGAGACGCACGTGCATATCCGCCGCACACACATCCGCCGCGCGGTGCAGGAGCAGGGCATCCGGCACTGCCACGCTGCCGGGCGCGGCATCTGCCACCCGGTGCTGCCGGAGCAGGGCCCCGCCCTGCCGGGGCGCCTGCCGCTGCTGCGCGCCCGCGCAGGCAGGCCCGCCGCACCCGGTCACGCCCGCTAAGGCCCATGGAAATGCCCTTGCCACAAGCCGGTGCGGCGAGTGCGGGTGCCCGCCCGGCCGTGATCGAGGTGGAGCGCCTGACCAAGTGGTTCCCGCTCAGCCGGGGCTTTCTGCGGGAGCTGCTGGGGCGCGGGGAGCGGCTTAACCTCAAGGCCGTGGACGGCGTGAGCTTCTCCATCAAGCAGGGCGAGGTGCTCGGACTGGCCGGGGAGAGCGGTTGCGGCAAGTCCACCACGGGCATGACCCTGCTCAAGCTCTACGAGCCGAGCGGCGGCGCCATCCGCTTCATGGGCGAGGATCTTGCCTCGATCCGCAACGCGCGGCGCCTGAAGACGTTCCGGCGCAACGCCCAGATCGTATTCCAGAACCCCTACGAGTCTCTCAATCCGCGCCTGACGGTGTTCCAGAGCGTACGCGAGCCCATTGCAGTGCACTTCCCGGGGGACGAGGAGTTCCACCTGGCCAAGGTGGTGGCGGCCCTGGAACGCGCCGGGCTGCGGCCACCCGCAAGCTATCTGGCCCGCTACCCCCACGAGCTGAGCGGCGGACAGCTCCAGCGCGTGGCGATCGCCCGGGCCATCGGGGTGGAGCCCCGCTTTCTGGTGGCCGACGAGCCGGTCTCCATGCTGGACGTGTCCATCCGCGCCGGCATCCTCAACCTGCTCCGCTTCTTCACGCGCGAGCTGGAGATGGGCATGCTCTACATCTCGCACGACCTGTCCACCATGAAGCAGGTCTGCACGCGCGTAGGCGTGATGTACCTGGGCAAGATCGTGGAGATCGGTGCCACTGCCGCCATCCTGCACGACCCCCGCCACCCGTATGCGCAGGCCTTGGTGGCCGCCATTCCCGTGATGGCGGGCGATGGCACCCGCAAGCGCATCCACCTGCAGGGCGCCGTCCCCAATCCGATCCATATGCCGGCCGGCTGCCGGTTTCATCCGCGCTGCCCCGCCGTGATGGCCCGCTGCCGCGTGGAGGAGCCGGCGCTGCGGGCCCAGCCCGACGGGCGCCAGGTGGCCTGTCATCTCTATGATTGATCGCGCCCGCGCCAGCCGCGTCCGTCCCGGCTGGGGGGCCGGCCAACCATCACCCACGCCGAAAGGAGCGCGCCATGGAAAAGAAAAGCACCCGCCTGCGCAAGCTGTTCGAGGACAGCCAGATCCTCACCACCATCTGGGGCGCCACCGCACATCACGCTCAGCTCAGCCAGGGTGCCGGCTTCCAGGCCTTCGGCATCTCCGGCTCGAACACCAGCACGCACCTGCTGGGCCTGCCCGATGCGGGCTTCATCACCCTGACTGAGCTGGTAGAGAACGTGGAGCGCATCTGCCGTGCCGTGGAGATCCCGGTGTTGGTGGACTGCGACACGGGCTTCGGCAACGCCATCAACGTGCGCCGCACCGTGGACTCCGTGATCCGCGCCGGCGCGGCCTGCCTGTTCATCGAGGACCAAGTCTTTCCCAAGCGCTGCGGCTTTGTCAAAGGCAAGGAGCTGATCCCCCTGGAAGAGGCCGTGGGCAAGTACCGCGCCGCGGCCGACGTGCGCGACGAGCTGGACCCGGACTTCATGCTGATGGCGCGCACGGACGCGCGCGGGGCCGTCGGTGGCAGCGTGGAGGAGGTGATCCGGCGCGGCAAGGCCTACCTGGAGGCCGGCGTGGACATCTTCTACGCCGAGGCCCTGCAATCGCGCGAGGAGATTCGCGCGGTGCGCGCGGCCCTGCCCGACTGCCTGCTGATCGCCACCCAGTACGCCATCAAACCGCCGCTCAGCCGCCAGGAGATGATCGACCTGGGCTTGTCCATGACGGGCATCCACATTGCGCGCATCGCCTCCATCGCCATGTACGAGTTTCTCAAGGACTACCGGCAGCGCGGCGAGGATGCCTACAACGAATTCACCGCACGCTACGAGGGCCATCCGCTCGCCGGCTTCGGCATCTTCGACCTGACGGGCTTTCCGCAGGTAGTGGAATGGGAGCGGGCCTACCTGCCCAAGGAGCGGCTGGAACGCTACGAGCAATCGCTCGGGGTATACGACCCGCGCCACCGCTGACGGGCACGGCAGCCGGTGCGCCGGCTGCGGCCGGCAGCGGGGCGCCCACTGCGCGCGGGCGCCGGCGGGTCGCGCTCAGGCGCCGGCCCAGGTGGCGGCGTCCCGCGCGGCGACCCGGAACTCCTCGATCCGATCCAGGTGGTGGCAGGCCGAAACGTGACCGGGGCCGACCTCCCGCAGCACCGGCTCCTCGGCACTGCACTGCTCCGTGGCAAACGGGCAGCGCTCGTGAAAGCGGCAGCCCGGCGGCGGCGCGATCAGGTCCGGCGGCGCGCCGGGAATGGAGATCAGCTCGCGCATCTCCTCCCCGATGGATGGGAAGGCGTTGACCAGGCCCAGCGTGTAGGGGTGCTGCGGCTGGCGGAACACGACGCGGTCGCCGTACTCCATCAGCTTGCCGGCATACATGACCGCAATGCGGTTGCAGTTCTCCGAGACGACGGCCAGGTCGTGCGTGATCAAGAGCATGGTCTTGCGCAGACGCTCGTGGATTTCCTTCAGCCGCACCAGGATCTGGTCCTGCACGATCACGTCCAGGCCCGTCGTGGGCTCGTCGGCGATGATCAGCACGGGGTCCAGCACCAGCGCCATGGCGATCATGGCGCGTTGGCGCATGCCGCCGCTGAACTGGTGCGGATAGTCCTTCAGCCGCGCAGGATCCAGGCCGACCATCTGGAACAGCTCCGCGGCGCGCGCCTGCATCGTGCGCGAGGAAGCCCGCCGGTGGGCCGCGTAGGCCTCGATGAGCTGCTGCTCGATGCGATAGACTGGGTCGAAGGAGTGCATCGCGCTCTGGGGCACGAGCGAGATCTCTTTCCAGCGGATCTCGTTGAGCTCCCGGTCGCTGAGCGTGTTCAGCAGGCGCCCGCCGAAGCGGATGCTGCCCCCGGCGATTTCCCCGTTCGGCGGCAGGATGCCCAGGATCGCCTTGGCGATGGTGGACTTGCCGCAGCCCGATTCGCCCACCAAGCCCAGGTAGTCGCCCTCATGGATGGCGAAGGAGACGCCGTCCACGGCCTTGGACGGGCCTTTGGCGGTGCGGAAGTACACGCGCAGGTCGCTCACCTCCAGCACGGCCATGGCCTAGATGTCCCTCAGGCGCGGGTTGATCATCTCCTCGTAGGCGCGCGTGATCATGAAGCTGGACGTGACCAGCAGGCTCAGGCACAGGCCCGGCGGCAGCACCCACCACCACGCATTGCGCATCGCTCCAGCGTTGAACGCCCCATTGAGCATGGAGCCCCAGCTCACGACGTGCGGATCGCCGAAGCCCAGGAAGCTCAGCGCCGCTTCCAGGAACACTCCCGCCGAGACGCCGATCGCCATGTACAGGAAGCTCAGGGGCAGCACGTTGGGCGCGATGTGGTAGAAGAGGATCTTGACCTCGTGCGTACCCGCCGCGCGCGCTGCCCACACGAACGGCCGCTCGCGCAGGCTCAGCACCTGGGAGCGGATCACGCGCGCGGTGGTGCGCCAGAGGAAGAAGATCACCAGCAGGATCACCACGGTCAGGCTGGGCGTGGTGATCGAGATGACGATCAGGGCGAAGGGCAGGAACGGAATGCCGAAGGCCACGTCCGTGATGCGCATCAGCACTTCATCCAGCCAGCCCCCGTAGTAGCCGGAAAAGAGTCCCACCAGCGTGCCAATGACCACGCTGCCGATCGCCGAGAGGATGCCCACCGTCAGCGCAACGCGGGACCCCCAGAGCAGTTGGCTGTAGACATCCATGCCCTGGTTGGTCGTGCCCAGCCAGTTGGTCAGCGTGGGCACGGAAAGCCGCACCACGGACTTGTCCGCGTGATAGACCACGTCGAACGGGCCGAACGGCGCGATCAGCGGCGCGGCCAGGGCCATGGCCACGAACATCACCACCAGCACCAGGCCGACCGCCCCCAGGGGGTCTTTCCCGATCACGCGCAGGCTGGCCAGCGTCAGGCGCAGCAGCGAGGTGCGGCGCCGGATGGTCGCGCGCACGGCCCTCACGGAGAGGGCCTGGGCCGCCACGGGCCCACTCGTTGAAACGATCGGGTGCGGTTCGCTCATGGATCTGCTTCGTCGCCGCTGCGATCAGGACCTGCGCCGTGCGTTCAATGATACGTGATGCGCGGGTCAACCAGCCCGTACAGCACGTCCGCGATGAAGTTGAGGAACAGGATGGTCAGGGCCATCAGGTAGAACGCCGCCTGCGCCACCGGGTAGTCCAAGTCGTTCAGCGCCGTCACCAGCTCGCGGCCCACGCCCGGCCAGGCGAAGATGATCTCCAGCACCACCTGGCCCTGGAAGATGAAGCCGGTCGTCACCGCCACGTACGTCACCAGCGGCAGCAGTGCATTGCGCGTGGCGTGCACAATGATCGCCGCGGGCGGCAGCCCCTTGGCGCGCAGCACATCCAGGAAGTCGCTGCCCTTCACCTCCAGCATGCTGCTGCGCAGCAGCAGCGCCGGGCCGGTCACCTCCCGACTGAACACCACCAGCGTGGGCAGGATCAGGTGCTTGAGGAAATCCAGCGACAACACCATGTCCCAGAATGCGCCGGCCGAACCGGGGGAAACCATCCCGCCGGAGGGGAGCCAGTGCAACTGGTAACTGAACACCATCAGCATCATGATCCCCACGAAGAACGAGGGGGCCGAGCGCAGGAACAGGAACGTGATGATCGTGCCGGACTCGAACGCCGAGCCGCGCTTCCAGCCCGCCACCGCCCCGATCACCGTTCCCAGGATCACGCTGAGGAACAACGCCGGCAGCATCATGGCGCAGGTATTGGCCAGCTTTTCCGCCACGATGCCCTTGACCGGCGCCACCTGGAAGAACGAGGTGCCGAAGTCGAAGCTCAGCATGTTGAGCATGTAGCGCCCGTACTGCACGTACCAGGGCGCATCCAGACCCCACGCGTGCCGCGTGCGATCGATCATCTCCAGCGAGAAATTGTTGTCGACGAAAATCGCGGTGGGGTCGCCCGGCAGCAGCTTGAACAGGGCGAACATGATCGTGAGCAGGCACAGCACCACGAACACCAGGGTGACCAGCCGGCGCAAGATGTAGCGACGCAGCCCTCCCATTGTCACCTGCTTGGCTCTGCGGAGCGGCGTTCCGCGTGCGACCGTCGCCGGTGCGCCGCGGAACGCCCCTCGCAGATGAGGCCGGGATCAGCGCGGAGCCATCTTCAGCCCGCCCCAGTGGTAGCCGGGCTTGACGACCTGGTTCACGCGCTCGATGAACGCCTTGTTGTCCGGATCGGGATACAGCAGTCTGCCCTCGCTGTCCCAGCTATACCCCGCATCCTTGAGGATCTGCCGCGCCTTCTCCAGGTCGAAGGCAGGCACGGGTGGTAGTTTAGGGTTGTTCCACGGGTTGGTATCCACGAGGAACGTATTGGAGGCGGGCACGCGCCCCTCGCCTTCCCAGACCACCTTGACCAGGAATTCCCGGTCGAACAGGTGCTGCCAGGCTAGGCGGAACTGATAGTCGCGGAAGGGCAGCCAGGATGTGCGTGGCACGGCATGGAACCAGTTGATGTCCTGCGAGCGCACGATCGTCAGGTGCTTGATCCCGGTCAGCTGCTTGGCCTGGCTGGGCGTCAGGTTGAGGTCTTCCGTGAAGTCGATCTCGCGCGATTCCAGTCGGCCCAGCTCCCCATCGACGCTGGGCACCACCACGTAGAGCAGCTCGTCGATCTGCGGCGCCGTGAAGTGCTCCTTGTTGGCCGCCAGCAACAGCTCGGTGTCCTTGCGATGGCGGACGAACTTGAAGGGCCCGCTGCCGATCGGCTGGGTGATTGCAAGCTGGCGGGGATCGGTCAGCTTTTCCTTCTCCATCCGGCCCTCCCACAGGTGCTTGGGCAGGATCACGTTCAGCACCACAAAGGAGGTCTCGAACTCGGCATAGGGCTGCTTGAAGCGCAGCCGCATCGTGCGGGCTTTGGGATCGAGGATCTCGGCCGACTCCAGATACTGGTTGGCCGTCCAAAAGATGCCGCGCTCATACTTCATCATGAAGTCGAGCGTGAACTTGAGATCGTCCAGCGTGACGGGCTTGCCGTCGTGGAATTTCATGCCATCGCGCAGCACCACGTCCCACGTGCGGTCGTCCACGTTTTCCCAGGATTCCAGGGCCCAGGGAACGGTGTTCAGCTGCTCATCCAGGTAGCCCAGCCGGTCGTAGATCATGCGCCCGATGGCGCGGAACAGGTTGCCCGCGCCGGTGATATTGAGCGTATCGACCAGGTCCCGCGTGCCCACGACGATGCGGTGGCGCGAGCCCTTGGGCTTGGCCTTGAGATACGTCCAGAACATGTTGGAATCGGAGATGCCGAACCCGCGCGCCTTGACCACGCCCTCCCAGTCCGCGCTGTTATAGGCCTGCACGATGGAGGGGCCCCAGCCGAGCTGCGTGATGTACAGGTCGTCGGCGAGCACCGCCTGAGCATCCTGCACCAGCGTGAGCCGCGTCTTGCGGGTGCTGGCGCCAGCCTGGGCGCGGATGAACTTGTCGTACTCCAGATTGACCCATTCCCCATAGTTGCGCCGGTCAGGCCCGTAGGCGCGCGAGGTGAGCCATTCGGAGGGGTCCATGCGCTCGACGCGCGGCACGGCCGGGTGCAGCTCCACGTCGCCGTAGTAGTGCTTGTTCACGCTGTCCAGCCAGCGCGTGAGGGAGACCTGGGTGATCTTGTACTTAAGGCCGATTTTCTCGGCGTCCTGGGCCCACTTGCGCATGGCGTCCAGCCAGAACGGAAAGGCCGGCGTCACAAGCACCTCGAAATCGGGCACGCGCTCGCCCTTCTTGGGCCATTGGATGCGCGGATAGGTCATCTCCCGCCACTTTGGATCGTCGGCGAAGTAGCCCTTCTGATCCCGATAGACTTTGGCGATGCCGGGATCGACGAATTGGAAGTCGTCCTTGGTCTGGGCCCACGCGCTGGCCGGGGCGAGCCATGCCCCCAGGAGCAGGGCGGCCAGCAGCGTCCAGGCCAGGCCCTTGCCCGACCGGTGGCGCAGGGCGGCGGAAGAGTTGGCTGCGGGCTGCGGCAAGATCTTCATAAGGTCCCCTCTGGGTCGAACATCGAAGCCGGTCTGCGGGCACACCGCAGGCGGCAAGCTCCTCCCCCGGTTCGCATGAAACGCGCGCCCACGGCGTCGACCGGCTCCGGCTTGCGGGCCGGGCGGCGTGGGCGCCCGGGTCTCCCCACCGCGCTAGTCGCTGGCGGCCTTGACTGCGCCGGCCACGGCCTTGCGGCTGCGGGGATCGTAGAGCCCGAGCGAGCTATCGTAAGCGGCCAGCTTTTCCGGCGGGAGGTACTTGCGCTCCCATTCGGTCACCTTGGAGAACCCTGTCAGGTCGAAGATGCCGAAGCCGCCCATGGGGTGGTTGCGCGTGCGCGCCAGCAGCTCGGTGTTGGCGATCTGCCCCCGCTTCTTGTAGTCCATCAGGAAGTCGTACTGGGCCACCGAGCCCGCCGTGGCCGCGAAGGCCAGCGTCAGGCACAGCCCGTACTCGCGGTGCTCCTCGTCGGTGAGCGGCGGATCGATCGCGATCGCCGTGGCCATCAGGAGCTCATTGGGGAAGGCCTCGCGCACGGTGCGCAGCTCCGCGCGGTTCTGCAGCGCTTCCACGTAGAGCACGTCGACCCCGGCCGCCCGGTAGGCGCGGCTACGGCGGATCGCCTCCTCCAGGCTCCCGCCCACGGCCCCACGGGCATCGGTGCGGGAGACGAGCACGAAGTCCGGGTCCATCTCGTTGCGGACGTCCGAGGCTGCGCGGTACTTGCCGACGGCCTCTTCGAGGGAAATCAGTTCCTTGCCTTTCACGAAGCCGCAGCGCTTCGGGGCCACCTGATCCTCGATGAAGCAGCCCGCCGCGCCGGCGCGAATGAGCTGCTCGATCGTGCGGCGCACGTTGATGGCGTTGCCGTGTCCGGTATCGGCATCCACGAACACCGGGATGTTCACGGCCCGGCAGATGCGCTGGGTGTTCTCCACCAGCTCGGTGAGCGTGAGAAACCCCGAATCGGGCATTCCGAGGATGTGCGCGCTGGTCAATGCGCCGGAGATTGCAATCGCCTTGAAGCCGGCCAACTGCGCCAGTTGGGCTTGGTGGGCCGTGCCGACGGCAATCACGTCCAGCAGCTCGGGCGCCTTCAGCAACCGCCGGAAGACGGTACTTTGCTTTTCCATGGAAGCCTCGCAGGCAAGCGATCCGCGTCCAGATAGCCGTACAGGGGCCAGGGCAGCCGGGCCTGTCGCGGTGCTGGCGTGGGCACCCAATCAGCCCTCGCGGATTCCGCACAGCAACCGACTCCTGCTCCCTCAAGCCGTCGGTCTACCGTGCTTTGCCGAGCCGAGGACGGTCTGGGTCTGGTGAGGGCCCACCACGCTAACCTGGGGCTTCCCCGCTTGTCAAAGCGCAGCCGGCGGGCGCTTACGGCCGCGCGGCGCGGCGCGGACAGCGGCCAACGCACAGGCTGGATCGGGCGCGCACGGGCAGTGCAGCCGGCAGAGCGGTCGCTTGCCGTCTGAGAGCCCCGGGCGCACGATGGCCGTCTTGGGGGCGGCGCTTTGCGCTTGCCCCCTTCGGTGAGTCGGGGCGTCCACGCGCTCCCGGCGGGGCATCGGCCCGGCCCCGCCGCACGCAGCAACCCGGCAGAAGAGGAGGGTGAACGATGGGCATGACCATGATCGAGAAGATTCTGGCCCGTTCCGCGGGCGTGTCCAAAGTCTCACCGGGCGAGGTGGTTACGGTGGACGTAGAAACCGCCGTCGTGATCGACCTGAATTTCCTGCCGCACGACTGGCGCGAGCCCAAGAAGGTCTGGAGCCCGGACAAGTGCGTCGTGATCTTCGACCACATCGCACCGGCCAGCGACGAGCGCTCGGCAATCCTGCACACCACCGGTCGCGACTTCGTGCGCAATCAGAAGATCAAGCGCTTTCATGACGTGGGCCCGGATCAGGGCATTGCCCATCAGCTGGTGGCCGACTTCGGCTATGCTCTGCCTGGCACGGTGCTGGTGTGCGTGGATTCCCACACGTGCAGCGGGGGCGCGTTCAATTGCGCCGCGCGCGGCATTGGGGGCCCGGAACTGATCTACGTGCTGGCCACGGGCAAGACCTGGTTCCAAGTTGGCACCACGGTGCGTTACGAGTTCCACGGCGCACTGCCACCCGTGCTCAACTCCAAGGACCTCATCATCCACATCGCGAACGTCTACGGCGACCACGCCACGCAGAACGTGGAGTACGCTGGCCCTGGCGTGGCCAACATGAGCCTCAACGCGCGACGCACCCTCAGCACCATGTCCGCCGAGATCAGCGCGGAATTCGCCACGTTCGAGGCGGACGAGCTGTGCCAGGAGTACCTGCGCTCGCGCACGGATCGGCCCTTTGAGCCGCAGTTCCCCGATCCGGACGCCAGCTACGACGACGTGCGCACGATCGACCTGAGCGCGCTGGAGCCGCTGGTGGCCTACCCGGATACGATCGTCAAGAACGGACGGCCCGTGCGCGAAGCGGCTGGCGAACGCGTGGATCAGGCCTTCATCGGATCCTGCGCCAACGGCACCCTGGACGACCTGGAGGTGGCGGCCCGGATCGTGAAGGGCCGGCGCGTGGACTCCCGCGTGCGCTTCATCGTGACGCCCGGCTCGCAGGCGATCTACCGCGAGGCCCTGCGCCGCGGTTACATAGCCGACCTGATGGAGGCCGGGGCCGTCGTCACCGCCTCCACCTGCGGGGCCTGTGCGGGCCTGAGCGCGGGGGCGCTGGCGCCCGGCGAGCGCTGCATCACGGCCAGCACCCGCAACTACAAGGGCCGCATGGGCAGCCAGGAAGCCGAGATTTTCCTCGCTTCGCCGGCCACCGTGGCGGCCACGGCCCTGCGAGGCACCATCACCGATCCGCGGGAATTCATCTGATCAGCGGGGAGCCGACCATGAAGCTGAAAGGCAAGACCTGGAAGTTCGGTAACGACATCAATACCGATCTGCTGCTGCCCGTGCCGGTGGTGTTCATGCCGGCCGAGGAGCAGGCCAAGCACGTCATGGAAGCCAACCGGCCCGGCTGGGTGCAGCAGGTGCGGCCGGGGGACGTCATTGTCGCCGGCCGGAACTTCGGCATGGGCTCCGGCCGGCCGGCCTCCCGCGCCGTGAAGGGCACCGGCATTGTCTGCGTGCTGGCGGAATCCATCAACGGACTGTGCTTCCGCAACAGCGTCAACTTCGGGTTGTGGGCGATGGAAGTGCCCGGCGTGCACGCGGCCTTCGAGGAAGGGGACATTGCCGAAGTGGACTTCGAGGCGTTCACGGTGCGAAATGCCCGCAGCAAGAAGGTGCTCAAGGGGCGCCCGTTCCCCCAGAACCTGCGGGACATCCTGGCGGCCGGCGGCATCATCCCGATGCTGGATGCGCAGGGTCTGCTGCTGCCCAAGCTGCCGCCGCGCGGGGCGGCTCCGCGCGCCACGGGGCGCTGAGCCCGGGCGGGTGCGGCGCAGGCGCGGCTGGGTTCTTGTTTTAGGATTACCCTGGGATTATCACCGCCGGGCGTCAGCGTGTAGCGGCCCGTCTTGTGTGCCGCTCGGCCTGCGGTAGGTGCGCGCGACTGCGGCTGCCAGCGGTGGTGCCCGCATTGATAGCCTCAATCGTAAAGCGAAGGCCGACGCTGCGCAGCACCTTTTTAAGCGTGTCCATGCGGGGGCTGCTCTTGCCGCCTAGCATCTTGTGCAGATTGGCCCGGTTGAGTCCTGTCTCGCGAGAAAGTGCGGAAAGGCTCCCGTGAACATCGAGAACATCTTTCAGCGCAATGAGAAATGCGGCGCTGTCGCCATCCTCAGCGGCGGCGTTCAGGTATTCGGCGGCGCGGCTTGGGTCCCGAATGAAATCCTGGACATATTCCTGAAACTCGCGGCCTTGGCGTGGATTCTTCATCTTGCCTCCTTGTACAGCTCCCAGTAGCGTTTCGCAGTTTCTATGTCCTTATCCTGTGAGGACTTGACGCCACCACACAACAAAACAACGACTGACCGCCCGTCCCGCCCAAAATAGACGCGGTAGCCGGGGCCGTGGTCAATTTTCAATTCAAAAACCCCGCCTCCAACCGGTTCGCAAGCGCCAAAGTTCCCAGCGCGAAGGCGATTTAAGCGCGCTAGAATTAGTGCCTGCGCCCTGCGGTCGGCCAACTTCAAATGCCATACCGAAAAGGGCTCACGGCCTCGTCCATCCCGGTAATTGACTAATCGCCGCTCTGACGCCGCCATATTCTATTGTATGCTATAACATACAGCCGTCAAGGGAAAACCAGGGGAAATCAACCAATTACATAGGGGGAACCACAGCGGAACCAAGGGCGTGAAGGGTCAGGTTGTTCGCCTTCCGCTTGCGCACCATGTCGTAATCAGCCGGCGCCGTGGCGGGCTTGTGCCCCCGTCCGCCGCCGCACAGCGCCTCCGGCAGCGCCCCGCGCGGAGGGAGCGATCAAGTCCGCGCGGGGATGACCGGCAGCAGCAGGTGCGAGGGATGCTCCGGCCCCACGTGCAGCGTCGTCCGCCCGCCCAGCATCGCCGCGGGGCGATCGCGCGGATCGTCATGCAGGAACGGCCCGCAGCCGCGCAGCTCGTTCTTGAAGTTCGAGAGCCGCAGGCCGGTCGCCGTCCCCCACTCGTAGTCGCGCCCGCGCACCGTCAGCGCCAGCCGGTGGCCGGGCGGCGCCACGATCGAGGTCGGCCAGATCTCCACGTCGACCGCCACGATTTCCCCCGGCGTGAGCGGCTGCGGCGCATCGTGCGTGTGGTAGGGCCGGTACTCCGTGGACAGCTTGGGATCGAGCCTGCGCTGGGAGACGCGCAGCCAGCCTTGCGCGATGGGCGTGTGCGGATCGATCGCGCCCATGAACACCACCTCCCGCAGGTCCGGCGTGAAGAGCCGCACCACCAGGAACAGGTCCGCGTCGCGGGTGGAGGACGAGACGAATAGCCGCGCCGCGAGCGGCCCCGTGATCTCGGTTTCCCGCTCCAGCGGACGGGACACGAACGTCACGCCGTCGCCGGCGACATCGTAGGAGACGCTGCCAGCCTTGCGGGCCGGCGAGAGCCCCAGGCTGCCGTCGGCCGTGTCGAGATGCCAGCGGGTCCACTGCGTGCGCGCGAGCGGCCATTCGGTCTCGCCCCGTGCGACGAAGCCGTCCAGGTGTCGCACCTGCAGCAGCACGCGGGGCTGCTCGTCCCAGCCGTTGGCGCTGCCTTTCAGGAAATGGTCGAAGAACCGCTTCTGCAGGCCCAGCCCGTAGTCCGTGTAGAAGTGCGTCCAGTGCTCCAGTCCGTGCGCTTCGAGCCACTTCTGACGGGAGGCGGCGCGCGTGAAGCCCTCGAAGTTGCCCCGCGGGTGCAGCCCCTGCCCGCCCCAGTTCGCGGCGGACAGCAGCGGCACGGTGATGCGCTCCCAGTCCGGCGAGCGTTGCCGGTGGTACGCGTCGTCGAGCGGATGGGCCAGAATCTCGTCGCCGAAGTCGCAGCGGTTCCGCTGCAGCGTCCGTTCCGGCAGCGTCTCGTCGCCGCAGACCAGCGCGCCTGTGACCCGGCTGCGCGGCCCGCGTTCGCCGAGGCCGTATTGCACCGTCTTCACCTGCATGTCGAACCAGTTCGCCCAGAACGTGCAGAGGATGCCGCCGTGGTGCGTCATGTCCCGGTACCAGTCGGCCGCGCCCTCCCAGACGCAGATCGCCGCCAGGTGCGGGGGTTGCAACGAGGCCACGTGCCACTGGTTGATGGCATAGTACGAGATGCCGTTCAGCCCCACCTTGCCGTTGCACCAGGGCTGCACCGCCGCCCACTCGATGCACGCATAGAAGTCCCTCGTTTCGCGCGGACTGAAGGGGTCCACCACGCCCGGCGACCGGCCCGCGCCGCGGGAATCGACCCGCACGCAGACGTACCCGTCCGGCACCCATTTCTCCGGGTCCACGGCCTCCCAGTTCTGATAGCGGTTGCTGGAGCCGTGGGCGACGTCCGGATGTTCGGCCACCATGCGCTGCCAAGCGCTCGGATAGCCGTCCTGGAAGGCCAGCCCCTTGGCGTAAGGGCCGTAGGAGAGGAGCACCGGGGAATGGCCCTGGCCGGCCGGCCGGAACACGTCCGCGCGCAGCACCAGTCCGTCGTCCATCCGGATCGGCACGTCCCACTCCATTGCCATCTCGTGCCGCCTGTCGCGCTCGCGAGCTTGCATGGGGCTCCTTCGGGAGTGAACGTCGCGCCTCGGCGCCGTCCTCACTTCGCAATGGCCGGCTCGGCAGCCGGCATCCTCAGCGGCTTCAGGCCGCCATCCCGCATGCAGCGCCGGCAGCGCCGCCCTCACAGGCCGAGATACTGGGACTTGACCGCCTCATTGGCGATCAGCTCCGCCGGCGTGGAGGAATGCACGACCTTGCCTTTGCTCATGATCAGGACGTGGTCCACCAGCCGCAGGGCCACGGTTGCGTTCTGCTCCACCAACAGGATCGCCAGGCCGTCGTGCTTGAGCCGGCGAATCACCTCCTGCACTTGGCCGATGATGAGGGGCCCCAGGCCCTCCGTGGGTTCGTCCATGATGAGACAGTGCGGGTTGGTCATCAGGCCGCGGGCGATGGCCAGCATCTGCTGCTCGCCGCCGGAGAGGGTGCGGGCCCGCTGACGGCGCCGCTCGCGCAGGCGCTCGAACAGATCGAACACGCGCTCGATGCTCCAGCCGCGCCGGCCACCGCCCCGTTCGGCCACTCTCAGGTTTTCCTCCACTGAAAGCGAACCGAACAGCCGGCGGCCCTGGGGCACCAGGCCGATGCCCCGCCGCACGATTTCGAACGACTGGGCGCGGGTGATGTCCTCGCCATTGAACCGCACACGCCCAAAGCGCGGCGGATTGAAGCCCAGCACGGAACTTACCAGCGTGGTCTTGCCGACGCCGTTGCGCCCCAGCACGCCCAGGATCTGCCCCGCCTCCAGTTGCAGCGAGAGCCCCTGCAGCACGTGGGAGTCCCCATAGTACGTGTGGATGTCTTCGACTTCGAGCATCGGCATTTCAGGCCGCATCGGGCTGGAGGACGCGCACGCGGTGGCCGTGACCGAACGGCCTCGGGGGCCCAGTGTCAGTGACCCGGACCCATTGGCCCGACCGGCTTCAGGCGCGCCACCGCACGACGCCCGCGACCCCGTCCACGGCCACCTGGGCGCCATCGGGAATGCGTTGCGTGGCGTGCAGCACGCCCAGCACCATGGGTATGCCCCGCTCGCGCGCGAGCGAAGCCAGGTGCGACGTGCTCCCGCCCAGCTCCGCCACCACCCCCGCCACGCGGGAGAGCATCGGACTCAGCTCCGGTCCGGCAACCCGCGTCACCAGCACGTCGCCCGGCGCGACGCGGGCCAGCTCGCATTCGCAATTCACCACGCACGCGCGCCCCGTGCCCCAGCCGCTGCCCGCCGGCTGGCCCCGCAGTCCCGGTTCGCGCGAGGCGGATCGGCGGGAGTCTGCGGCTAAGCCATTCGCCGGGGCGTTGCCGGACGCCGCGGCTTCACCGCTCCCTTCACCATGACCGTGCTCCGCGGCGGCATGTTGCACGGCGGCGGCAAGGTTCAACGCGGAGGCGCC
>JBGOUY010000031.1:0-22148 GCA_041477795.1 bacterium
AACTGAAGATAATGTACCATCAAGGCAATTCGCTCTCGCGTACTTTGTTTTGCCGAATTCATGTCGTTAAAGTGAGGAAATGCTCTGATTCGTTCCAACGTGGAATATAGGAGGCAAGGGGCGGGCCCGGTTCAGCCGCCGTTCGGAGCGGCCAGCAGTTTCTTGAGCCGCTCGTTGCGGTGCTGGGCGGCGCGGCGCTGGGCATACATGACGGGCGGCGCGGCCCGCACTCCGCACTCCGCTGCGAGCAGCCCGCAGCGCTCGCAGGTCTCGTTCACGTCCTCGTCCGGCACGGCCGGATCGTTCCAGAACTGCAGCGTGCTCTTGGCCCGCCCGTCCAGCCGGATGCCCAGCGTGACGGCAGTGTTCGTGCCGGGCGTGAGCGCCAGCGGCCGCGCCAGGGTCAGCACGAAGTAGCGGTCGCCCGAGCTGAGGAAGCGCTCGCGCTGGGCGGCGATGAGCGGGGCGTCCTGCTCCCCGCGGGACTGGTGCACAGCCAGGTCGCTCAGCAGCTTGATGGCGTTCCAGCGCCGGCAGTAGTGCTCCTGCAGGCCGATCTCCGCGGGAATCAGCAGGCCGGACAGGTTGAGCTGCTTGGTGACGCGGAAGCGCTGCGCGGCCAGGTCGTGATTGATGCGCAGGAAGTACAACCCCTTCAATCCGAAGCGCTTGGGGATGAGCTGGGTGAGGCGGTACATGAACATCTCCGGCGTCACCTCGTAACGCGCCAGGATTTCCCCCAGCGCCCCGCCATCCCACTGCTTGCGGGCGAAGAACTGCTTCAGGTCCGCTTCCAGCGCGCGCTGGGAGATCATCAGGGCCCCGGCGTAGTAGGACGCCTTGAAGTCGTTGAGCACCTGCTCGAAGGATTCCACCTCGGCCCGCGAGGAGGCGATGCCGCGCGCCTTGAGGCGCAGGTCCCGGTAGCCGATCTCGCGTCCGATCTGGAAGGCCTGCTGCCACGGGGTGAGGTGCGGGTTGATCAGCAGCCGTGGCGGCGGCCCCTGCTTCCACACGGAGCGGAAGCTGTTCAACTCCGGGTAATCCAGCAGCGCCGTGGCATCCACCGTGACGCCCAGCTCCTGCTCCAGCACGCCGCGCAGCCGCTCCAGCGGCACGGGTGGGGCATCGTCCCAGCCGTGCCGCTCGCGAAAGCGCTCCACGGCCATCTCGATGTCCTCGAAGTAGTTGTCGTGCGATTCCTGGTAGGAGCGCAGCATGGCGTAGAAGAAGTGCTCCACCTGCATGTCGTAGCTGCGCGCGATTTCCACCAGGGTGCGGATCAGGGCGCCGGCCTCCTGGGGCGCGCGGGAGATCAGCTCCACCACGTCACGCGGGGTGAGCCCGAAGATCTGCAGCGGCAGGGCCTGGACGATGGGGGATTCCAGCACCGCTTCCAGCGGGTTGAGCTCCTTGCTCAGCTTGAGCGAGACCATCTCGTCGTAGGTGACGTGCAGCGCGTCGGCCAGCAGGAGGATCTTGTCCGCCTTGGGGTACTTCTTGCCCTTCTCGATCTCGTTGACGTACGAGGGCGACATGCTCGCCAGGGCCGAGAGCTCTTTCAGGCCGAGGCCGCGCTCCTCGCGCAGCGCTCGCAGCTTGAGGCCGAAGATGACCGGTACGTTCTCTCCCCGCATGGTGCAGAGCACTCCGTGGCAGGAGGTGGGCGGGCGGAAAATCCACCATTCTCGCGTCAGATTAGCACCTTCCGCGGCCGGGAGCCAGCCTCGTTCGCGGCCAGCGAATCGGGATTCTCTGCATCAATTCGATATTTGGCGAAAATTCGCTTGACAGGGAATTTCGCGGTTGCTACGAATAAGCCCAGCAGCCTCCGCTGTACGGGCCCGCTGGGGTTTGCAGCGCTACTTTCTGTTTCCAGGGCCACGCTGGAGCGGAAGCGCGCAGGCAACGCCATCGGAAGCTGGACACTCCCGTCCTCTGTGGCAATAGGAGACTCCATGAAGGCCCCATTGACCGGCAACAGCATCACCGACCGGGTCGTGTTCACCGGGCTCTACGTTCCCGATGCGCCCCGGCAAGCCGACCCGGAAGGTGTGGAGCCTGCCCCGCGGGACGCGTCCGGCGCCGACCCCCGCGCAGACGCTCAGCAAGCCTGAGCGGCCGCGCCGCCCGACCGCTGGCGGCCGCACCGCACCGAATGTGACGAGACCCCTCTCGTCGTATGACGCCCGGGGCAGGCAACTGCTCCGGGTTTTTTTGTGCCCGCGCAGGCGGTTATCACCCACGGCCCGCATCTGCTAGGATGGGCTGCTGGCGGCGCGGGTCAGCGCTCCGCGCCTGTCCTCATCCTTTGAGCGGCCATGCCCTCCACCGCCGTCACGCCCCCGCTGCCTTCCGCGCCGCCGCGCGTGCGCCCGGACTGGCACTATCACTTCCTGGGCATCGGCGGCATCGGCATGAGCGCCCTGGCCGAGCTGCTGCATGAGCGCGGCATCCGCGTCTCGGGCAGCGACACGCAGCCGGGCCCGACGCTGGAGCGCCTGGCGCAGCACGGCATTCCGGTGACCGTCGGCCACAGCGCCGCTGCGCTGGAGGGCGCGGACGCCGTCGTCTTCACCACCGCCGTGCGCGAGGGGCACCCGATCTGGGCCGAGGTGCGTCGCCGCGGCCTGCCGCGGCTGCACCGCGCCGAGCTGCTGAGCGCGCTGGCGGCGGAGCGGCGCACCCTGGCCGTCACCGGCACCCATGGCAAAACCACCAGCACCGCCGCGCTGGCCCACGCCCTCGCGGCGGCCGGCTGGGCCCCCACCGCCCTCGTGGGCGGCCACGTGCCGCAGTGGGACGGCCGCAACTACCGCCTCGGCGCGGGGCCCTGGCTGGTCTGCGAGGCGGACGAGAGCGACGGCAGCTTCGTGCACCTGGCGCCCGAGGCGGTGCTGCTGACCAACGTGGAGGAGGACCACCTGGACTTCCACGGCTCGCTGGACAATCTGCGGGCGGCGTTCCGGGCGTTCCTCGCGCGCATCCGGCCGGGCGGCTGCCTGGTCTCCTGCGCGGAAGATGCCGCGGCGAGCGCGCTGGCCGCGGCGGCCGCCGCGCAGGGGTGCCGCACGCTGAGTTACGGCTTCGCCGCCTCCGCCGACGTGCGCGTGATCGTGGAGGGGCTGGCGCGCGAAGGCACGCGCCTGCAGCTTTCCCACGGGGGCGAGCGCTGGCGCCTGGCCAGCCCGCTGGTGGGCCGGCACAATGCGCGCAACCTGGCCGGCGTCTGCGCGCTGGCGCAGGCCGTGGGGGCGCCCACGGCGGGCGTGCTGGCGGGGCTGGCGGACTTCCGCGGCGTGGCCCGGCGTCAGCAATTCGTGGGGCGGGCCGGCGGCCTCGCGGTGTATGACGACTACGCGCACCACCCCACCGAGATCCGCGCCACGCTGGAGTGCTTCCTGGCCACGCACGATGCGCCGGTCTCCGTCATCTTCCAGCCGCACCTGTACTCGCGCACCGCGCGCTTCGCCGCCGAGTTCGCCGAGGCGCTGCGGCCCGCCGCGCGCATCTACGTGACCGAGGTCTACGGCGCGCGGGAGGCCCCCATCGCGGGCGTCTCCGGGCGGCTGATCGTGGAGCGCCTGAATGGGCATCCCGCCGCGCAGTTCCTGCCGGACTGGCATGCGCTGGCCGACCGCGTGCGCGCGGGCGAAGTGCCGGACGGCATCCTGCTGACCCTGGGCGCGGGGGACATCACCGCGCTGGGCCCCCACCTGCTGCGGGTGCTGGCATGAGCGCGGCCGACTGGCGCGATGCGCTGCGGGCGCGGCTGCAGGATTCGGCCGTGACCTTCGATGCGCCGCTGCGCCGCGCCGTGACCCTGCGCGTGGGCGGGCCGGCGGATGCCCTGATCGAGCTGGAGAGCGAGCGCGACCTGCTGGCGCTGCTGGCGCTGGCCGAGGAGCGCGCGCTGCCGGTGCACGTGCTGGGGCGCGGCTCCAACGTGCTGGTGCGCGACGAGGGGCTGCGCGGCCTGGTGCTGCGGCTGGGCTTGGCCTTCCGCACGCTGCGGATCGAACCCGATGCGCAGCGTGCCGAGGCCGGCGCCGGGCTGGCCAACGCCAGCTTCGTCGAACAGTGCCGCGAGCGGGGGCTGGGCGGCATGGAGTACCTGGTGGCGATTCCCGGCTCCATCGGAGGCGCCATCGCCATGAACGCCGGCGCGCACGACGGGGAGACCGCGGCCTTCCTGGAGACGGTGCGCGTGTGCGAGGGCGGCGCGATCCGCACGCAGGCCGCAGGGGACTTCGCCTTCGGCTATCGCCACTCGTCGCTGCGCGCCAACGAGGGCCGGCTCGTGCTGGGCGGCACGTTTCGCCTGGAGGCGCTGCCCGCCGCCGAGATCCGCTCCCGCTGCGAGCGGTTCACCCTCTGGCGCCGCGAGCATCAGCCGCGCGACTTCCCCAACTGCGGCTCGGTGTTCAAGAACCCGCCCGGGGACTACGCGGCGCGCCTCATCGATGTGGCCGGCCTGAAGGGGAGGCGACTGGGCGGCGCGCAGGTCAGCGAAAAGCACGCCAACTTCATCGTCAACCGGGGCGATGCCAGCGCGGCGGATGTGCTTGCACTCGTGGACGTGATTCGCGAGACTGTGCATAGCCGCACCGGCATCTCGCTGGAGCTGGAGATGCAGGTCTTCCCGCTGTCCACCCGGGAGCGGCAGGCAGCCGCCTCGTGACGGAATCGGAGCGGCAGCCGCGCGTCAGCGCCAATCGTCGCGCGGAGCCGCGCGTGGATCATGCCGTCAGGGAGTGACGGCCGCTCAGCCGAGCGCAGCCCATGAGGGACTACAAGGCCCGCCCGGGCCCCCGGGGCAGGAAGCCCCTCCGTCGTCCGCACAATCCCCGCTTCAAGCGCGGCCGGGAGCCGGTGCCCAAGGGCTTCCAGCCGCTCGCCCGTCCGTCGGCGGCGAAACGGGAACGCCCTCACCGCGTGTCGCGCCTCCTGCGCGCCCTGCCACGCCTGCCGCTGCGCACGCTGCTGACGGGCGCCGCGCTGCTGTGGCTGCTGGCGGGGCTGGGCTATGGCGGCTGGCGGCTGTGGCAGGAGCCGCTGCGGGAGGTGGTGCTGAGTGGCAACGAGGCCGTGCCGGCCGCAACGGTGCTGAAGCTGGGCGGGCTGTCCGCCGGCCTGGAGCTGGGCCGGATCGATCCCTATGAGACGGCGCGCCGCATCGGCTCGCACCCGCGCGTGATCTCCGCAGACGTGCGGCGCCTGGTGCCGGGCCGCGTGGCGATCCGGCTGCGCGAGCGCCATGCCGACTTGCGCGTGCGGCTGACCGATGGCCGCATCGCCCTGGTGGACCCGGACAACGTGGTGCTCTCCCTGCTGCCGGCCCGGACGGGGCTTCCGCCGGAACTGCGCGCCCTGCCGCTGGTCGCCGCCGCCGCCAGCAGCGCCGAGCCCAGCCTGCCCCTGCGCGATCCCGGCATCGAGCGCGGCCGGGCGGCGCTGGCGGCGTTGCAGGCGCAGGGCTACGCGGATCCCGCCCACACGGTGGTCGATGCCAGCGACCCGTTCCTGATCACGGTGCGCCTGCCTAGCGGGGCCCGCCTGATCGTGGAACCCGACCGGATCGACCTTGCCCTGCGCACCTACCGCGAGACGCTGGAGCGCTATCCGCTGGCCTTCGAGGGCGGGGGCGCGGTGGACCTGACGACCCTCAGCGCGGACGGCGGCGGGCGGATCGTGCTGCGCCGGCACTGAGCGTGGCGCTCGCCGCGCCGGCCATCGCGCTTCGCACCAGCGGCCCGGCCGGATCCAAGGGGGAATCCCATGCGCATCGTCGTCCAGCGCGTGCAGTCGGCCCACGTGGAATGGGGAGAGGGCGCCACCCGGCCGATCGCTGCCGGGCTGCTCTGCCTGATCGGCTTCCACCGCAGCGATGACGCGGAGGTGCTTGAGCCGATGGCAGAAAAACTGCTACATTTGCGCATCTTTGAAGATGCGGGCGGCCGCTTGAATCGCTCGCTCCTGGAGTCCGGCGGTGGCCTGGTGCTGGTGCCCCAGTTCACGCTGTACGCGGACTGCCGCAAAGGTCGTCGTCCCAGCTTCACCGATGCGCTGGCCCCGGATGCGGCGCACGACCTGTTCCAACGCTTCGTGAGCCGGTGCCAGGAGCGGCTGCCGGGGGTGCAGGCGGGCTGCTTCGGAGCCCATATGCGTGTGCACTTGGTCAATGACGGGCCAGTGACCGTGATCCTCGACAGCACTGCACTGGGCCTGCACAGGGCCTAGTCGGCGCGCCCGAGCGACGTTCCTTTCCTTTCTTTCGGGCTTCGCATGCAGCTTCTGCAGAACGATCCGAATGTCTCGGGGTTCCGGACGGCGCTCATGCAGTTCCTCAATGGGTTCGGCCTGGATGCGACGGCCATCCTCTCGCTGGCCCGCCGCACCGAGCCGGTGGCCTATGAGCCGGGCGAGGTGGTGCTCGCCCAGGGCGAGCACGATCCCCACCTCTACTTTCTCGTCAAGGGCGACATCGTCATCAGCGTCAAGCAGGAGGACCGGATGGAGGTGCTGGGAGAGCGCAATCCGGTGACGCTGCTGGGAGAAATCTCCTACTTCAACGGTACGCCCGTCACGGCAACGGTCGCGGTCAAGAAGACCGCTGCGGCCATCTTCCTCCGCCTGTCCTACGACCAGTTCAGCGAGGTGCTCAACGCCTACCCGCAGATCAAGCCGACCCTGGCGCGCGTGGGGGAGATGCGCGTGATCAGCCAGATGGACGGCTTCATCAGCTACGCCCGCTTCATGGACATGATCGGCTGGAAGCGCGACCGCCTGACGGTCAACCGTGCGCTCTACCCCTACCTGGAGGACACCATCGCCTTGCGGCTGTTGCCGAGCCTGGACGAGCGCTCACGCATCCTGGAGGTGGGGGACGGGCCCGGCCTCATCTGCGAGTTGATGCGGGAGCACCGCAAGGCGTGGGAGCCCAACCTGTTCCTGCAGGCGACGCACCTGGAGGACGCCATCCTCAATCCGCTGCACTCGTTTCCGTCGGACTTCTCCCGCGCCACCTACCTGCGCGAGCGCTTCGACGCCATCATCGCCCTGCAGGTGTTCGAGCACATCAGGCCGGAGAGCATTGCGGACGAGTTCCAGCGCGCCACGGCCTTGTTGCGGCCGGGCGGCTGGTTGATGGTGATCCGGCTGCGCGTCGTGGACGTGATGCACGCCTCCGGCACGCAAAATACCTCCCTGTTCTTCGCGGGACTGGAGGGGGTCGTGCGGCGCGTCTGGCCCGGGTTGATCGACGACCAGGCGTTGATCCAGGTGCAATTCGTGGATGCGGACGTGGATCCGATGATGGAGTGGAGCCCCGGCTTCTGCGACGTGGTGATCGACAAGGAACTCAAGCCGCCGCCTGAGGAGACGGGCGTCGAGCGCGTCCTGCTCGACGTGCTGCTGGAGCAGTGCCGCCGGCGCGAGTTCAATCCGGAAGAGATCAACTTCCATTGGCTGGCCTGGCACGCCGCGCACTTCGGGCTGCGGCTCCAGTCCTCCGACCAGAATCCGGAAGTGGGCTTCTACTACCAGCTCTACCGGCGCGACCCAGCCGCCACCGCCTGAGACGCAGCCACACGGCCGTACGGAACCGATGGCATTTGGCGCTGGCCGCTGCGACGGCCTGATCTTCGATCTGGACGGCACCCTGTGGGACTCCACCGCCACGGTCGCGGCGGCGTGGAGCGCGGTGGTGCGCCGCATGGGTCAGCCGCACCGCACGATTGCCCCCGGCGAGATCGCCGCGGTGATGGGCAAGCCGCACCGGGAGCTGTGCCGCGCGCTGCTGCCCGGCCTTCCGGAAGCGCGGCAGGAGGCGCTGGCGCTGGAATGCTACGCGGAGGAGGAGCGCCGCCTGCACGCGGAGGGCGGGCAGCTCTTTCCGGGCGTGCGGGAGGGGCTGGCGACGCTGGCGCGGCAGGTCCCGCTGTTCATCGTCAGCAATTGCCAGCGCGGCTACATCGAGACCTTCCTGGACTGGTCCGGGCTGAGGCCGCTCTTCCGCGACACGGAGTGCCACGGCAACACGGGCGCGGACAAGGCGGAGAACCTGCGCCGGCTCATGCGCCGCAATGGCCTATGCGCACCGTGCTTTGTGGGCGATACGGAAAGCGATCGCCTGGCCGCAGCGCAGGCCGGGCTGCCCTTCGTGCATGCGGCCTATGGCTTCGGCCAAGTGCCGCAGGCCGAGGAGCGGATCGGCTCGTTTGCCGAGCTGGTGGCCCGCATGTCAGAACCCGGCGCCTGATTCGCCGCTCCCCGGCGGGACAGCTGGGCCTCATCGCATCGGAGGGTGCCCCCTTGGAGCTCGTGCGCAAGGCACGCTTCCCACAGCCTCGGTGAAGAACGTGCACCGCGCGACGACGCGTTGGCTCTTCGGAACCAATTGACCCGAGTGCAGCGGCGCCCGGCTCCCCGCGCGGCGGTGGCTAGAAGCCAATGCCCAAGGTGAGCTGAATGGCCTGGAACTCGTGCACGTCCTTCACCGCGTCGTAGCCGAAGTCATCCTTGTAGCGCGTGTAGACCAGCCGGAACACCGACCACAGGTTCAGCTCCATCCCGTAGGTGGCCAGCCCGCGATTGCTGCCCAGGCGCAGGTTCAGCACGTTGTTGCCCGTGGAAGTCTCCCAGAAGCCCAGTTCGGCGCCCAGGTGCAGCCGCTGCGCGGTGCTGCGGCTGTGGTCGGTCCCGCCGGCGTCCTGCACCTTGATGGTGCCGCTGAGGTCCTCGTACTCCGCCGAGGCCAGCAGGTGGATGGGGCCGATCAGCTTGGGATTGATGGCGATCCCGAAGTCGTAGGACGCGGGCACTTCTCGGGTTGGGAAGCCCGACTGCTGCAGGCTGATCCCGCCCACGTTGTTGGCCACCACGCCGACCTGCGCCCGCAACGCCTGCGCCACCCCCAGCCGCCAGATGAAGCCGACGTCATAGGCCGATGCGGTGTACTTGGGACCCACGGTGGCGAGCTTGACGTTGCCGCTGGCGATGATGTTGCCGAAGGTATCGACGAAAGCCTTGTCCTCGAACGTGAAGTTCTTGAACGCCACGCCCATCAAAAGCTGGCCCTCGAAGATCTGCAGGCCGAATGCGGCCAGCTTCATGTTCAGGTCCTGCTCGGTGAGCTTCAGTCGGTCGCCAGCATCGAATCCGGCCGGCGCATTGTCGATGAACGTCAGGCCGTAGCGTTTCTGGTCCAGCAGGCCCGCCCCCAGCCCGATGTTGAATGCCGCCAGATTCGCCACGCCGTTTACGAAGGTCTGTGCGCGGTAATACTTGGTCGGCGTCCCGTCGTACTTGGTCAGATAGTCCTGCACTTCCTGGTTGGACGGGCTGCCGGTGAACACATTGTAGGTGTCCCGCAGGAACGGTCCGGCCTCCCCTTCCACCACCGCGCTGGCCTCGATCTTGACGTCGAGCCGGTATTGCACCAGGCCCGCCGGATTGTAGAGCAACGCGTTCTCCCCCCGCGCGATCGGCGTGAAGGCGTTGCCCATCGCCAAGGCCCGCAAGTCCAGGCGGTAGAACGACTGCAGGTCCAGTGGCGCAGTCTGTGCGGAGGCCGGCACGGCCGGCAGCAGCAGGACGGCCAGCGCAGCGAGCGCCGCGAGACTCAGGCGGCGCAGCAAGAAACGGATCGGTTGGGTCATGGCAATGGCACGTCCTGGGGCGCGTGTGCGCGGTTGCGTGGTCAACGCCGGTTCCGGCGCAGGGAGTTCTGCATACGGCGTGGCACCGCCCGATGCTGCCATCGCTGCAAGATGCCGGCCACCGCACCGCGCTCCGGAGCGCAATCGGCCCGCTCGGCCGGCGTGTGCGCGGCTGCCGCGACCAGCCCCGCAGGTAGGAATAACACCCCCCTGGCGGTCTGGCATTCCATCATAACGCAGCGCGGGAATAATCGGCTCCCGCGGGGGGTTCCCCGTTTCAGAGCGGCATCGCTCGGGGGGCCGGGGTGGTGCCAGGCAATGCCGGGGCGGCGGCGGTGCCCATTGGAGCCAAGCAACCGTTTCGACGCGGGGGAATCGCACATGAGACGACGGTCCTTCCTGGCCCACGCGCTGCTCGCGCCCTGGGCTGCCGTAGCCGCAAGCGCGGCGTGGCTGCAATCCTGCGGCGGCGATACCATGCTGGCCACGTCGCCTTCCTGCGATGGCCGCGCGCCCATGATCGGCGTGGCCAACGCCCACACGCATCCGGCCTGCGTCCCCATGGCGGCGCTCAATGGGGGCGCCCCCTACACCATGACGCTGGAGGCGACTGCGTACGCTCCCCATACCCACACGTTTGCCCTCTCCTCAGCCGATATCAGCACGCTGAAAGCCGGAGGCAGCCTGGCCGGCACCTCGAGCTTCGATGCAGGCAATACGCACCAGCACAGCGTGACCTTCTAGCCCGACCTTTGCTGGCACCAAGGCGTGCACGGACCCGCTAAGCCGTTCATTCCACTGTGGCAAATGCGCCACAGTGGCTTCGATCGCACCACAGCGAACGGGGCGTGGAAGGCCGTCCAGCGCGCCTGAGCGCCTCGCAGCAAGCGCCCGCGCGGTTTGTCGCAAGGCGCCATTGGTGGTATCCTGCCCCGGAGGCGCCGCTCTGCGTCCCCGCTCCCGAGGCACCGCCATGGCCTTCGAAGTTCGCCTGCCCAAGCTCAGTGACGAGATGGCCGAAGCCACCATCAGCCGATGGCTGAAAGAGGTGGGCGATTCGGTTGACAAGGGCGAGCCCATCGTGGAGGTGGAGACCGAAAAGGTCATCGTGGAGGTCGAGGCGCCTCGCGCGGGGGTGATCGTGGAAATCCTGGCCCCGGAGCAGACGGTGCTGCCCGTCGATGGGCTGCTCTGCCGCATCGGGGAGCCGGGCGAACGGACCGTGGCCCCGGCCGCTCAGTCGCCGGCCCAGGCTCCCGCCCCTCCGGCGCGGCCGGCGGCCCCCGCAAGCGCCACACCGGCAGCGCAGACGGCGTTGGCGGGCCCCGGCTCCAACGTGGTGCCCCTGCCCCAGCGTACCGCGACCGCAGCAGCCGCAGTGGCCCAGCGCGGCCGTGGCGGGGCCGCAGTGACGGCGGTCGCCTCGCCCCTGGCACGGCGGGTGGCCGAGGAGCTGGGGATCGACCTGACCGTCGTGCAGGGCACCGGCATCGGCGGCAAGGTCGTGATGGCGGACCTGCAGCCCTATCTCCAGCCCGCGCCGGGCGCACCCGCGGGCACGCCGGGCAGCGGCCCGACCGCTCCGCCGCAGCGCGCCCCCGCCGCGCCGGCGGCGCTCTTCCCCGGCGCCGAGCCGGAAGCCGGGTACGTGGACGTGCCGCACAGCGGCCTGCGCCGCACGATCGCCCGCCGCATGAGCGAGGCCAAGGCGGAGATTCCCCACTTCTACCTGACGGCCGAGGCGGACGTGACCGAGCTGCTGAGGCTGCGCGAGCGGCTCAATGCGGCGCTGCCGGAGGGCGAAGGCGGTGGCCGCGTCAGCATCAACGACCTGATGATCAAGGCCGCCGCGCTGGCGCTGGTGCAGGTGCCCGCGCTCAACGCGACCTTCAGCGAGAACGCCGTGCGGCGCTACACGGGCGTGCACATCGGCTTCGCCACCGCCATCGACGAGGGCCTGCTGACGCCCGTGGTGCGCGACTGCCAACTGAAGACCGTGGGCCGCATCGCCCGCGAGACCCAGGCGCTCATCGCCCGGGCACGTACCCGCTCCCTGCTGGCTGAGGAGCTGCAGGGCGGCACCTTCACCCTCAGCAACCTCGGCATGTACGAGGTGGTGGAGTTCGCCGCCATCATCAACCCGCCCCAGGTGGGCATCCTGGCGATTGCCCGGCCCGTGGAGCGGCTCGTGGCTGAGGGCGGCCGGACCACCACCCGCCGGCTGCTGCGGGCCACGCTCTCTGCCGATCATCGCGCCGTGGACGGCGTGATCGGGGCGCAGTTTCTCGAGGCCTTCAAGGGGGTGCTGGAGCACCCGGAACGGATGATGCTCTAGGCGCAAGCCGCGCCCACAGCCACGCGAGGCAGGCATGACCGGTTCTCCCGCGCCCATCACGCCCGAGGAGTTGCTGCGGCTCGAGGCCATCGAGCGCAAGGCGTTGTGGCTCTCCACGTACCTGATCCACTACGCCAACAAGGTGCGGCCCAACCCGGACCGCATCAAGGTGGGCGGGCACCAGGCCAGCACCAGCTCGGTGGTCTCCCTGCTCACCGCGCTGCTGTGCCGCGTCATGACGCCGCGGGATCGCCTCGCACTCAAGCCCCACGCCTCCCCCGCCTTCCACGCCCTGCAGGCCCTGCTGGGGCACCTCGACCCTGAGAAGCTCAAGCAGTTCCGCCAATTCGGCGGGATCCAGAGCTATCCCAGCCGGCGCAAGGATACGGATGGGGTGCACTTCAATACCGGCTCGGTCGGGCTGGGCGGCGTCAACGTGCTCTTCAGCGCGCTGGTGCAGGACTACGTGTTCCGTCACTTCCCGCAGACCGAGGAGCCTGGCCGCTACATCTCGCTGATGGGCGACGCGGAGATGGAGGAGGGCACGCTTTACGAGGCGCTGGTGGAGGGCCAGAACTACCATCTGCGCAACCTGTGGTGGATCGTCGACCTGAACCGGCAGAGCCTGGACAAGCTGCTCAATCTGAACCGCGTGCGCCAGCTCTACGAGATCTTCGTCTCCTTCGGCTGGGAGGTGATCGTCCTCAAGTATTCGCGCTCGCTGATCCACCTGTTCGAGCAGCCCGGCGGGACGGAGCTGAAGCGCTGGTTCGACGACGTGGGCAACGCGGAGTACCAGACGCTGCTGCGCCTGCCGCCGGATGCCTACCGCGAGCAACTGCTGGAACAGGTGGGGAGCCGCTCCCGCGCGGCGCGCGATCTGATCGCCCAGTTCGATGCGCGCGAGCTCAAGGCGGCCATCATGCACCTGGCCGGGCACGACCTGCAGATGATCTGCGAGGCCTTCGACCGCGCCGCCGCCGTGACGGACCGCCCCGTGGCGATCCTCGCCTATACGATCAAGGGCTACGCCTTGCCGCTGGCCGGGCACAAGGATAACCACTCGGGCCTGCTCAGCAACGAGGAGATCGAGGCGCTGCGGGAATCCATGCGCGTCCGTCCCGGCGAGGAGTTCGACTTGTGGGCGGGCATGGACGATGCGCCGGCCGTGCGCGGGTACCTGGAGGCCTCTCCCCTGCACGCCAGGCATCAGGCGCAGGTGACGACGGCCCCGGCGCGCCTGCCCGTCCCGGCGGAACTGAGCCTGCGCTACAAGCCGCAGCTTTCCACCCAGGCCGCCTTCGGACAGATCCTGCTCGAGCTCTCGCGGGTCAAGGGCGTGGGGGAGCGCATCGTCACCTCGGCCCCGGACGTGGCCATTTCCACCAACCTGGGCGGCTGGATCAATCGCGTCGGAATCTTCCAGCCGGAGAGCCGGCCGGACTTCTACGAGAAGTACGAGCTGAAATCGCCCTTCCGTTGGAAGGAGGTGCCGGCGGGACGGCACATCGAGCTGGGCATCGCGGAGAACAACTTCTTCTCGCTGCTGAGCGCGCTGGGGCTCTCCTACGAGTTGAACGGGAACCTGCTCTTTCCCGTGGGCACGGTCTACGACGTGTTCCTTCAACGCGGTCTGGACATGCTCAGCAACGGCATCTACAGCAACTCGCGCTTCATCCTGGTGGGCACGCCCTCGGGCGTGACGCTGGCGCCGGAGGGCGGCGCCCACCAAAGCTACATCACGCCGCTATTCGGCCTGGGCTTCTCCGATCTGCACTACTTCGAGCCCAGCTTCGCCAAGGAGGTGGAGGTGCTGCTGTGCTGGGGCCTGGATCAGCTTCAGGACCGGGCCGGCGGGCGCCCGCTGTACCTGCGGCTCAGCACCCATCCGCTGGAGCAGGTGGAGCTGCCGGGCGACGCGGCCTGGCGGCGGCAGGTGATCGAAGGCGGCTACTGGCTGCGCGACTTCCGCGGCACGCCGGACTATGCCGCCCGCCAGCGGGTGAACCTCTTCACGACGGGCGTCATGACGGCGCAGGCGCTGGCCGCCAGCGCCGTGCTGCGCGAGGAGGGCGTCTACGCCAACGTGATCCAGGTCACCAGCCCGGACCGGCTGTACGAGGGCTGGCGCGCCTACCTGGGCACGAAGGCGCCGGGGTGCCCGCCCTATCTGCACGAGCTGATCCCGCCCGGCGAGCGGCACCCCATCGTCTCGGTGATCGATGGGCACCCGCTGACGTTGCAGTGGCTGGGCGAGGCGCTGGGGGTGCCGCAGGTGGCGCTGGGGGTGAGCCGGTTCGGTGAATCGGGCGATATCGAGTCGCTTTACCGCGCCATGGGCGTGCACGCGGACGACATCGTCACGGCCGTGGGTCGCCTGATCGTGGATGGCGTGCGGGGCCGCGATGCGCTGGGCGCCGCTACGGGTGCGGCCGCGGCGCACCGCTCCGGCTAGGCGCGTGGCCGCGGCAGCGGCGCTGCCGCGGCGTCATTGCGGCGCGGGGCCGTGTGGGCCGCAAGCACACGGCGGGCGCAGCGTGCGGGGCGCATTGCATCGGACAACCCTGTGGAGGACGATGCGGCTATGGCGCTGCGCAGTGCGCAGCGCACCCGTGTGGAACCGACTCGGTGGCGGCGAATGACGGAAGCCAGGGGGAGTGGCGGCGCCGGACGGGCGCCCAAGCAGCCGGCGCAGCTCAAGGTCATGATCATCGATCCCAATCCCAATAACCGGGATCGCCTGAAGGACCTCGTGCGCGACCTGGAGTTCGTTGCGTCCGTGAGTGACCGCGGCTCGCCCCATTCGATCCTGGACGTTCTGGCGCAAAACCCGGTGCACGTGATCATGATCGATCGCAATCCGGGCGCCGGGGACGTTTTCGAGATCGTCAAGGTGATCCGCGGCAAGTCCGTCGGCGCGCACACGCGATTCGTGCTGATCGGCGACGCCATTGACGAGGCGGTGCAGCAGCAGGGCGCCGCCGTCGGCATCGCGGCCTACCTGCAGCGGCCCTACGACCAGCGCAGCGTGGAGCGCGCGCTGATGACGGCGATCGGCGGCAGCAGCGGCCAGGCGGCCACAGCGGCCTCCGCCTCCGCCCAGCAGGCCAAGGCCCGCGATGGCCTGCGCGACACCCTGGACAAGCTGCGCAAGGTATCCATCTTTGCCGGGTTCACCGACCAGGAGCTGGTGCGCCTGCTGAAAATCTGCCGCACGCGGCAGTTCGAGGCGGGCACCTACGTCTTCCACGAGGGCGAGAAGGGCACGTCCCTGTTCGTGCTGGTGACCGGGAAGCTGGAAATCCGCAGCACGGCCGACGGGGAGGAGCGCGTGCTGGTGGAGATGAACCCGGGAGACTGCTTCGGCGAGATGGCGATCATCGACTCCGAGCCGCGCTCGGCCGACGCCGTGGCCGCCGCCGACTGCACCGTCATCGAGGTCAACGAGTCGGTGGTGAACAACAATGACGACATCATCTCGCTGAAGCTCGTGCGCCAGATCGCCATCCTGCTCGCCAAGAAGCTACGGCGCCAAAGCCTGCCCCACCCGCGCTGAAGCACGGGAAGGGGCGCGCGGCGGCAGGCATCAGCCCATCAACAGCACCGGGCAGGGCGCCTCGGCGAGGGTCTCCAGTGTCGTGCTGCCGAAGAACAATTCGTGCAGCGGATTGCGGCCGAAGGCTCCCATCACGATCATGCGCGCGTTGTTCTGCCTGGCGAACTCGACGATCATCGAGGCCGGCCTGCCCTCGCGTTTGGCCACGCGGTACGTAGCATCGATGTGGTAGGGCCGCCAGTAGCGCTTGAGCACCTGGTCGTGATCTCGCTTGAACTGCGGGTCGTTGCCGATGGAGATCACCGCGGCCTTGGCACCGACGGAGGCGAGCAGCTCCGTGCCAGCGGCCACAACGCGCTGAGCGCCGCGGCTCCCGTCGTAGGCGAACACGAACGTGCCATCGCCCGAATGCCGCTCCGGCACCACCAGCACGGGGCGCAGGGAGTTGTGAATCAGCGTCTCGGTGGTCGGTCCGGCCTCCGTGGAATTCACCGGATCGTTGCGTCCGCGGCGCCCCATCACCACCAGATCGACCGCACGCGCCTCCCGCGTCAGGATCTGGTTCACGTTGCCGCGCTGTTGCAGGAACTCGCTCTGGATGGACTTGCCTTCCAGCGCCTGCACGAACGCCTTGCGAACTTCCGCACCTTCGGCGCGCACCTTCTCGTTTTCCGCCGCCAACTCCTCCTCAGGCAGCGGCGCCGCGACTGGCACGCCGCCCTCAGCGGAAAAGCCGGCGGGATAATAGACGAATCGCTGTTCGTCTTCCACGAACATGCCCCGCAATTCGCTCCCCAGCACTTCTGCCCAGCGTACGGCCTCCTTGAGTCCAGAAAGGGACGCAGGCGAACCATCCAGGGCCACCAGTATGCTTTTCATCATGATCGACCTCAGGTGGGATGTGCGTTCTCGTACTTTCAGTCTAGCATCGCGCCGGAGGCTTGGACAGGCGCCAGCCCCTGCCAGTGGCGCGCATGGGGGGCGTCGGGACAGGGTGGCGATTACGCCTCGGCCGGGCCAGCCGGCTGCATTGCGCCAGGCGGCCGGCTTGGGATAGAACGAAGACAATGTCGCATCCCCACTGCGTGCCGATACCCGCGCGGCCCGCGATCCGGCCGCGCGCAATGACCGGCAGAGGAGCCACCCCATGACCACCCGCTTTTTGCAGCGCCTGATCGCCCTCATCACGGCGACGCGCCAGCACTCGCCGGCAGATCTGCCCTTTGTGCGGCCCGCCTTCGAGGACACGCTGGCCGTGGCTTTCGCCGGCTGGGGGGAGCCGGTCACGCGCCGGGTCGCCTCGCTGTATCCGGAGCTGGAGGGGCTCTTTCCGGACAGCGACGGGAAAGTGGCCAGCGAGCCGGCCGCGCTCGTCTACGGCACCGCCGCCCACGCGCTGGACTACGACGACGTGCACCAGGCCAGCAACACGCATCCCAGCGCCCCCATCGTGGCGGCGCTGACGGCGGCCGTGCGGGCGGAGCCGGCCCTGGCCGAGCGGGTGACGACGGGCTTTGCGGTGGGGTTGGCCGCCAATGTGGGCCTGGGCCGTGTGCTGGGCTTCGCCCACTATGACAAGGGCTGGCATGCCACCAGCACCATCGGCCCCCTCGCGGCGGCGGCGGCGCTGGCCTACCTCTATGATCTGGATGGGCCATCCGCTGCGTATGCGCTGGCCATGGCGGCCGCGCAGGCCGGCGGGCTGCAGCGCAACTTCGGCGCGATGGCCAAGCCGCTGCAGGCGGGCCTGGCGGCCTCGGCCGGCTTGCGCGCCGCGCGCCTGGCGCGGGCCGGCCTCACCGCCGATGCGGATGTGTTCGGCCCGAAGGGCTACTTCGACCTGTACCGGGGCGAGGCGGTGGAGGTGGACCCGGAAGCCATCGAGTTCGACCTGTACGGCGGAGGCATCGCCGTCAAGCTCTATCCGTGCTGCTATGCGACGCACCGGCCCATCGCCGTGGCGCTGCAGGCGCGCGAGCTGCTGCAGCGCAAGCAGGTGTCGCCGGATACCCTCGCCCAGATCGACGTGATCGCGCCGGCCGGCGCTTACCTGCCGTTGCGGGTGCAGGATCCCCGGGTGGGCAGCGAGGGCAAATTCTGCGGAGCCTACACCGTCGCCTGCGCAATGCTGGATGGCACCGTGGGGCTATCGCACTTCGAGGACGAGGACGATGCGGTGCACCGGCCGGACGTGCGGGCGCTGCTGGGACGCATCCGGCTGGTGGAGCGGGAGGGCAAGGCCGATGGCCTGATCCGCCGCACCAAGCCGCTGGAGCTGGTGGCGCGGGATGCCGCCGGCCGGGAGGTGCTGCGCACGGAGGTGGGGCCCTTCCCCGGCTCGCCGGACAGCCCGCCCACGCCGGCCCAGATCGAAACCAAGGTGCGCGACTGCCTGGCCTATTACGAGCGGCGCACCGGCCGCCGCTGCGACTACGGCCGCTTCCAATCCGTCGTGGACCGTCTGGTGGTGCCGGGGCGGCCTGCGGCGCGGGCGGCGGCGGGCGACTAGGAATCGGCTCGCTCAGGTGTGCGGGGCGAACGCGAGGGGAGCGCCGTGCGAACGCGACATCCCTATCCCTATGCGCTGCTGGCAGACCCGGCGGAACTAGCCAAGCTCGGTGAGTGGAGCGAGGCCGTCTACCGGGACTTCGATGCGGTGCGCCATGGCTCGCTGGACGCGGAGGCTCTGCGCGGCAAGTACCGCACACGCGCGGCGATCCTGTGCCTGGACATGACCGGCTTCACGGAGACGGCGATCCAGGTGGGGGAATTGCAGAGTCTGCTGCGCATCCGCGACGTGCAGTCCGTGTGCTGCCCCATCTTCGTGGAGCATCGCGCCCGCCTGATGCGCGCCTTCGCCGACGATCTGACCGTCCTCTTCGACGATCCCAACGACGCCCTGGACGCCGCATTGGAGGTGCACCGCCGCATCCGGGTCTTCAATGGCTCCGAGCTGGCGAGCGCGCATCCGGCCGAGTGTTGCATCGGTCTGGGCTATGGCGAGGTGTTCGCCATCGGTCCCAACCTGGCCATGGGGGACGAGATGAACCGCGCCTCCAAGCTGGGCGAGGACACCGCGCACGCCAACGAGACCCTCGTGACGGAGACTGTCTACGAGGCCCTCCGCCACCGCACCGACTGCGCCTTCGAGCTCCGCCGCGCAGACGATCTGCAATTCCCTTTCTACGCTGTGCTGGCCCGAGATTAGGCCTCCCGCTCGCCCCTGCCCCTTGAGGGTGAATGCCTGGCCTGGGGCACCGTGCCGGCCGCCATAAAAAAGCCCGCGCCCCGGAAGTCCGGAGCGCGGGCTTGACGCCTGTAAATTGACTGCGACGGTTCCTTGCGTCTCTACCGATTGTGCGAGTCGCCCGAACCGTGTGACGAGTCCTTGTTGTCGTTGTCCTTGGAATCGTGGCCGTCATCCTGTTGAGTCCTGGATGACGAGTCGTCGTTCACTGCCGGCGGCGTATCGCTCAGCACTGGCGGCAAGGGCGCCGTGAATGCCGTGACCTCGATCGTCACCTGCAGTCGCGTTTCCGGGAAGCGCGGGTTGGCGGAGATGATCCGGGCCCGGATCTGGGCACTGGTCACCGCCGGCCGATCTCCGTCATCCCGGTTGTCGCCACCGTCATTGTTGTGCCCATCGCGATTCCCGTCGCCACTATGGCCGTGAGAGCCGCGCCAGTCGCCCGAGCCAAGGACGTCGCTCGGCAAGATGGTCACCAGCGAGCCGCCGCGCAGGTTGTCGCCATTGCACACCGGCGACTGGAAGTTGTCCTCGAACACTTGCTCGACGAACCCGCCCACGTGACGATCCCACTTCCCGCCCAGGTACATGCAGCGCACGCGGCCCAGGTGCAGCACCATCAGGAAGCGGTCTGCATCGCCCAGCAGGTTGCCGGTCCCGTCTTTCATCACGGCGATGTCTTCCATCGTCGGGATGCGAACGGTGATCGGCGAGGTCACGTTGACCCAGCTGTCGACATAGTGCCGCGGCCGGGCAAAGCGGCCCGGGGTCAGTTCGATGATGGTGTCGCTCACCGGCGCCTGGACGGTCTGGAAGCGGAATGCCGCCCCTCCCAGCAAGCTATTGCCGGCCGCATCCTGCGCCGTCTCGCCGATCGTCACCCGGTAGGACGTGTCGTATTGCAGGGTCGACGCCGGCGTGAATGTGACGGTCGTGCTGCTATCCGACCAGTTGAAGCTGCCCGGCGTGGTCGGGATGACGCGGAAGGAACCCTCCACCGACGCCGTGTTCATCGCTTCGGAGAAGGTCACGACGATCGGATCCTGCACCGGCACGTTGGTTGCGCCATCCACAGGACTGGTGGCGTAGACGGTCGGCGCTGTGAGATCCGGTTCCTGACCCGTGGAAAACGTGGACGAGAACGCGGGTGAGAGGCCGTTGCCGGCCGTATCCGTCGCCCCCAACCCCACGCTCACGCGATAGGTCGTCAGGTAGTCGAGCCCTGGATTGGGTTCGAAGTTGAGGACGGTATTGCTCCCCGACCAGTGCATCGTGCCGGTCAACGGGGACGACCCGGACTCCGTCGAACGCACCGTAAAGACGCCCGACTGGTCCAGCGTGGCCGTGTCCATGGCCTCGGAGAAGGTCACCGAGATGATGACGGCAACGTCCTGGCCGGTCGCTCCGTTCTGCGGAGACACGCCCACCACGTAAGGCGGTGTCACGTCGGGCTGCACGCCCGTCGTGAAGGTGATGCTGCGGCTGTCCTTCAGTGCAGTGCCGTACGTATCCGTGGCGGACGAATTGACGGTGAGCCGATACGTCTGCTGGTACGCCAGGGGTTGCGCTGGCGTGAGCTTCAGCACCGTGTCATCGGTCGACCACGAGAAGGTGCCGGTCACTGCGGGTGCGCCATCCGTGTTGGCCCGGAGGGTCACCGCCGCGGCGGTGCTCGTCCGGTTCATGGAGTGGCTGAACGTGATCGAGATCGGCTTGGCCACGTCCACGTCCACTGCTCCATCCGCCGGAGCCGTCCCGCTCACTTCCGGAGCGCGGAAGGAGAAGGGCGGCAGCAGGATGGGTGCTTCCGTGGTGGCGCCCGCTTCGACCGTAATGGTGATCTGCGACGAGGAGCGGGTGAAGATCTGCCCGCTGCCGAACGGATCCAGGATCTGGTCCATGACCTGGAACGAGTAGTTGCCCGGCGTCAAGAAGCGGGCCAGCTCGCCCGGCACCTCGCCGGGAGTGCCGCCGCCCGTGATACCGACCGGCTTGCCGTTCAGCAACACCACTGCGCCCGCCACGCGGCCGTGCGAGTCATCCACGACCACATGCAGCATGCCAGTCGGGTCCGCCGTGGTCAGTGCGCGAACCAGCACGTTCAGATCGCACTGGAAGCTGCCCGCAGCGGACGAACCCGTTTCGTTGACGGTCTTCGCGCAGTAGGCGACCAACTCGCCGCTGCTGCGATCGATGAACCGCAGTTGCCAGGTAATCGGGCCCGGCACAAACTGCGACACCGTCATGCTGCCCCTGAAGCCCGCGATCTTGTTGTTCTCATCGCGCAAGGGCGTCAGTCCAATCTCCTGCTCGAACAGGTCGTTCTCCGGTCCGACGACCGAGGCGACCGTCTTCAGATTCTGGTCTAAACCCGTGCCATCGCTGCCGCTGGATAGCGCACCGACCTCCTTGGCCACATCCAGCGGCACGGTGAACACGAATGTCGCCGTCGACTGCGTCGGCTGCTCCGTGTAGTTCACGTCCGACGTCAGCGGTTCCGCGATCACCTCAGGCGGAGGTGGGGGCGGAGGAGGAGGAGGCGGTGGCGTCCCCGTGTCCGTCGGCGGCGGTGGCGGCGGCGGCGGAGGAGGCGGTGGCGTCACCGTCGTGGTGTCATCCGGCGGCGACGTGTCCTTCACGATGGAGCCGTCGAAGAACCGCACCACGATGTTGTGGTCCCCGGCCGGCACGAACAGCAGCAGCTCAGGATGTGCCGCATTGACCACAATGTTGAAGTACTGCTCGGGTGCAGAGTCGATGGTAATGCCCAAGCGCGGCTTGCCGTATCCCGCCAGCACCGTGGGGTTGTAGCGCACCACAAAGGGCGCCAGGTTGCGGAACCCGTCAAGATCGACCCGATCGGTGACGATGAGCGGGTTCACCAGCATCTTGATTGGGTTTGTTCCGCCCGAAACGATGATCTGCCCCTGGATCAGCCCGCCGTACTGCCGATGGGGCGTATCCAGCAGGAAGTAGACGTCATAGGTTCGTGGCTGCAGCGGAAGATTGAAGACCGTCGAGATCTGTGCGGCGGCCTCATCCACGTCCACGCTGAACTGGAAGCGCTCCTCGTGCGGGTCGCCCTGGCGGGGCACCACGAGCAGGGAGCCATTGACGGTCACCAGGCCCAGCGGGCGGCTCGCGCCTGCCTGCAAGGCCGAGGCATCGTTGGAGCCGAACTGGAAGGTGAACGAGGCGGTTTCCTCGCCGGGGCCCGGCGTGCCGCCGGACTGGCCGCCGCCCCCCCCCCCCCCCCCCCCGGGGGCGCAACCCCACCCCGACGCCCCCCCCCGGGGGGGCCGGGGCGCCCCCCCGCGCCCCCCCCCCAAACCACACCCCCCGCGGGGGCGG
>JBGOUY010000237.1:0-6904 GCA_041477795.1 bacterium
CTGGAGCTGCGCGACGCCCGCCTGCCGGACACCTCGGGCAATCCGGAGCTGGAGCGCCTCATCGGCGCGCGGCCGCGCCTGCTGCTGCTCAACAAGGCCGCCCTGGCCGATCCGGCCGCGACGCGCGCCTGGCAGGCCCATTTCGAACGCAGGGGTGTCATCTCCCTCACCCTGGACGCCGACTCCGGCAGCGGGCTGAACCTGATCTTCCCGCCCCTGCGCCGCCTCACCGCGGGCTGGGCGGAGCGCTTCCGCCGGCGCGGGATGCGTCCGCCGCACCTGCGCCTGATGGTGGTGGGCATGCCCAACGTGGGCAAGTCCACCCTCATCAACCGCCTGATCCACGAGAACCGCCTCAAGACCGCGCCCATGCCCGGCGTCACGCGCAACGTGAGCTGGGTGCAACTGCGCGACGACCTGCTGCTGATGGACACGCCCGGGGTGATGCTGCCGCGCATCGACGACGAGGCGGCGGCACACCGGCTGGGCTGGATCGCCGCCCTGCCCGATACGGCCCTCGGTGCCGAGGCGCTGGCGCTGTCCCTGCTGGCGCATCTGCTGCCGCGGGTGGGCGCCCGGCTGGCGGCCCACTACGGACTGGCGCCGCCTTCCGCCGACGGCCCAGCGCAGCCCACTGCCTGGCTGGAGGCGTTCTGCCGCGCGCGGGGGCACCTGCTGGCGGGCGGCGCGCCCGAACTGCACCGCGGCGCGGCCATGCTGCTGGCGGACTTCCGCGCGGGCAAGCTGGGGCGCTTCACGCTCGAGGCCCCGCCCGAGGACGCGCTGCACCCTGAAGGGCTCGCGCGCCCGTAATGGAGATCGGGGAGGAGCGTGGAATAAGGTTACATAATAGGGCAAGACGAGACATTGCGACTTCTCCAGCCGCCGCGGGCGGCGGCAGGCCCGGCCAGCGCGTGCGGCGCCTGCGCGCCGCCCCGCTAGTCGAAGGGATGCGCCAGCGCGGGCTTGCGCGGAATGCCCCATTCGCGACGCGGCAGGTAGCCGTAGCCGCGGCTCGTGAGCACCACCCCGCCGTCCTGGTTGACGACCTGGCCCTCGATGTCGATGCGATTGCGCTCGGGGTACACCGCCGTGATGGTCATCGTGCAGCGCAGCACGTCGCCCACATAGACCGGCTTGAGGAAGGCGAAGGTGATCTCGCGCGCCAGCAGGTTGAGCTGCCCGCCGACCTGCGTGCCCAGGCCCGCCGTGAAGATGCCCGGCACGATCGTCGTGCGCAGGCCCGCAGCCCGCGAGAAGTCCGGGTCCGTGTGATAGCCGCCGTGGTCGCCGCTGAGCCGCATGGCGGCTTGCAGGTCGTCCTCGGTCACCGTGCGCGTGAAGCTGAACTGCAGGCCGACGTGCACCGTGTCGATGAGGTAATGGGGCTGCACCATCGCGGGTCGCGCGCTCCTGCCGTCCGGCTAGCGGCCGCGCCGCCCGGCGCGGCTGCGGGCCGTGCCGCGTGCCGTGCTGCGGACCGGGGCGCGTCGCGCCGTGCCGCGCGCGGGGGCACGCCTGGCCGGTCGGGCGGCTTTGGCCACTTGGGCCTTCGCTTTCGCTGTTGCCCGCGCCGGCGGCTTGGCACGCGCGGCCTTGGCGCTGCGCGTCGCGGGCTTGGCCTTGGCCCTGGCAGCCGCGGAGGCAGCCGGTTTGCCGCGGGCTGCGGCGGGCTTCGCCCGACCCGTCCGCCCCTTGAGCACCTCGAGCATGGTTTGCCCGATGCGGTCCGGCGTGGGCACCACGTGGATGCCGGCGCGCCTGAGCGCGTCCATCTTCTCCGCCGCCGTGCCGTGCCCGCCGGAGATGATGGCCCCCGCATGGCCCATGCGGCGGCCGGGCGGGGCGGTCTGGCCCGCGATGAAGCTCACGATGGGCTTGCTGACGTACTTCCTGGCGAAGGCCGCCGCCTCCTCCTCCGCCGCGCCGCCAATCTCCCCGATCATCACGATCGCATCCGTGGCCGGGTCGTCCTGGAACAGGCGCAGACAGTCGATGAAGTTGGTGCCGTTGACCGGGTCGCCCCCAATTCCGATGCAGGTGGACTGGCCCAGGCCGAGCTGCGTGAGTTGCCACACGGCTTCGTAGGTGAGCGTGCCTGAGCGCGAGACCAGTCCCACGCGGCCGGGCTTGTGGATGTAGCCCGGCATGATGCCGATCTTGCAGGCGCCCGGCGTGATGATGCCCGGGCAGTTGGGGCCGATCAGGCGCTTGCCGCGCGACTTCACGTAGCGCACGGCGCGCACCATATCCAGCACGGGCACGCCCTCGGTGATGCAGATGATCAGGTCGATGCCCGCGTCGGCGGCCTCCATCACCGCATCGGCGGCGGAGGGCGGCGGCACGAAGATCAGCGAGGTGTCCGCGCCGGTCTGCTGCACCGCCTCGGAGACGAGATCGAAGACCGGGATGCCCTCGAAGTCCTGCCCGCCCTTGCCGGGCGTGACGCCGGCCACGATCTTCGTCCCATACGCGCGGCAGGCGCGCGCGTGCAGCGCGCCCTGCGAGCCCGTGATGCCCTGCACCACCACCTGGGTGCGCTTGTCGACCAGAACGGACATGCTCCCTCTCTCGTGGGCTGCGGCGTTGGCCGGCGGGGTTGAGCGGATCAGGCGGAGGCGGCCGCCACGCCCATGCGCGCGGCTTCGTGCAGGCTCGCGGCCATCTGCAGCTGCTTGCCCATGCCCGACTGGTTGATGATCGCGCGGGCCTTTTCCGCGTTCGTGCCTTCCAGGCGCACCACCACGGGAATCTTCAAGCCCACGGTCTTGAAGGCGGCCACCACGCCCTCGGCCACCACGTCGCAGCGCACGATGCCGCCGAAGATGTTGATGAGGATGCACTTCACGTTGGGATCGGCGGTGATGATGCGGAAGGCCTTTTCCACGCGGGCCTGATTGGCACCGCCGCCCACGTCCAGGAAGTTGGCCGGCTGGCCGCCCTCGTGCTTGATGATGTCCATCGTGCCCATCGCCAGCCCGGCGCCATTGACCATGCAGCCGATGTTGCCGTCGAGCTTGATGTAGTTCAGGTCCGCGTTGCTGGCCTCGATCTCCAGCGGCTCCTCCTCCGTCAGGTCGCGCAGGGCCACGGTGTCCTTGTGCCGGAACAGCGCGCTGTCGTCGATGGTGATCTTTGCGTCCAGAGCGAGCGCGCGCCCGTCTCCCGTCAGCACCAGCGGGTTGATCTCCAGCAGCGAGCAATCCTCGGCCACGAAGGCGCGATACAGGTTCGCGATGATCACCCCGAGGGGGCGCACCAGCTCCGGGTTGATCTCCGCGATGCGCAGGCCCTTGGCCAGCCGCAGCGTCTGGAAGGACAGGATGCCCACGGTCGGATCCACCGTCTCGCGCAGGATCTTCTCCGGCGTCCGGGCGGCCACCTCCTCGATGTCCATGCCGCCCTCGGTGGAGGCCAGCACCACCACCGACTGCGTGTCGCGATCCACAAGCATGGACAGGTAGAGTTCCTTGCGGATGTCCATGCCCTCTTCGATCAGCACGGTGCGCACTTTCTGTCCGCGGGGTCCCGTCTGGTGCGTCACGAGCTGCATGCCCAGGATGCGGCCGGCATTCTCCCGCACGGCCTCCAGGCTCGGGGAGACCTTCACGCCGCCGCCCTTGCCGCGCCCGCCGGCGTGGATCTGCGCTTTCACCACCCACACGCGGCCCCCCACGGCCTGGGCCGCGGCCACCGCCTCGTCGACGCTGCTGGCCACTTGGCCTTTCGGCACCGGCACGCTATAGCGAGACAGAATCTGCTTGGCCTGATATTCGTGGATCTTCATGCGACTCCCCAAGTGCGCGGTTCCACCGCAGACGGGCCTGCCGGGACAGCCCTCTATAGTCCCGCCTTCCGCGAAATGCAACGTGGTATACATAATACATAATATCAACCCAGCGCAAGGCGATTGCCTGCGAAGCCCGCACGAGAGGCGCCTGCAAGGCCGCCAGAAGGGCCGTCGCGGCCCTTCCGGGCCCGTCCTCGGCATAGACCATCCGGGGCCGGGGGTCGCGCTGACATGATCGATCAATGGTTCGCGCGCCGCGGCATCTACTATGGCTGGGCCGTCATCGGCGCGATGTTCGTCACGCTGTTCATGGTGCTGGGGCTGCGCTTCGCCTTCGGCGTGTTCTACGTGGCGATCCTGCAGGAGACCGGCTGGCAGCGCGCGGAAACGGCCGGCATCTTCTCCATCTCCATGGGCGTGTATGCGCTGACGATCATCCTCAGCGGCGCGCTCTTCGACCGCTTCGGACCGCGCCGGGTCTTCCCGGCGGCCATCGTGCTGCTCTCCGCGGGCCTCGCCCTCTGCAGCACGATCGCCAGCATCTGGCAATTCTACCTCTACTACGGGGTGCTGCTGGGCTTCGCCTTCTCCCTGCTGGGCTTCCCCACCCACATGGCCGTGGTGCCGCGCTGGTTCGTGCGCAAGCGCGGCCTGGCGTCCGCCCTGGCGCTCTCCGGCATGGGGATGGGCTCCCTGCTCATCACCCTGCTCAGCGAGCGCCTGATCGTCGGCCTGGGCTGGCGCACCACGTACCTGATCAGCGGCGTGGCCATCCTGGTCGTACTGGCGCCGCTCAACCTGCTGCTGCACCGGGACTCACCGGAGCAGCTCGGCCTGCAGCCCGATGGCCGCCCGGGCGCCGTGTCTGTGCCAAAGGGCCCCCTGGCCGCCAGCGGCACCGCCGGGAACGGCTACACCCTGCGGGCCGCCATGCGCACGCCCGCCTGTTGGCTCCTGCTGCTGGCCATCTCCATGATGGGCTTCACCACCATGACCCTGGTCGTGCACCAGACCCGGCTCTCCATGGACCTGGGCTACAGCCTGGGCACCGCCTCGCTGCTGTACGGCTTGACGGGCCTCACCCGGTCGGCGGGTCAGCTCACCTGGGGCTTGCTCTCCGATCGCTTCGGGCGCAATTCGATCTTCGCCACCGTGACCGTGCTCGGGCTGCTGGGCATCGCCTGCCTGTTCCAGGCGCGCACCTCCCCGCAGACGATCTACCTGGCAGGCTTCTCGATCCTCTTCGGCTTCGGCTACATGGGCCTCAGCCCGGTCTACGCATCCACGGTGGCCGACCTCTTCCCGGGCCGCAGCCTGGGCAAGATCCTGGCCATGCTCGACATCGGCTTCGGCTTCGGCGCCTCCGCCGGCCCCTGGCTGGCCGGCTACTTTTTCGACCGCTTCGGAAATTACGACCTGACGTTCTGGCTGTTCACGGTCGGCGTGCTGGTGACCGGCCCCGCCATGATCGCGGCCACGCGCCTGCCCGCGCCGGCGAGGCGCTGAGCCCCGCCGGGCGGCTCCGGCCGAGGCCCGCCGCGCGGCGCCGCACCGGTCGCGCCCCGCATCCCATGCCCCCGACCCCATTCTCCGGCGAGCGTGCGCTGCATCGGCTGCGGGAGCTGGCGCAGCGCGCGGCGCTGGCGGCGCAGCGGCCCACCGCACGCGATGCGCTCGGCCTGGGCGCAGCCCTCGCCGCCACCGGCGTGGAGCCGCTCGTCCCGCAGGCAGCCGGCGTGCCCGGCCTGTTCGGCGCCCGCGTGCCCGGCCGCGAAGCCGGGCCGCCCTGGCTGCTCTGCACCCACCATCCCACGGCCGCGGGCCTGCTCGGCTGGCGCCCCAATGCCCACGGCAGCGGCCCGGCCCTGCTGCTGACGCTGCTGGAGTGCCTGCACGCCGCTCCGCCGGCCCAGGACGTGCTGTGCCTGCTCTTTCCCCTCCCGCCCGCGCAGGACGGGCCGGGCCCGGCGGCCGAGGCCTGGGCGGCGCGGGGGCTGCTGCCTCTGCGCGGCGTACTGGCCGTGTGGCAGGTGGCCGCGCCCGGCCTGGCGCTGGAGCTGGACGTGCGTAGCCTCACCCTGCCGGCCGCGCGGGCGCTGACGCTGGAACTGTTCGGGCTGGGCCGGGCGCTGGGCCATGCCGCCTTCGCGCGCGGGACGCAGACGGCCTTTCCGGGGCTGCACGTGCCTTTTCTGGAGCGCGGACTGCCCGCGGTGCCTCTTTGCGCCGCAACGGACCTCGCCGCCGGCACCCCCGACGACACCCTCGCGGGATGCGCCGCGCAATCCCTCGCCGCCGTCGGAGACACCCTGCTGCGCTTCCTCCGGGGCGAGCGCGTGGTCTGAGCCCGTTGGCCTCCCCCGGACTGCCGCGGAACCTTCCCGGCGGGCCACGAGCGCCTGCCCGGCCAGGGCCGCTCGCATTGACTTGATGCGCGTTCAATGGCATACCCGTAGTGAGTCATTGCATTCTGGGGACAGTACAGGCGCCCCGGTTTTTCCACGCTGAAGCCGGCCACGTTGATGACCTCCAGCGGCGCGGACCTTCCCCGCCCGTCCGGCGACATTCCTGGTCCAGGGTGGTAACGGATCGTCACGGATTGCACGGCGGAGGGACGTTGCCGGATCCGTAGGGCGGTGCCGGCCAAAGGGGCCCCTGCCAGGGGTTGCTTCACGGCGTGGGCGCTTCCGGCGCGCCAACGTCTACAGTGGTGACTGCCCCGGCCGGGGAACCGGCGCGGCCCCACACCCGACGCAGATCGTTGGTCTCCGCACTGCGAACGAGCTGATGCGCATCGAACCGGAACCTCCCTGTCCGTCCCCGCCCCTGTTGCTGGAGCGGCGGGACGGGATCGTCCTGCTCACCCTGAACCGCCCGCACAAGCTCAACGCGCTCAATCGCGCGCTCCAGTCCGCGCTGAGCCGCACCCTGGACGGTCTGGCCGCGGACAGTACCGTGCGCGTCATCATCCTCACCGGCGCCGGACGCGGCTTTTGCGCTGGCCTGGACCTGACCGACTTCGAGAGCAGCCTGAGCCACTTCCAGAGCGGAGCCGCCGCCTCGGTCTTCGAGCGGCTGGACGCCGTACCGCAGCCGGTCATCGCCGCCATCAAC
>JBGOUY010000252.1:0-6386 GCA_041477795.1 bacterium
CGCCATCACATCGCCGGCACGCGCTTCCTCGTGCGCAGCGTGCACGGCGCGCAGCCCGATCTGGGCACGCACCTCGGTCCACACAGCCACGAGCATGGCCAGGAGCACGACCTTGAGCAGGGTCACGAGCACGAGCACAGCCACGAGCACGGCCACGAGCATCGGGCCTATCGCGACATCCGCGCCATGCTGGAGCGCAGCCGCCTGCCGGCCGGCGCCCGGCAGCGCGCGCTGGCCATCTTCGCGCGCCTGGCCGAGGCGGAGGGCGCGGTGCATGGCGTGGCGCCGGAGGCGGTGACCTTCCACGAGGTGGGGGCGTGGGACTCCATCGCGGACATCGTCTGCACGGCGGTGGGGCTGGACCTGCTGGCGCCGGAGGAAGTGCTCTGCTCCGCGGTGCCGGTGGGCAGCGGCACGGTGGGCACGGCCCACGGCCGCATGCCCGTGCCCACGCCGGCCACGCTGCTGCTGCTGCAGGGCTTCCCCATCGTGCAGGGCGGGCCGGCCTTCGAGCGCACGACGCCCACGGGCGCGGCGATCCTGGCGGCGCTGGCCCGGCCCGCGCCGGCGGAGCTGAGCTACGTGCCGCTGCGGGTGGGCGTGGGCATCGGCAGCAAGGACTCACCGGAGGTGCCGAACCTGCTGCGCGCCGTGCTGGGCGAGCGCGGCGGAGACGCCCCCCCCGGCGGTCCGACGGCCGAGACGATCGAGTGCGCGGAGGCCAACCTGGACGATGCCAACCCGGAGTGGGTGGGCTATCTGATGGAGCGCCTGTTGGCCGCCGGGGCGCTGGACGTCGCGCTGCTGCCGATCCACATGAAGAAGAACCGGCCCGGCACGCAGGTGCAGGTGCTCTATGCGCCGGCCCTGCGCGAGACGGTGCTGGGCCTGCTCTTCAGCGAGACGACCACGCTGGGCGTGCGCTACCGGGCGCTGCAGCGAGCGGTGCTGCCGCGCAGCCAAGTGACGGTGCAGACGGCCTGGGGCGCGGTCGCGGGCGTGGAGGCGCGGCCGGGCGGCAGGGCCACCTTTGCCCCGGAGTACGAGGCCTGCCGGCGCATCGCCGAGCGCGCGGGCGTGCCCCTGCGCGAGGTGTATCTGGCTGCGCAGCAGGCATGGCGCGCGGGACGGGGGGAGGACTGAGGCGCTGGCGCGGCCCCGGCGCGCCAGGCGGGGCTTAGTTGATGATGGTCGACACGCCGATCCGTTCGATTTCCTTGATCAGCACAAGCAACTGTTTGCCGTTGGCGCTGTCGCCGAAGCGGCATTGCACGCGGTAGCGCATCTCCATGTAGTCGATATCGGTCTCCACGAGCGGGCAGCACACCACGCGCGCCTGGAAGGCCACGGTATCCTTGAGGATCAGCTGCAGCACCTGCCCGGTCTGGAAGGGCAGATCGGACAGGAAGGCGATGCCGGTCGCGGAGATGTCGACCAGCTGGAAGATTGGCTCCACTCGCACGGCGATGCGGCCCTGCTGGATCTCGAAGCGTGGGGCCTCGCGTTGTTCCGGCGCTCCCGTGCGGATGCGGATTTCGCCCTTGGCGAGTCCCTCGCTCAGGATCAGCTGGTATTCCTGCTCCAGATTCCGCTTGCCCATACGAGCCTCCTTAGATTAGCCTTCGCCTCCCTGGAACCGGGCCGGGACCGCCTTGAGTCGATTACATAGCAGCATTTACGCAAAGTATCATCGTAGTTCGCTGGCGGCGGGCCGCGCGGGTCCGCAAGGGCCGCCCGCGCCGGAGCCGCGGGATTTACATCGCCCGCCGCGGGCGCTATCGTGACGGACAAACCCGCGCGCACCCGCCGGCCACGTGGCCCGCCAGGCCGCCCCCCCGCTCCCGCAGAACGCCGCGGGGCGTCGCCAGCGAACGCCAACCCAGCAGGACCCCAGTGACCCAATTTCACGGTACGACGATCCTTTCCGTGCGGAGGGGTCGCAACGTGGTGATGGCCGGCGACGGCCAGGTCACGATGGGCCAGACGGTGGTGAAGTCCAACGCCCGCAAGGTGCGCCGCGCCTACCATGGGCGCGTGCTGGCCGGGTTCGCCGGGGCCACCGCCGATGCCTTCACGCTGTTCGAGAAGTTCGACGAGAAGCTGGACGAGTACAGCGGCAACCTGATGCGGGCCTCGGTGGAACTGGCCAAGGAGTGGCGCACGAGCCGCATGCTGCGCAACCTGGAGGCGCTGCTGGCCGTGGCCGATGTCGACAGCTCGCTGATCATCTCGGGCAATGGGGACGTGATCGAGCCGGAGGAGGGGCTGATGGCGGTGGGCTCCGGGGGCATGTTCGCCCTGGCCGCCGCGCGCGCTCTGCTCGCCCATACGCAGCTCGCCCCGCGCCAGGTGGCCGAGGAGGCGCTGCGCATCGCCGCCGGCATCGACGTGTACACCAATTCCCAGATCGTCATCGAGGAGCTGAGCTGATCCGCCTCATGGCCGCCCAACTCGAACCCACCAACCTGACCCCGCGCGAGATCGTCGAGGCGCTGGACCGCTACATCATCGGCCAGCACGACGCCAAGCGCAGCGTCGCCATCGCGCTGCGCAACCGCTGGCGCCGCCAGCAGGTGCCCGAGGCGATGCGCGACGAGATCCTGCCCAAGAACATCACCATGATCGGCCCCACCGGCGTGGGCAAGACGGAGATCGCGCGCCGCATGGCGCGGCTCACCGGCGCCCCGTTCATCAAGGTCGAGGCGTCCAAGTTCACCGAGGTCGGCTACGTCGGGCGCGACGTGGAGTCCATCATCCGCGACCTCACCGAGATCGGCGTGGCCATGGTGCGCAAGGAGCAGGTGGAGAGCGTGCGCGAGAAGGCGCGGGCCCACGCGGAGGAGCGGCTGCTGGAAATCCTCGTGCCCTCGGTCAATCCGCCGCCCGGCTCCACCCATGCCGCCGAGAGCGCCTCGTCCACCCGCGAGACCTTCCGCGCCCGCCTGCGCGAGGGGCGCCTGGACGACCGGCCGGTGGAGGTGGACGTGTCCGAGCGCAGCGGCGGGCCCATGCTGGAGTTCCTGCCCATCTCCGGCATGGAGAGCATGGACATCAACCTCAAGGACATGCTCTCCAACCTGATGCCCAAGAGCAAAAAGCGCCGCCGCATGTCCGTCAAGGAAGCGCTGGAGGTGCTGGAGCAGGAGGAGGCCGAGCGCCTGATCGACATGGACGAGGTGGCGCGCCTGGCCATCCACAGCGTGGAGCAGAACGGCATCGTGTTCCTGGACGAGATCGACAAGATCGCCGGGCGCAACCAATCCGTTGGCCCGGACATCTCCCGCGAGGGCGTCCAGCGCGACCTGCTGCCAATCGTGGAGGGCTCCACGGTGAACACCAAGCACGGCCCGGTGCGCACCGACCACATCCTCTTCATCGCGGCCGGGGCCTTCCACGTGTCCAAGCCTTCGGACCTGATCCCCGAGCTGCAGGGGCGCTTCCCCATCCGCGTGGAGCTCAAGTCCCTCAGCAAGGAGGACTTCGTGCGCATCCTCACCGAGCCGGACAACGCGCTCATCAAGCAGTACGTGGAGCTGCTGCTCACCGAGGGCGTGACGCTGGACTTCACGCCCGAGTCGATCCAGGAGCTGGCGGCGGTGGCCTACCAGGTGAACGCGCAGAACGAGAACATCGGCGCGCGGCGCCTGCACACGATCCTGGAGAAGACCTTGGAGGAGGTGAGCTTCGAGGCGCCCACGCTGAAAGGGCAGACCATCACCATCACCCCCGACTACATCCGCCGCCAGCTCGGCTCGATCCTGGCCGACCAGGATCTCTCGCGCTATATCCTGTAGCGCACCGCACCGTGCATTGCCCGGGGCGCCCATGCGGAATAGGCATCCCCGCCGCGCTGTGGCAAGGTGGGGCGCTGGGGGCTGCCGGCGCACGCAGGAGCACAGGGCGCGGCCGGACGGCAGCCGCTGCCCCATCCCCCTCGCCTGTGCCTCGACCATGGCTGGACGGACCCGCGACCCGTTGCGCACGCTCGTCGACCTGGAGCGCCAGCTCGAAGCGCTCGAGCGCAGCGGCGTGCGCTGGCTGAACGTGGCGGCCGACCCGCAGGCCGCGCCCGCGGCGCGCGCTCCCGCCCCCGCGCCCGTGCAGCGCGCAGCGCAGCCCGCTCCCCTTGCGGCGGCGGCCGCGGCGGCGCACGCAGGAGCTCAGAGCGCGGCCGGCGAGTTGCCCCATCCCTCCGCCCTGCCGACGTTGGATGCGCTGCGCAGCGCCTACGCGGATTGCCGCGCCTGCAAGCTCTGCGACGGGCGCCAGCACCTCGTGTTCGGCGTGGGCCACCCGCGCCCGCGCCTGATGTTCATCGGCGAGGGGCCGGGCGCCGACGAGGACGTGCAGGGCGAGCCGTTCGTCGGCCGCGCCGGGGCCCTGCTCACCGGGCTCATCCGCGCGCTGGGGCTGGTGCGCGACGACGTGTACATCACCAACGTCGTCAAGTGCCGCCCGCCGGGCAACCGCAATCCGGAGCCGGACGAGGTGGCGAGTTGCCGCCCCCTCCTGCAGCGGCAGATCGAGCTGCTCGATCCGCGCCTGATCGTCTGCCTCGGCAACGTGCCGCTCAAGGTGCTCAAGCCGGAGGCGGCCGGCATCACGCGCGAGCGCGGCATCCCCTTCACTTACCAGCGCTGGAGCGTGCTGCCGACGTTCCATCCCTCCTACCTGCTGCGCAGTCCCGCGGCGATCGAGACGTGCTGGAAGGACTTCCGCAGGGCGCTGCAGATGGGCTATTCCCAGTCGTGACGTGGCGGGAGGGCCGACCGGGGCGGGACGCAGCGGGCCCACTCCGAAAAAAATGGTCGTGGGCTTGCATTTATGAAGGCGGATGTGAAAGATGGGGTGAACCTTCGGGGGTAGTTGCTCCATCTGGCAAGGACGTCGAGCCCGGCCGCGCAGCAGTTCGCGCTACCTGCGCCGGTGCGAATCTGGACAGGGACGTGGCACCCGAATGAGTTCTGCTTTCTGTACGCTCCCGATGACTGACCCGTCCGATGCCGGCTCCGTCCGGCAGTGGAAGACGGACGTGGCCGAGGGAAGCGTTGCCGTCCGCGGCATCAGTTGTCGTCTGCGCAACCTCCGCGAACTCAGTCCCAAGGCGCCGGCTGTGAAGGGGATCGTCTTCCCGCTGGAACGCTTGCGCCGCTGCGGACGTGCGATTCACCGTGCAGACACGCGGGATTTCAGAGGTCGTCCTCCTACGGGGTTTCCCGAAGCCCCGCCGACTTAACTGTTATCCTGCGTGTCTGCCCGGTGTTCCTCCGCCGAGAGGCGGTTTCCCTAGCCACCTGATTCCAGCAGCGAGTACAGCGGCGGTCCCCCCCGGCGGGAGCGGCCCGTGCGCTGCCCTCTGTGGGGCGGCGGGCGCGGGGCGGCGTCCCGGCAGCCGGAAGCCAGCGGCGCGGCCTGCCTGCGGTGGCCTTGCGGCGCGGTTCGCCGTGGCGCAGGTTGCGGCAGCCCAGCGGGCGGCCAGCGGGTGGCGGTGTGCAGATGGGGCGGGCGCGGCTGCCGGCGGCGCGCCCGTTCAGCGGGATTCGTTCAGTTCCCGGTAGGCGGCTTTCAGGTGTGAGACCTGCCCGGCCACGGCCGTGAGATGGTCGCGGAACTCCGGCAGGGCGCGGTTGCGGGCCCAGCGCAGACCGGTGAGTTCGCTCTCCAGGAGCTGCACGGCCTGCGCGGCCTCCTCCAGCGCCAGCAGATGCTCGTCGCGGGCGCGCGTGTCCTCGCGGATGCGCGCGAGCTGCTGGCGGGTCTCCGCGCTGGCGCGCTGCAGGCGGGCGCGCTCGCCATCGTCGGCCGCGGCGCTCCAGGCCTGCTGGTCGCGCTCCAGCGCGGCCTGCAGCGCGGGCAGGCGCCGCTCGTCCGCGTCGGCGATCAGGCGCAGGCCCTGCTCCAGCACGCCGTGCAGCTCCGAGCGCGCGAAGCGCTGCAGCACCTGCAGCAGGGCGCGGCGCTCGGCGCGCTCCTCGATCTCGCTGCGGATGATCGCGCGCAGGCGCGCCCCGCCACGCCGGATCTGCCGCGCCAGGCGCAGGCAGCGCCGCCCGCGCGGGGTGCGCACCAGGCCCAGCCAGAGCCGCACGGCGCGCTGCCAGCGCCGCCAGCGCTGCACCAAAGCCCACGCCAGCCCCAGCGCCGCCGCAAGGACGGTGGCCAGCGCGAGGGCGGCGTAGACGACGGGGTGGGACTGGAAGACGAGCAGGCCATCGGGGCCGGACGCGGAATAGACCCAGCCATTCAGCCAGCGCAACAGGTCCTGCATGGGTCGTCAGTTGGCGGCGGGTGCGGCGGGCTTGGCCTCAGCCACGGCAGGCAGGTCGGCCAGCGCATCCTGCGCGGCCCGACGCACCTGCGGAAAGATCGAGTTGGCGGCAAAGTAG
>JBGOUY010000140.1:0-10819 GCA_041477795.1 bacterium
ACTCGCCTTCGGCCACGTAGTACAAGTAGTCGCTGGCCTCGCCCTGCTGGAAGATCTGGTCGCCGGGCTGGCACTCCACGATCTCGTTGTCGCGCAGCACGCTGGGGATGTTCGCTCCGCTCGAGCGGTGGCGGAACTCCAGCGTCACCTCGTTGCCCGCCTTGTTGTAGGCGATGCGGTGCACGTTCTGCCGCGCCAGCAGGATGCCCCGGCCGCGCTCGGCCAGCAGGTCGAGCGGCCCGTCGTCCCCGGCCTGCAGGTGCTCGCGCCAGTTGAACCCCGGCCCCTCGTCGCGGATCACGTGGACGGAGTGGTCGCGGTGGATATCGTAGCTGTAGTGCACGCGCCGATCGCGGATGACGGGGTCCTTGCACTTCTTCTGGATGAGGGCCTGGATGCTGCCGTGCCGCTCCAGGTGCGCCTGCTTCTCCTCCTTGCCGATGCCGCAGTTGCCGTGCTCGACGGCGTTCATCAGCATCTCGGTGAGCACCAGGGCCACGCCCTGCTTGGCCTCGGCATCCACGAAGCCCACGTTGAACAGGTAGTTGGCCACCAGGTTGGAGTACGCCGGCACCAGCAGCACGTCCGCGGTGAGCAGGAACTGCCCGGACACCGAGGAGATCAGGTCGGTCTGCAGGGCGCGCTGAAAGAGGATCTGCTGGCTGGACTCGATGATCCCCAGCACCGTGCCGAGCTGGCGGTCGACGTCGTGATAGTCCAGGTGGATGATGATGTTGCTGTCCTTGAGCTCGTTGACGCGCTCGAAGGTGTCCGAGCCCGTGTACAGCGCGATGATGCCCCCGTGGTTGAGCCAGGGGTCGGCGGTGATCTGCCGCATCACGGCGAAGGCATCGAGGCTATCGTCGGAGAAGTTCACCAGGATCAGCGGGGGCATCTGGTAGTTGATGTACTCGATGGCCCGCTCCTCGTCCTCCACGCTCACCAGCGCGTAGGGCGTCTGGCTCGGGGAGCGGCGCCCCGCAGCGTCCCGGCTCTTGTTGGCGCGCGTCAGCACGCGTTGCACGGTGCGGCGCAGCGCCTTGCTGGAATTGATGAAGGGCAGCTTCATGGCCGGCCTGACGCGGGGGCCGCGCCTGCACGCGCGGTCAGAGGGTGCCGCCGCTGCGGCCGCTGTGCGGGGATAGCGCGGGGCCGCCGGCCCCGGCCGCATCGGCGCAGGCTCAAGGTGCGCATCCTGCGGGGACGCTTCCTCGGTTCGAGCCAAGCCATACCATATCCGCGCCGGAAAGCTGACCCGGAAGCGGAGAAAATGCGTCGCCTCTGCCGGCCCTGCAGCGGCCCCGCGAGGTCAAGAGGTTCGGCCATGACGCACGGCGCTGACGTCGTCTCCTGCTATGATCGCTTCGGCCGCCGCCAGGACCCGCAGGGCTGGTACGAGGATGCGGCACTGGAGCGGCTGATCGCTCTGGGTCGGCTGGCGGAGGCCCGCGCCGTGTGCGAGTTCGGCTGCGGCACCGGCCGGCTGGCCGCGGGTCTGTGGCTCGCGTTGCAGCACGAACACTGGCGGCTGGTGGGCGGATGCCGCCAACTGGATCTGGCGCTCTCGGGCGCGTAGAACCCGGTCACGCCACGGGCGGGACGGGCTGGCAGCACCGCGAGGGACTTGATTTTTGTACCTCGATACGTTACAGGTTACATATATGATCTTGACGTTTCGCCATAAGGGACTGGAACGGTTGTTCTCGACCGGCGACGCCAGGGGAATCAGCACACAGCATGCTGAATGGATTCGCGTGCTGCTCACCACCCTGAATGCCAGCACAAACCCCGCCGAGATGAATCTGCCTGGGATGCGGCTCCATCCCCTGAAAGGCAAGCGCAAAGGGCAATGGGCAGTGTCGGTTTCGGGAAACTGGCGTCTGGTGTTCGAGTTTGACGGCGAGAATGTCACGAACGTTGATCTGGTCGATTACCATTAAATGAATGCAAGGAGATTGGATATGAAGAAGATGCATAATCCGGCACATCCCGGCGAAGTCATCCGGGAGGCCTGTCTGGCTCCGCTGGAGTTGTCGGTCACTGATGCCGCCAAGGGACTTGGCGTCACGCGAAAGGCGCTCTCCGAGTTGTTGAACGGCCATAGTGGCGTGTCGCCCGAGATGGCGATCCGGCTTGAAAAAGCCGGATGGAGCACGGCTGAGACGTGGCTGCGGATGCAGATGCAGCATGACCTGTGGCAGGCGCAGCAGAAAGCGAAAAGCATCAAGGTTGCACGGTTTCGGCAGCCCGCTGTGGCTTGAACCGGCGGGACCTCCGTACATCGAGCAGTTCTTCGCCCCGGCGCCGGGCGAACGAAAAAAGGTCGAGCAATGAAAAAGAACGGGCGCATTGGCCCTTTCTTCAGCGATTGCGATCACCGATGAACAAGTCGAAATTGCAGCTTGAACGTGTCAGTGGAGCGCCCGTATCGAATGAGGAAATATTATCCGATATGCGGCGCGCGGCTGAAATCGCTGGCACGAGTGTCTGTTCTCAAAGGCTGTATTCGGAATTCGGAAAATTCAATCCCACAACCGCGTCGCGGCGATTCGGCACTTGGAATAAGGTCGTCATAGCCGCTGGGTTAGAAATCGCGAACGAACTCAACATCACCGACGAACGCCTATTCGCAAACCTGGTGCGCCTCTGGGAGCATTACGGTCGGCAACCCCGCCGCGCGGAACTCGCTCGGCCGCCTTCTGTTATTTCCCAAAGTGCCTACAGGCGCCGATTCTCTTCCTGGATGGATGCGCTCGCGCAATTTGTCGCGTACTCAAATGCACATGACGCCAGGCTTCCAACCCCGAGCGAAACTGCCAGTGGCCACCAAACGGGCCGCGATCCATCTCTCAGAACGCGATTCCGCGTGATGAAGCGGGACAATTTCTCATGTCGCGCATGTGGAGCGAGCCCTGCATTGCAGCCGGGTCTCTTGCTACACGTCGATCACGTCAAGCCATGGAGCCGTGGCGGCGAAACGATCGAGGAAAATCTTCAAACCTTATGCGGCGCATGCAATCTCGGGAAAAGTAACGTGCTCTGACCTACGAACCTCTTAGGTGCTGGTGGCCGAGCGGAAGTGCTAAGCGCGGGTAGGGGCCGCGCAGCGGCGGCCGCGCTATTCCGCCGCGCGCGGCACGATCAGGGCATCGACGGCCAGGGCGCCCTGGCCCTCGGGGAGCACGATGAAGGGATTGATGTCGAGGCTCTCGAGCGCGTCTGCATTGGCCTGCGCGAACACGCTGAGCTGGGCCAGCGCCCGCGCCAGGGCGGGAATGTCCGCGCGGGGCCGGCCGCGCACGCCCTCCAGGATCGGGTAGCCCTTCACGGCGCGGATCATCTCCAGCGCCTCCGCCTCGTCGAAGGGCGCGATGCGCAGCGCGACGTCCTTGAGCACCTCCACCAGGATGCCGCCCAGCCCGAACAGCACGACGGGCCCGAAGACTGGGTCGCGCTGCACGCCCAGGATCGTCTCCACGCCCCCGTGCACCAGCGGCGCCACCAGCACGCCCTCGATGCGCGCGGCCGGCGCGTGCGCGCGGGCGCGCTGGAGCAGCGTGTCGTAGCCCCTGCGCACGGCCTGGGCGCTCTCCAGCCCCAGCAGCACGCCGCCCAGTTCCGACTTGTGCGGGATGTCTGGCGAGACGATCTTCAGCACGCAGGGCAGGCCGAGGGCTTTGGCGGCGGCGACCGCCTCCTGGGCGCTGCCGGCGAGGCGTTCGGGCACCACGGGGATGCCCGCGCTGGCCAGCACGCGCTTGGCGTCCAGCTCGCTCAGGGCCTGCGCGGGCACGGGCAGGGCCCCGGCCGGCAGGGCCGGCAGCGCGCGCGGCTGCCCGGCCCGCTCGAAGCTCTCGCGGAAGCCCGCCAGCGCCGCCACCATGCGCACGGAGTGGCTGGGGTCCTCGCAGAGCAGGAAGCCGGCCTGCTCCAACACGCGCGTCGCCTCCGCGGCGAACTGGCCGGAGAGCACCAGCACGTTGTCCGGGTACGCCTCGCGCAGCTCCAGCAGCGGCCCCGTGACCGACTCCATCATGCGCGGGTTGAGGCCCACGCTGGAGAGGAACAGCACGATGGCGTCCACCCCGCCCTGCTCCAGCATCAGGCGCAGGTTCTCGCGGATCAGGTCGATGTTGTTGATCATCTGCGCGGTGGTATCCACCGGATTGCGCGTGCCGGCGAAGGGGATCAGCTCCTTGAGCCGGCGCTGCACGGCCGCGGGCATTTCGGGCACGCTCAGCCCGTGGGCGATGGCCGCATCGGCCATCAGCACGCCCACGCCGCCCGAGACGGTGACGATCCCCAGCCGCCTTCCGGCGGGATAGCGCCCGAAGGAGCCCGCATAGGCCACCTGCACCAGCTCCTCGAAGGTGTCCGCCCGGTGCACGCCGTACTGGCGGAACAGCGCGTCGTACACCGCGTCCGCCCCCACCAGCGAGGCGGTGTGCGAGGAGGCCGCCGCGGCGCCCACGTCCGTGCGGCCGACCTTGAGCAGCACGACGGGCTTGCGCTTGGCGCGGGCCGTCTCGAAGGCGCGTACCAGCTTGGCCTTGTCCCGCGCGCCCTCCAGGTAGCACACGATGAGGTCCGTGTCCGGGTCGTTGGCGACGAATTCCACGCAGTCCGCCACGTCCACGTCCACCTCGTTGCCGGTCGTCACCCACAGGCTGAGGCCGAGCCCGCGCTGGCGCGCCACCATGTAGCAGTAGATGCCGAAGGCGCCGCTCTGGCTGACCATGCCCACGCGGCCGGGCAGCGGCTGCTCGTAGTCGAAGGAGCCGGTGAAGGTGCCCCACAGGCCGCTGCGCACGTTCATCACGCCCATGCAGTTGGGGCCGACGACGCGCATGTGGGCCGCGCTGGCCACGGCGCGGATGCGCTCCTGCGCGAGCCGGCCCTCCTCGCCGATCTCGGCGAAGCCGGAGGAGAAGATGACCACCGTGCGCACGCCCTTGGCCGCACAGGCCGCCACCGCGTCGGCCACGGCGGGCGCCGGGACGATCACGAAGGCGAGGTCCACGCCGGGCGGCAGGGCCTCCACGGAGGGCAGCGTGGGCACGCCCTGCACCTGCGGATAGCGCTCGTTGATGGGATAGAGCGTGCCGGCCTTCCAGTTGTCGCGCAGGTAGCGGAAGGTGCGCCCGCCGATCTTGTGCGGGTCGGACGAGGCCCCGATCACCGCCACCGTGCGCGGGTGGAAGAGGGGCGTGAGGGGGTGCGAGGCATCGGCCATGGCAAGCGTCGTCGCGAGCGAAAGGAACGGGAAGGGGTGAAGGCGGGCGCCACGGGCGCGGGGTCAGTCGGCCAGCTCGGCGCGTCCGTGATTGAGCACCAGCACGTCGCGCTCCAGCACCCGCGCGCGGAACGACACGCCGCTGCCCTCGCGCCAGAGCTCCGTGCGCAGCGTCTCGCCGGGGAAGACCGGGGCGGTGAAGCGCACGCGCAGGCTGCGCAGGCGCGCCGGGTCGTAGCCGCAGACCGTCTTCAGGATCGCGTGACCTGCGACGCCCAGCGTGCACAGGCCGTGCAGGATCGGGCGCGGAAAGCCGGCGGCGGCGGCCACGTCCGGGTCCGCGTGGAGCGGGTTGTAGTCCCCGCTGAGGCGATAGATCAGCGCGGCCTGGAGCAGCGTGGGCAGGTCGCAGGCGGCATCGGGCGGGCGCTCCGGAGGCGCAGACGCTGCTGCGGCCGTGACGCTGCCCGCGTTGCCGCAGCCGCCGTCGGCCAGGGCGAAGGTGGTCTGGCGCACCGTGAAGAGCCGCTCGCCCGTGGCCGCGTCGTGACCGACCCGCTCCGAGACGATCAGGGCGCCCTTGCCCGGCCCCTTGTCCACGACGGCCGTGACGCGCGTCTGCGCGCGCACCGTTCCGGCGGGGGGCAGCGGGCCGTGGAACTGCATGTCCTGCTCGCCGTGCAGCACGCGCACCCAGTTGATCCCCGTGTCCGGCTCGCGCGCCCAGAAGCCCGGCGATGCCAGCACGGCGGCCATGCTGGGCAGCACGCGCAGCGCTCGCTCGAACACGAAGGGCAGCGCGCTGCGATCCAGCGGGTCCATGCCCACGCCAACGCCCAGCGCATAGAGGATCGTGTCCCGCTCGGTGTAGCGGTGCTCGATGGTGGGGAACTCGCGCCGCAGCAGCTTCTGGGGGTCGAGGGTCATGGCGGGTCCGGTCGGCGGTGGGGGCGCGGGCGGGTCGTGCGCCCGGGTCGGCCGCGGGGCACGTGGGCGGCTGGATTTGCAGGATCGGTGCAGCCGGCTCCGCGGCATCGGTGCAGCCGGCTCCGCCGGAGCGGCGGCCAAATCGTATGCAGCCCCCGGAGGGGTGTCAAGCCGCCGCGTGGGAAGCCCGCCGCGCCGGCGAGGTGCGGCGGCGCGGGCGCGGGCGCGCGTCGCGCAAGGCCCCCTGCGGCGCCGGCGCCCGTTTGCGTTGGCCCGGGACTGTGCCTATAATGCGCCCCATTCGATGCACCCGAATGGAACCGCCGCACAGGGGGGGGACGATTCCAGCAGTCATGAACGCCGACGGCATGCGCAATGTGGGTCCTTCCGCTTCCGGCGATGCGGCGGCGCTGCTGGAGGTGGCCGGCGTCAGTGTGCACTTCGGCGGCATCAAGGCGCTGGATTCGGTGTCCTTCCAGGTGGCGCCGCGGCAGATCGTGGGCCTGATCGGCCCCAACGGCGCGGGCAAGACCACGCTCTTCAACTGCCTGAGCCGGCTCTATGCGCCCGACACAGGCGACATCCGCTTCGCCGGGCAGTCCCTGCTGAGCCACCCCGCGCACCACATCGCGGCGCTCGGCATCGGGCGCACCTTCCAGAACCTGGCGCTGTTCCAGCAGCTCTCCGTGCTGGAGAACATCAAGGTGGGCGTGCACTGCCGCACGTCCAGCGGCCTGCTCGCCAATGCCCTGCGCCTCCCCGGCGCGCGGCGGGACGAGGACAAGGCGCAGCACGCGGCCGAGGCGCTGGCGGGCTGGCTGGGCCTGGAGGCGGTGATGCACCAGCCGGCGGCGGCCCTGCCGTTCGGCACGCTCAAGCGGGTGGAGCTGGCGCGCGCCCTGGCCAGCGAGCCGCGCCTGCTGCTGCTGGACGAGCCGGCGGGCGGCCTCAATCACGAGGAGGTGAGCGAGCTGCAGGCGCTCATCCGCACCATCCGCGAGCGCGGCGTGACGGTGCTGCTGGTGGAGCACCACATGAACCTGGTGATGCAGGTCTCCGATCACGTGGTGGTGCTGGACTTCGGGCGCAAGATCGCCGAGGGTCCGCCGGCCGTCGTGCAGGCGGATGCGGAGGTGATCCGCGCCTACCTGGGCGGAGGGGCGGCATGAGCGCACTGCTGCGGGTGCAGGGGCTGCGCGCCTGCTATGGCCCCACCGAGGTGCTGCACGGCGTGGACTTCGAGGTGGCCGAGGGCGGCATCACCGCGCTGCTGGGGGCCAACGGCGCGGGCAAGACCACCACGCTGCGCGCCGTGTGCGGCATGGTGCGCAGGCAGGGCCGCATCGAGTTCGCCGGCCAGCCCATCGAGGGCCGGGCCACCGAGGACATCGTGCGCATGGGCATCGCCCACGTGGTGGAGGGGCGCGGCACCTTCACCAACTTCAGCGTGGAGGAGAACCTGCGCCTGGGCGCGCACTCCCGCAAGGACAAGGCCCAGGCCCACGAGGACCTGGAGCGCGCTTTCAGCTACTTCCCGATCTTGCGCCAGCGCCGCGCGCAGCAGGCCGGCACGCTGAGCGGGGGCGAGCAGCAGATGCTGGCCATCTCCCGCGCGCTGATGCTGCGGCCGCGCCTGCTGCTGCTGGACGAGCCGTCCTTCGGCCTGGCGCCGCTGGCGGTGGAGGAGATCTTCCGCATCCTGGGCAGCATCAACCGCGACCAGGGCGTGAGCCTGCTGCTGGTGGAGCAGAACGCGTCGCTGGCCCTGGGCATGGCCGATCACGCCTACCTGCTGGAGACGGGGCGCGTGGTGATGTCCGGGCCGGCCGCGGAGATCCGGCAGAACGACGCGGTGCGCCAGTCGTACCTGGGCTACTGATGCGCCTGGAATCCGGCGCGCCGAGGGCCGTCAAGCGGGGGACGCAGTGAACGCAAGCGATGACCGCGGCAAACGACCGGGCCCGCGCGGGCCCGACGGCGCTCTGCGGCCGGCCGCGCTGCCGGCCACGCTGCCGGCCACGCTGCCGGCCACGCTGCCGGCCACGCTGCCGACAGCGCGCGCGAACCAGAACGGCTAGGAGCCAGTGGTGGAGACTTTCCTGCAGCAGGTGGTGACCGGGCTCGCCGACGGCGGCATCTACGCCAGCATCGCGCTGGCGCTGGTGATGATCTATCACTCCACCGATCACCTGAACTTCGCCCAGGGCGAGATGGCGATGTTCTCCACCTACATCGCCTGGACGCTCATCAACGCGGGCGTGCCGTACTGGCTGGCGTTCGGGGCCACGCTGGCGATCTCCTTCGTCGGCGGGATCGTCATCGAGCGGGTGGTGGTGCGGCCCTTCGAGAACGCGCCGGTGCTCAACGCGGTGATCGTGTTCATCGGGCTGCTGGTGATCTTCAACAGCCTGGCCGGGTGGATCTACACCTACGACATCAAGCAGTTCCCGAGCCCCTTCCCCGAGCGGCCGCTGCGGCTGGGCGAAGTGTACTTCCGCGCGCACGACTTCGGGGCGATCGGCGTGACGCTGGCGGTGCTGCTGCTGCTGTGGCTGTTCTTCCGCTTCACGCCGCTCGGGCTGGCGATGCGGGCGGCGGCGGAGAACCCGGTCTCGGCGCGGCTGGTGGGCATCCGTGTGGGCTGGATGCTGGCGCTGGGCTGGGGGCTGGCCGCGCTGATCGGCGCGGTGGGCGGGACGATGGTGGCGCCCGTGCTGTTCCTGGACCCCAGCATGATGAGCGGCGTGCTGCTCTATGCCTTCGCCGGGGCCCTCTTCGGGGGCATCTCCAGTCCGGGCGGAGCGGTCTTCGGCGGGTTCTTCGTGGGCCTGGCGGAGACCCTCGCCGGCACGTACATCCCCTTCATCGGCAACGAGCTCAAGCTCGCCGTGGCGCTGCTGATCATCATCGGGGTGCTGCTCGTGCGTCCGAGCGGCCTGTTCGGGAGGGTCGCGGTGAGCCGCGTGTAGACGCGGGCCGCCCAGCGCACGGAACATGACCCTGCACACTGCCGACCGAACCGTCAGCGCCGACCCGCCCGCGGGTACGGGCAGCGCCGCCCAGAGCGAGGCGGCGTCGGCGCGCGCGCGCACCTGGCGCCGTGCCCGGCTGGCCGCCGTGCTGGCGCTGGCGTGCGTGCTGCCGTTCGTGATGGGCGACTATCGCGTGTTCCAGTTCACGCTGGTGTTCATCTACGCCATCGCGTTGCTGGGGCTGAACCTCCTGATGGGCTTCAACGGCCAGTTCTCGCTGGGCCACGGCGCCTTCTACGCGATCGGGGCCTACACGGCGGCGATCCTGATCCAGACCGCCCAGGTGGGCTACCTGTGGACGCTGCCCGCGGCAGGGGTCGTGTGCGGCGTGGCCGGCTTCCTGTTCGGCATCCCGGCGCTGCGCATCCGCGGCATGTACCTGGCGCTGGCCACGCTGGCGCTGGCGCTCACGACCCCGCCGCTGCTGAAGTACAAGGCCTTCGAGCGGTACACCGGCGGGGTGCAGGGCATCTTCATCGAGAAGCCCGCGGCGCCCTTCGGCCTGCCGATCGGCCCGGACCAATGGCTGTACTTCCTCTCGCTGGCCGTGCTCATCATTGCGGTGGCGATCGCGCACAACATCCTGCGCGGCCGCACGGGGCGGGCCATCATGGCCATCCGCGATCATCACACCGCGGCCGAGGCGATGGGCATCAACACGGCGCTCTACAAGTCGCTCACCTTCGGCGTGAGCGCGATGTACACGGGCGTGGCCGGGGCGCTCTCGTGCATCGTGGTGAACTTCGTGGCGCCGGACAGCTTCACGGTATTCCTGTCCATCACCTTCCTGGTGGGCAGTGTGGTGGGGGGGCTGGCTTCCATCTCCGGCGCCATCTACGGCGCCTTCTTCATCCAGTTCATCCCCAACGTGGCGGACGCCGTCTCCAAGGCCGCCCCGTGGGCCATCTACGGCCTGTTCCTGATCGGCTTCATGTTCGTCATGCCCGCCGGCATCGCGGGCTTCGTGGACAAGGTGGGGGGGCGCCTGCAGCGCAAGCTGGCGCGAGCCGGCAGTCGCGCGGCACAGGCCCACCCTGCCGGCAGCAGCAAACCGTAATCGTGAGGAGCACACCATGTTCAAGCGCAGTGCAGTGCTCGTGTCCGTTCTGCTCCTGGGGCTGTCCGCGCTGGCGCTGACCGGCTGCGAGAAAAAGACCCCCGGCGTCACCAAGACCGAGATCAAGATCGGACACATCAACCCGTACAGCGGGCCCGCTTCCGCCTACGGCACGATCGGCCGCACCGAGGCCGCCTTCTTCAAGATGATCAACGAACAGGGCGGCATCAACGGGCGCAAGATCAACTTCATCTCCTATGACGACGGCTACAGCCCGCCCAAGACGGTGGAGCAGGCGCGCAAGCTGGTGGAAAAGGACGAGGTGCTGCTGATCTTCCAGTCCCTCGGCACGCCCACCAACACGGCCATCCAAAAGTACATGAACGAGAAGAAGGTGCCGCAGCTCTTCGTGGCCACGGGCGCGACCAAGTGGAACGATCCGAAGGGCTTCCCCTGGACGATGGGCTGGCAGCCCAACTACCAGACGGAGGGCCGCATCTACGCGCAGTACATCGTGTACAACCTCCCCGGCGCCAAGATCGGCGTACTGTACCAGAACGACGATTACGG
>JBGOUY010000042.1:0-20311 GCA_041477795.1 bacterium
ACGCTTCCAAGCCCGCGCCGCCGCCCGGCGCCGCAGCCACCGGCGCCGCGCCCGCCACCGCCACGAGCCCGCCCGCTCCCGCCGCAGCCGCGCCAAGCCCCGCGGCGCCGCTGGCGCGCCAGCGCAGCGATGCCTGGCGCGCGTTGAAGCACCGCAACTACCGGCTGTTCTTCTCCGGCCAGCTGATCTCGCTGATCGGCACCTGGATGCAGACCGTGGCGCAGTCCTGGCTGGTGTACCGGCTCACGGGCTCGGAGCTGCTGCTGGGCGCGGTGGCGTTCACCTCCCAGTTCCCCGTGCTGCTCTTCGCCACCCTGGGCGGCACGGTGGCCGATCGCGTGAGCCGGCGCCGCATCCTGGTGATCACGCAGAGCACGGCGATGGGGCTGGCGTTCGTGCTCGCCGCGCTCACGCTGAGCGGGGCGGTGCAGGTCTGGCACGTGTTCGTGCTGGGCGGCTCGCTGGGGCTGGTCAACGCCTTCGACATCCCGGCGCGGCAGGCCTTCGCGGTGGAGATGGTGGGCAAGGCGGACCTGCAGAACGCGATCGCCCTCAACTCCTCGGTGTTCAACGGCGCGCGCATGGTGGGCCCGGCCATCGCCGGCGCCATGGTGGCCTGGGTGGGCGAGGGCTGGTGCTTTTTCGCCAATGCCGTCAGCTACCTGGCCGTGATCGCCGGGCTGCTCGCCATGCGCATCGAGCCGCGCCCCGCCGCCAAGCGCGGCCGGCTGCTGGGGGACATCGCCGAGGGCTTCGCCTACGTATACGACACACCCTCGGTGCGCGTGGTGCTGACCCTGCTGGCGATGGCCAGCCTGATGGCGATGCCCTACATGGTGCTGATGCCGATCTTCGCCGCGGAGGTGCTGCACTCCGGGCCGCGCGGCCTGGGCGTGCTGATGTCCTGCGCGGGCATCGGCGCCCTCGGCGCCGCGCTCACGCTGGCCCTGCGCCGCGAGGTGCGCGGGCTGGAGCGCTGGGTGGGGCGGGCCGCGCTGGGGTTTGGCGTGGCGCTGATCGCGTTCTCCGCCTCGCGCTCCTTCGCCCTCTCCGCGGCCGTGCTGGTGGGGGTGGGCTACGCGATGATGATCCAGATGGCGTCGTCCAACACGCTCGTGCAGCACATCGTGCCGGACCACCTGCGCGGCCGCGTGATGGCCGTGTACTCCATGATGTTCATGGGCATGGCGCCCTTCGGCGCGCTGCTGGCCGGCACGCTGGCCGAGCACTTCGGCGCCCCCGCCACGGTCGCCTTCGGCGGCTGCGTGTGCATCGTCGGCGCCCTCACGCTGCGCAAGCCGCTGCACCGCGTGCGCGACGCCCTGCCCGCGGCGCTGGGCTGAGCTGCGTCTGCGCGTCGGGATCGCCGAGGCCAGGCGCTGGCCGGGCCGGGAGCGGGCCACGGGCCGCGCCGACAACGGGCCGCTGGCCCGCTCTGTCCGCAGCGGACCGCTTTTCGGCCCACCATTTCCGGCGCCTTGCGCCTTGCATTGTGCTATACTGCAAGAGGCGTCGCAGGCCGTTCCGGCACGCGGCTGCAGCCCGATGGCCGGCCCGGGACGCAGGGAGAAATTGCGAAACGAACCCGCTTGCCGTGCGATGGCCCGCTGAGCTGCGGACCCGGCGGGCGAAAGGGGATGGCGGTGTCTGCGCAGATTGCCAAACGAAGCCAGCTTGGGATGTGCCGGGCGCGCTCCGCACCGCTGCGGGGGCCGGACCGGCCGGCGCCACGACCCGCTGCCCCGGGCCGGCGCACGGCTTTGTGACCGGCCGCACCGGCGCCGCCATCGCCCCGAGCCGAACCGCCCATGCCCAAGCCAGCGACCCAACCGCGCCAGGTGCTGACCTTCTGGTTCTCGCTGGAGCGACCGGCCAAGAAGCACGATCCCACCGTGCGCGCGGTGCTGGGCGGGTTGTACGAGCAGGCCGCCACCCATCAACTCGATGCATGGCTCAAGCGCCCGCGCGAGCGCCTGGCGCTGATCCTGCTGCTGGACCAGGTGCCGCGCCACCTGTACCGCAAGGACGGCCGCGCCTATGCCACCGATCCCAAGGCCCAGGCCGCCACGGAACGCTTCTTCGCGCGCGGGGACTGGCGCGACTTCACGCCGCTGGAGCGCTACTACGCCGCGCTGCCCTTCCTGCACGCGGAGGACCTGGACAAGCAGAAACGCGTCAACCCGGTCATCCACCAGTGCGCGGCGGCCATCCCCGAGCTGAGCTTCATGGGGCGGCTGGCGGACCTGTACCTGGAGACGATCGAGCGCTTCGGGAACTTCCCGCACCGCGCCGCCCTGCGTGGCTCACAGACCACGGACGAGGAGGCGCGGTTCCTGGAAGAGGAGTGGTACCCGCGCCGCCGGCGCATGCAGCGCGACGGCGAATGACGCCGCATCCCCGAGCGATTTCCCCGAGAGTCCCATGCAAGCGATCGTGCTGACCAAAGGCGGCCCCCCCGAGGTGCTGCAACTGCGCGAACACCCCGACCCGCAGCCGGCCGCCGGCCAGGCGCGCGTGCGGCTCAGGGCCGCCGGGCTCAACCACCGCGACGTGTGGCAGCGCAAGGCCTATCCCGGCCCCGCCCCGATGATCCTCGGCTCCGACGGCGCGGGCGTGGTGGAGGCGGTGGGTGCCAAGGCGGACTCGTCCTGGGTCGGGCGCGAGGTCGTGATCAATCCCAGCCTGCACTGGGGCGAGCGCGAGGAGGCGCCCGGGCCGGGCTACCAGATCCTCGGCAATCCCACGCCGGGCACCTATGCCCAGGCGATCGCGATCCCGCTGGCAAACCTGGCGCCCAAGCCCGCGCACCTGGACTGGGTGCAGGCCGCCGCGCTGCCGCTGGCGGGCCTGACGGCCTGGCGCGCGCTCTTCACGCAGGGCGGGCTGCAGCCGGGCCAGACGGTGCTGCTGCCCGGCATCGGCAGCGGGGTGGCGGGCTTCGCCCTGCTCTTCGCCAAGCGCGCCGGCGCGCGCGTCATTGTCACCTCCAGCGACGATGCCAAGCTGGCCAGGGCCCGCGCCCAGGGCGCCGATGCCGCGGTCAACTACCGCCACGAGACGTGGGAGGCGGCGGTGCGCGAGGCGGCCGGCAGCGCCGGCATCGACGTGGTGCTGGATCACAGCGGCGAGAAGACCCTGCCTGCCGCCGTACGGCTGGTGCGGCCGGGCGGCCGCGTCGTCTTCCTGGGCGCCACCACCGGTGTGGAGCTGCGCCTCAACATCCGCGAGCTGTTCATCCACCAGGTGCACCTGATCGGCACCACCATGGGCAGCCCGCGCGAGTTCGCCGCCATGCTGCGCTTCGTGGAGCACCATCGCATCGTGCCCGAGGTGCATCACCGCCATCCCCTCGCCGAGGCAGCCCAGGCCCATGCGCTGCTGGAGGCCGGCGGCCAGTACGGCAAGGTCGTGCTGACCATCTAGTGTCCCAGCCCCCGCAGCTCGCTGCGGCGGCACGCGCGGGCGGGCCGCCTTCCGACCCAAGGAGCCGCGCGGAGCCGCGGCCGCCGGCGGTCGGGCAGCGCCGTGGTGGCGGTCAAGGGCTGCGCAGGTGGTCCCAGCCCTGCGGGGCCAGGGGCCGCTCGTCCAGCAGCACGCCGCTGCCGCGGCGCACCTCGCCAATCACGGTGACGTCCAGGCCGGCCAGCGCAGCGCGGCGCGCGGGGGGCAGCGTGAACAGCAGCTCGTATTCCTCGCCGCTCCCCACTGCGATCTCCAGGGCGGAGCGGCCCCGTGCGCGGGCGAAGGCGCCCAGGGCGGGGTGCAGGGGCACGGCCTCGCCGCGGATGGCCAGACAGGCGGCGCTGCGCTCGGCCAGGTGCCCCAGCTCGGAGGCGAGGCCGTCACTGATGTCGATGGCGGCCGTGGCCACGGCTTGCAGCAGGTCGACGCAGTCCGTGCGCGCGCGGGGCCGCAGGTGCCGCTGCACGAGCGGATCGGAGAGGGGCGCCGCGCCTTCGCGGAACAGCGCCAGCCCCGCTGCCGCGCCGCCCAGGCGGCCGGACACGGCCACCAGATCCCCGGGCTGCGCGCCCGAACGCGCGATGAAGCGCGGCGCGTGACCGAGCAGGAACAGGTCCACGATCAGCTCCGCCGCGCCGCTCACGTTGCCGCCCACCACCGCGAAGCCGTACGTCGCGGCGGCCTCGGCCAGGCCGTCGTAGAGCGCATCCAGCGCCTGCGGCTCCTGCCCGGGCGGCAGGCCGAGGGAGACCAGGGCGTAGCGGGGCCGGCCGCCGCAGGCGCACACGTCGCTCACGTTGGCGCTGGCGACCTTCCAGCCCACGTCCGCCATGGGCGTGCGGCCGGGCAGGAAGTGCCGTCCGGCCACGGCGATGTCGCAGGTGAGGAGCTGCACGCCCTCCGCGCTGGGGATGGCGGCGCAGTCGTCCCCGATGCCCACGCTGCCCGGGGGCAGCGGGACTGCGGCCGGGGCGCCGGGTGCTTGCCGCGCCAGCCGTGCGGCGAGCCGCGCGATCAGTTCGAACTCGCCGGGTGTGTTGCTCGCCATGGCGTTGCGCGGCAAGGCAGCGCGGTGATGGGAGGTGGCGTTGCGCGTGCCGCGCAGCGGAAGCGAGCGTGGGCCGCGCGCAGCGGGCGCGCTGGCTGGAATCGGGCGCGTCGGGGCCTCTGTGCATCGCCGGCGCAACGCGCGCTGCGGACGCTCGCGCCCCAGTCTAGCGGAGGCGCACCCCGCGCGAAAGCGCCTCCGCCCGGTGCGACCCGGCCGGGCAGCGACGGGACGACGCGGCGCTCCGGCGGAAACCGCCCGCAGTGCCTCCACGGCGGGGCCTGGATGGCTCTCGATCTCCATGGGGTGCCGGGCTGGCGGGGGCGCCCGGCGGGCCTCCGCGGGAAAACTGAGCGGCCAAGCCGCCGCAGCGGCGCATTTTGCTTGAACATTGGCACTGATTTCCTTATACAGTGCGTAACGGGCGGGAGCCTGCACGGCCATCCTGCACCGATGGGGGGTTTGTCGCGAGCATTGCCCGACCAATCCCGATTGCACCGGGCGTTGGCGGCGGGTCAGGCAATGGCCCCGGCACGTGGCCGGCCAGGCCTCGACCTACCGATCATTTGAAGTTTTCCACTCAAGGAGGAGTCATGACGAAGGCAGAACTGATCGCCAAAGTCGCCAAGAAAGCCGGCTCCAGCCAGGCTCTGACGGGCAAGGTGCTGGATTCCGCTCTGGAGGAGGTCAAGGGCTTGCTGGCCAAGGCCGGCTCGATTTCCTTCACGGGATTCGGATCGTTCTCCGTGTCCCGGCGCGCCAAGCGCAGGGGCCGCAACCCGCAAACCGGCCAGGATATGATGATTCCCGCCTCCAAGGTCGCTCGGTTCCGGGCCGGCAAGGGTCTGCGCGATGCCGTCGCCGGCAGGAAGTAGCGCTGCGTAGCGGCGGCGGATCTGCTTCGGGAAGCATGCTGAATCCCGGCGTCCCGCACAGGGGGCGCCGGGATTTTGTGTATTGGCGGCGGATGACTCGGGCGCGGGTAAGCACGCCGCCGCTTGGGGCGCGGATCGGGGCGCGGCTCAGCTCGCCGCGCGGCGCGGGGCGGTGCCGGCAGCGCCGAAGAGCGGGAGCGGCAGCGCCAGTTCCGGTAGCAGCGCCTCCGCCAGTTCGGCGGCCGGGCGCTCCGTGACGACGACGCGGTGCTCCCCGGGCGCCGCCTCGTCGAAAGGCTCGAAGGCGGCGCGCTGCCGCCCGTAGAGCGCCACGCGCCCATCGGAGACGGACGTCCCCGCCTGCTCCCGGCGGCGCAGGCGCTCGCGCGCGCGGGCCTCGTCCAGGCGGCACTCGATCAGCAGCAGCCGCGCCCCCAGGCGCTGGGCCAGGGCGCGGGCGCGTTCCCGATCGGCACGACGCGCGAAGGAGGCGTCCAGGATCACCGAGCGCCCGGCGCGCAACTCTGCCTCCGCGTGAGCGAAGAGGGCATCGTAGGTGCGCACGTTCCACTCCGCGCTGTAGATGCCAGCACCAAAGTCCGCAGCGGCGCCGGTTGCGGCCGCTTCGGCGGCGAGCGCCTTGCGCAGCGCATCGGAGTTCCAGGTGGTCAGGGCGCCGCGCTGGGCCAGCGCCTCGGCCAGGGCGGTCTTGCCGGTGCCCATCAGCCCGGCCACCAGCACCAGCACGGGCGGGGCCATCTGCGCCGCGAAGTCCAGCGCGAGCCGGAAGAAGCCCGCTGCGCGCGCCCGCGCGGCTTCACGTGGCGGGCCCGCCAGGTTGCGGTCCAGCAGCTTGAAGGCGGTCACCTTGCCGCGCACGTAGGCGCGGTAGCAGGCGTAGAACGCCACCAGCCGCGGCAGCTCCGCGTCGCCGCTCAGCGCCGTGTAGCGCTCCAGCAGGGCCCGCGCCAACGGCGCCTGGCCCTGCGCCGTGAGGTCCATCAGCAGGAAGGCCAGGTCGTTGGCCACGTCCCCGTAGCGGAAGCGGTCGTTGAATTCGATGCAGTCGATGACCTTGATGGGATCGCCCAAGTAGACGTGCTCGCAGCGCAGGTCCCCGTGCCCGTCGCGCACGAATCCGGCGGCGGCCCGCGCCTGCAGCAGCGTGCGGTTGCGGGTCAGCCAGCCCTCCACGGCCGTGCGGATGCGCTCCAGCGTCGCGGCGGGCAGCACGTCGCCCACGAAGGCCTCGGTCTGGCGGAAGTTCTCGTCCCAGTTGCCGCGCACGACCGCCTCGCTGCCGAAGCGCGCCAGCTCCGGTCCGCCGGCCGCCGTGCGGTGGAAGTCCGCCAGCAGCCGCGCCAACGCCTCCACCTGCGCCGGGGCGATGGGGCCGCGCCGCAGGCGGCGGTCCAGCATGTCCTCGGCGGGCAGCCGCACCATGACGACGCACCAGTCCACCACCGGGCCGCCACCCTCGAAACGATAGGCGCCCCCCACGGAGCGCAGCGGCAGCACGTCCAGGTACACGCCGGGGGCCAGGCGCCCGTTGAGCGCCACCTCGGCGCGGCAATAGCGCTCCCGCAGCGCCAGCGTGCGGAAGTCGGCAAAGCCCACGTCCAACGGGCGCTTGAACTTGAAGACGTGCCGCGCCGTGAGGAAGACGGTGGAGATGTGGGTCTGCACCATCTCGATCGGGCCGGCGCTGTCGCGGTAGCGCGGCCGCGCCGCCAGCGCGGCGCGCACGCGCTCAAGCTCCGCCTCGTCCAGCCAGTCGATCGGACGTGGCTCGGCGCCGTTCAGGGTGTGCGGTCGTGTCGGGAGAGCGGTCATGGTCGATGCCGGCGGGGTTGCGGTGGCTGCGCCCCACGCGCTGGCCGCGGCAACGCGGCGGTGACAGGTCCAGTTTAGCATGGGTCCCGCCGTGGCCCAATGGCACCCGGTTGGGACGGCAACGTCATGAATGGAGTAATTTTCAGACCATTTCCAAATCGGAATTGAACTAAAGAGCCAAATCGTGCTGCAATAGAAGTGTCGCCGATCCAGACGCGGCAGGGGTCTGCGCCGCGGTGCGCGCGGAGCGGCCCGGATATACCTCAGGGACTGAGCTTCCTTAGAACCCCTTGCCGGCGCGGGGCTGGAGTCCCGTACGATTCCCGCGCGGACGTGAATCCGCCCAGGCCGGATCAGGCCGCGGAACCCGTCCGCTCCTGGTGCGTAACTTGCTAGACTATGCATAGGAGACTGCGCGGGCCCTCGGGCTCGGCCGCGCCGCGGACAGCACAGCGATTAAGGAGGCCCCATGAACGTAACCGGGCAAGGCGTACAGAAGCACATCGAACGCCCCAGTCACCCCGTTCCCCACAAATACGTCGAGCCGATCCTGTATTTGGCCGAGCGGATGAGCAATCAGGACAAGATCGTTCCGCCAGCGGGCAAGCGCATGGTCGACGAACTGGCTGAGGCGCTGCAGATCAAGGATTTCCGGCGCCAACCGTGGTTCCGCTCGTTCAACGAACAGCGGGCCTGCGATCTGCTGGACCTGGAGACCGTGAAGCTGGGCGCGCTGGTGGTGCTGACACTGGTGATGAAGGTCGACACCACGCGGGGAGACGCCGCCAAGGCGTACTTCAGCAAGATCCGGCAGACGCTCGGGATGGAGCCCATCTCCGTGCCGGCCGAACTGGATGTGCACAAGGACCTGGCCTTCCGCTACCTCGTTGGCTAAGTGCCGGCCCCAGGTTCCCGTTGCCGCGCGGCGGCGGGAGCCGCCCCCACCGGCGTGGGCGCCGTCCGGCGCGCCGCGGGCTGCCGATGCCCGTCATGCAGCGACCCGGGCCATCCGGATCGGGTGCACGGCCGCGCAGGGGAGCGGGTTTCCGCTTGCACCGGCGCCTGGAATTTCGCATAAAAAAGCGAAACTCAATGCAGGCCCGGTTCCCCCGTGATGGAGCAGGTGCACCCATGGCATCCGAGCGCAACCCCAAGCCCAGTGGCGTCATTCACCCGGCGCGGCCGGTCTCGCGGCGCACAGCCGAGCCGATTCTCTATCTGGCGGACCGCATGGCCGCGGCGGACCAGGAGCCGGTGCCGCGCGAGCTGCGCATAGTGGACATGGTCGCGGATGCCTGTGGCCTCCCCACCTTCCGCCACCAGCCCTGGTTCCGCGAGATGACGGAAACCGCCGCCCTGCAACGTCTTAGCACGGAGTTGGCCCAGCGGGCCGCCCTGGTCACGCTGGCGCTGGTGCTGAAGGCCGATGTGAAGCGCAAGCCATCCGAGCACGCCTACTTCACGCACATCCGCGAAGCCCTCGGCGCGCCGCCAGTCACCGTCCCGGTGGACCTGGAGGAGCACCGGCGGCTCGTGCTGCAATACTTTGTGGACTCCTCCCAGCGCCGGCCTGGCGCGCACTGATCCGATCCTGCCGCGCAGAGCTGTCTCCGGGGCAGCTCTGGGCGCGACGCCCGCAGCGTTGCTGTGCCGCGCTGGCCGCGACAGCGTCGCGCGCAGCCACCGCGGCTGGCTTGCGTCTCCCGGCCGCGCCACGATAGACCAGTTGAGCCAACGGGAGTGTGCAATGAAGATTGCCGTGATGGGCGCCGGCGGCGTGGGCGGGTACTTCGGTGCCCGGCTGGCCCAGGCCGGCGAGGACGTGACGTTTATCGCGCGCGGCGCACACCTGGCCGCCATGCGGGCCAACGGCCTGCGAGTGGAGGGCGACACGACCCGCTTCACGCTGCCGCGGGTGCAGGCCACCGACGACCCGGCACAGGTGGGGCCAGTCGAGCTGGTGCTGCTGGCCATCAAGGCCTACGACCTGGAGCGCGCCGTGCGGCAGATGCAGCCGCTGATCGGCCCCCGCACCGCCGTGCTGCCGCTCCTCAACGGCGCCGACATCGCCGAGCGCATCGGCGCGGTGCTGGGCGAGGGCCACGTGCTGGGCGGCGTCGCCCTGATCTCCGCCCGCATCGCGGAGCCGGGCGTGATCCGGCAGATGGGGCCGCTCAACAAGATTGTCTTCGGCGAACTCTCCGGCGAAGTGACGCCCCGCAGCGAAGCCATCCGCGACACGCTCCAGCACGCCCGGATCCAGGCGGAGCTGACGCGCCAGATCCGCAGCGAGATCTGGAAGAAGTTCCTCTTCATCACCGCCGGCGGCGGCGTCTGCGCTGTGACGGGGAGCCTGCTCGGGGCGGTGCTGGCCGATCCGGACACGCGTGCGTTGTACGCCGGCTGCATCGAGGAGGTGGCTGCCGTGGCCCGCGCGCTGCGCGTTCCGCTGCCGGAAAGCGCCGTGGCCGACACGCTGCGCTTCTCCGACGCGGTGCCGAAGGAGACGCGCACCTCCATGCTGCTCAGCCTGGAGCTGGGCCAGCAACTGGAACTGGAGATCCTCAATGGCACCGTGGCGCGCATGGGGCGTGAGCTGGGCGTGCCCACGCCCATCAACCAGTTCATCACCACGGCGCTCAAGCTGCGCGCCAGCGGGCGTGGCGCGTAAGCGCGGGGCGCCGGCGCGGGGGACCCGGCCGCGCATCGCCATCATGGGCGCCGGCGGGATCGGCTCGTTCTACGGCGGGCTGCTCGCCCGCGCGGGCGCCGACGTCGTCTTCATCGCCCGCGGGCCGCACCTGGCCGCCCTGCGCACGCACGGGCTCACCGTGCTGCGGGACGACGAGACGTTCACCGTGCAGCCGGTGCAGGCCACGGACGACCCCGCCTCCGTCGGTGCCGTTGCCCTCGTCGTGCTGGCCACCAAGGCCTACGACCTGGAGGCGGCGCTGGAGGCGCTGCAGCCCCTGCTGGAGCCCGAGACGCTCGTGCTGCCGCTGCTCAACGGGGTGGACATCGTGGAGCGCGTGGCGGCGCGCGTGGCGGCGGCGCAGGTGCTGGCGGGGCTGACATACCTGCCGGTCAATCGCCCGCGCCCCGGCGCAGTGCACCAACCCGGTCCGCAGCGCCGGCTGATCCTGGGCGAACCGCGGGGGCCCGCAACCGAGCGCTGCCGCCGCGTCGTGCAATGGCTGCGGGACGCGGGCATCCGCGCCGAGACCAGCGACGACATGCCCGCGCAGATCTGGACCAAGCTCATGCTGGTGACGGCCAACGGCGGCGTGTGCGGCGTCACGGGCAGCCCCATCGGCACCGTGCTGGCGGACCCCGACACGCGCGCGCTCTACCGCGACTGCTGCCGCGAGGTGGAGGCGGTGGCCGGCGCGTGCGGCGTGCGGCTGGCGCCGGATGCCGTCGAAGCCACGCTGGCCCATGCGGATAGCACGCCTCCGCACAACCGGCCCTCCATGCTGCAGGACCTCGAGGCGGGCCGGCGACTGGAGTTGGACGCACTCCATGGTACGGTGGTGCGGCTGGGCCGCGCCCACGGCGTGCCGGTGCCCGTCAACACCTTCATCTACGCCGCGCTGAAGCTGCGCGCCGCGGGCCGCCCCGGCTGAGTGCGGGGCCGCTGCAGCGGGAGATCCACCATGCGCATCGCCATCATGGGAGCGGGCGGGCTGGGAGCCTACTACGGCGCCATGCTGCAGCGCGGGGGCGAATCCGTCGCCTTCGTCGCGCGGGGTGCGCACCTGCGCGCACTCCTGAGCGATGGCCTGCGCGTGGACAGCCCGCACATCGGCGACTTCCACCTGCCGCACGTCACCGCCACGGACGACCCTGCCACGCTGGGGACGATGGACGCGGTGCTGATGGGCGTGAAGTCCTACGACCTGCCGGCGGCGTGCGAGGCGATCCGCCCCCTGATCGGCGCAGGCACGTTCGTGGTGCCGCTGCTTAACGGCGTGGACATGGCCGAGCGCATCGGGGCGGTGATCGGGCCGGGGCGCGCGCTGGGGGGCACGGTGTTCCTGTCCTGCAACGTGATTGCGCCGGGGCACCTGCGCCACGTCTTCAACGGACCCTTCGTCTTCGGCGAATTGGCCGGCGGCCGCAGTGCCCGCGCCGATGCCCTGGAGGCCGCCCTGCTGCATGCCGGCGTCGCGGCGCGGCAGTCGGAAGCGATCCGCACGGAGCTGTGGCGCAAGTACATCATGGTAGCTGCGCTGGCCGGCACGTCCGGCACGACCCGCCTGGCCACGCGGCAGCTCATGGCCGATGCGGACACGCGCGCGCTATTCGTGGCCGCCATGCGCGAAGGGGAGGCGCTGGCGCGCGCCAGCGGCGTGCTGCTGGAGCCCGACATCGTCGCGCAGCACATCGCCTTTGCGGACGGAGTCAGTCCGCAGCACACCGTCTCCCTGCTGCTGGACTTGCGCGCGGGACGACGGCTGGAACTGGATACCTTCCAGGGAACGATCGTGCGACTGGGGGAGAAGCTGCGGGTGGCGACGCCGGTGAATCGGATGCTTTACGCGGCGCTCAAGCTCCATGCGGACGGCGCGCGAGTAGACTGACGCCCGCGCGCCGGCCGGCCTATGAACTACTTTTTCTTCTTGCGGGTGGCAGTGGTCGACTTGGCTTTCTTGCGAGCCGCCGACTTGGCCGGTTTGCGGGTGGTCGCGGTGCGTGAGCGCGTGGTCTTCTTGCTGCTCTTTTTCGCTTGCGCCATGTCACGTCTCCTCCATGAGGGTGACCAATGTGCCCGAAGGCGATTTCACCCTAACGTTTTCCCGACCGTGATGCAACCCTTTCCGGGAGCGGATTTCCCGGGCGAAGCGCGGCTCACGAAATCGCGGCTTTGAGCGCTTCCGCGAGCGCGAGCATATCCTCCGGCGTGTTGTACACGTGGGGCGACACGCGCACCGACGTGCCGCGCTGCGAGACGAACACCTTGCGCGCGGCGAGCTGCGCGAGGATCGCGGGGATCAGCTCCGGGTGCGGCACGCGCACGCCGAACAGGTGCGCGCCGCGCTCCGCGGGCGGATTGAGCGTGAAGCCGCCGTGCTCGCCCAGCGCCTCTTCCAGCACGCGGCCCAGCGATGCGCAGTAGACCTGAATCGCGTCCACGTCCCAGGCCAGGATCTGGCGCAGACTCTCCAGCAGCATGGGCACCGTGATCGGGTTCGAGTGCTCGCCCACGTCGAAGCGCCTCGCGCCGGCCTGGTACCCGGTGCGGTAATCGACCAGCGCGGCGAAGTCCTCGCTGTTCTCGCGGTTGATCCAGTTATGCTCGAAGGGCGCGGCGTTCAGCAGCTGATCGCCCAGCACCGCGAAGCCGAGCTGGTAGGGCCCCAGCAGCCATTTGTAGCTGGCGCACACGAGCAGGTCCGGCTGCACGCGGGCCCAGTCGAAGGCGAGCGCGCCGATGGACTGCGTGCCGTCCACGACGTACAGGGCGCCCACTTCGCGGGCGCGCCGGCCGATCGCCTCCAGGTCGAAGCGCGTGCCGTCCGTCCAGTGCACGGCCGTGAGCGTGACCGCCGCCGTGTCCGCATCGATCGCTTCCAGCAGGCGTGCGTTCCAGGCGGCGCCCACGCGCTGGGCGTCCGTGGGGCGCGGTACCAGGCGCAGCTCGGCCCCTTCGCGCGCGCAATGATCCATCCAGGCGTAGACGTTGCTGGGGAACTCCTCCCCGGGCAGCACCACGTTCTGCCCGCGCCGCAGCTTCCTGTTGTGCGAGCCGATGGCCACGCCATAGCTGACCGCCGGCACGAGCGCCACGCGCCCGGCGCTCGCGTTGACCAGCGTGCCGAAGCGCTGGCGCAGCTGCTCGCACTCGGTGAAAAAGTCGCGCGGCACGATGGTGCGCGGCACGACCTTGCGGCGCACGCCCGCGATGCCCGCCGCCTCCACGGACTTCATGAGCGGCCCCATGTAGGCGCAGTTGATGTAGTGCTCGTCGGCGGGCAGGGAGAAGAGATGCCGTTGACAATCCAGAGCCATGCGGGGCCTTGCGGTGGTGAGAGGTGGAGAGGACGGACGCCGGGCCGGGCAGCGCTGCACTGGACGGCGGCGCACCCGGCGCGCGGCGCCTCAGCGCAGCAGGGCCGTCAGCGCGTCGCAGAGCGCATCCATGTCCTCGGGTGTGTTGTAGACGTGGGGCGAGACGCGCAGGGACGTGCGCCGCTGCGAAACGTGCACCTTGCGCGCGCGCAATCCCGTCACGATGCGCGGCAGCTCCACCCCCGGCGGCAGGCTCAGGCCGACGATGTGCTCGTAACGCTGGTCGGCCGGCGCCATACGCGCCCGCTCCTCGCGGCAGAGCGGCTCGAGCCGCCGGTTGAGCTGCGCGCAATAGGCCTGGATTGCCGACGCGCCCCAGCCGGCCACCTGCTGCACGCCTTCATTGAGCATGGGCAGCGCGATGGGATTGCCGTGCTCGCCCACGTCGAAACGGCGCGCGCCCGGGCGATAGTCGGTGTGATAGGCGGAGCCGGCCACGTCCTCGCTGCCGGCCCGATTGCCCCAGGACTGCTCGAAGGGCCTTGCCGCGCGCAGGCGCTCGCCCACCGCGACAAAGCCGAACTGGTAGGGGCCCAGCAGCCACTTGTGGCCGACGCAGACGACGAGGTCCGGCTGCAGCGCCGCACAGTCGAAGGGCGCCGCGCCGATGGTCTGCGAGCCGTCCAAGACGAACCACGCGCCCACCTCGCGCGCCCGCGCGCCGATGGCGGCCAGGTCGAAGCGCAGGCCGTCGCTCCAGTTGAGCGTGGACAGGTTCACCACGGCGGTGTGGCGGTCGATCGCCTCGAGCAGATGCTCGCTCCAGGCGCGGGCGGGCCGTTCCGCGTCGGGCGGGCACGGCACCAGGCGCAACTCGGCTCCCGCTTCGGCGCAGCGGTTCATCCAGGCATAGACGTCGCTGGGGAAGTCGCCGTCCGGCAACACGGCGTTCTGGCCACGGCGCAGCGGCACGTTGTGCGCCGCGATGGCCAGGCCGTAGCTGGCCGCCGGGGCGAAGGCGATGGCATCCGCCGGGGCGTTGATGAGCTGGCCGAGCTGCGTCCGCAGCCCTTCGGAGAGGCGGTAGGAGGCCTCGTTCAGCAGCGGCTCCGGCACGCGCTGGCCCTGCAGACCCGCGATCCCGACGGCCTCGGCGGACTTGAGCAGTGGCGCGCGTGCGGCGCAGTTGAGATAGTGCAACCCCTCGGGCAGGGAGAACAGATCGCGCTGGCAGCTCAGCATCGGTGACCGGGTCGAAGCGGGTACGGGCGGGCGTCCAGCCTCTCACCCTATACCGATGGACGCGCCGGTCAACCGGGTCGCGCGCGGACTCATTCGGCGCGCTGGCGCGGGTGGATGCGCCTGAACTCGCGCAGCACCGTCTGGAAGTCCGGCGGGGCGTAGCGGTCCAGCGAGCCCAGGCGCTTGGCATGGAGCAGCCGCTGCACCGAGCGCATGTCCCCGCCGCGCTCGGCGAAGTGGCGCGCCGCGAGCTGCCGCAGCAGCGTGGGACCGCCTGCCAGCCCGGCGCGCTGCATGGCGCGCTTGACCTGGCGCGCCAGGCGCGAAGGGCTGCAGGGGCGCCCACGCTCATCCACCCAGAAGGCCGCGCGGCGCCGCCCGGCAATGGCCGCCTTGCGCAGGGCTAGGTAGCGCCGCGCCCGCTCCAGCCCGGCCGGGGCCAGGGGCGCATCCAGCTGCTCCTGCTCCGTGACGATGCGCAGCAGGTCGGAGCGGCCCAGCACCCGCAGCGTGCGGATGCGGTAGATCACCGCCGGCCGCAACGCCGCTCCGTAGCACAGCTCCAGCAGCAGCTGCTCGCGCGCGCTGTCGAGCCGGTCGCCCGCTGCGGAGAACAGCTTGCGCACGGTCTCCTCCTGGCCCAGGGGCGGCGTCTCGTCCCGCGGCGGCAGCTTGGGCAGCAGGTAGCGCGCCGGGTTGCGTTCCACGTAGCCCCGCCGCTGCAGGAAGTCGAAGAAGCTGCGCAGGGCACTGGTCTGCAGGGCGAGCGTGCTCTGGGCCCAGCCGCGCTCCTCGCGCAGGTGGTTGAGGTAGATCTCCAGCGCCCGCTTGTCCAGGTGCTGCACGCCCCAATCGGCCGGCAGATGCAGCCGCCGCGCGTGGGCCCTGGCCACCGCCAGCAGGGATTCCACGGCGGCCAGATAGCCCCGGCGGGTGGGCTCCGCCATCCCTTTTTCGGCTTGCAAATAGCTCGAGTATTCGCTTACGATAGTGGCCGGCATTCGTGCTCCATGCTCGCTTTCTCAGGACAGCCAGGGACACTGTCCGCGAAGCGCCTTGCTCCGCTGATTCACTCGAACAATCAGGTCATGGACGCATGCCCTGCTCCACGGGAAGCGCTGGCTCCCCGATCGAGCCAGGGCAGGCGCCGCCGCTCGGATGTTGGCGTCCGGGCGGTCCCGTTCGAGCCTCGTCCGGTTCGATGACAGGCAGGTTCAGCGACACCTTAACGGTCTACACAGGAGAGTTTCGTTGAAAAAAATCGAGGCCATCATCAAACCCTTCAAGCTGGAGGAGGTGAAGGAAAGCCTGGATCAGATTGGCGTCCGGGGCATCACCGTCAGCGAGGTCAAGGGCTTCGGCCGGCAGAAGGGCCATACGGAGCTCTACCGCGGGGCCGAATACGTGGTCGATTTCCTCCCCAAGATCAAGCTCGAGATCGTACTGCCCGACGAGTTGGTGGAACGGGCCGTCGAGGCGATCATGGGCTCGGCCAAGACCGGCCGCATCGGCGACGGCAAGATTTTCATCCTGCCCATGGATGAGGCGATCCGCATCCGTACCGGCGAGAAGGGAGAAGAAGCTATCTAAGAGCCCCTCCCGCCGGCCGGGCCGGGCACGGAGAGGGTTCCTCATCCCAACATTCCATTCATTACAGAGGTTGCACTCATGGCGAAGTCCCCGGCTGACGTGCTCAAGATGATGAAGGAGCACAACGTCAAGTTAGTCGACTTGAAGTTCATGGATTTCATCGGGAGCTGGCAGCACTTTCAGGTCCCGGCGCACAACATCGAAGCCTCGACGTTCGACGATGGCATCAACTTCGATGGATCCTCCATCCGCGCCTGGCAGGGCATCGAGACCTCGGACATGACCGTCGTGCCGGATGCGACCACGGCCAAGATGGACCCCTTCTTCTCGGATAGCACGCTTTCGCTGATCTGCGATATCCGCGATCCGGTGACGGGCGAGGACTACTCGCGCGATCCGCGCAACGTGGCCAAGAAGGCCACCAACTATCTGCGCTCCACCGGCATCGCCGACACCGCCTACTTCGGGCCGGAAGCCGAGTTCTTCGTGTTCGATTCGGTGCGCTACGACACGAGCTCCGGCGGCGGCTACTACTTCATCGATTCCGCCGAGGCGCCCTGGACCAACGGCGAGGCGGCCGGCAACGTGGGCTACAAGGTGCGGCCCAAGCAGGGCTACTTCCCCGTGGCACCCTCGGACTCGCAGCAGGACATGCGCAACGAGATGGTGCTGATCATGGAGCAGCTGGGCCTGAAGATCGAGCGGGCCCACCATGAGGTCGCGCCGGCGCAGCACGAGATCAACTTCGAATTCGACACGATGGTCGCCACCGCGGACAACCTGCAGTGGTACAAGTACATCATCAAGAACGTGGCCAAGAAGTACGGGCGCACCGCCACGTTCATGCCCAAGCCGATGTTCAACGACAACGGCACGGGCATGCACACGCACCAGTCGCTCTGGAAGAACGGGGAGCCGCTCTTTGCGGGCGACCAGTACGCCGGCTTGAGCCAGCTCGCCATCCATTACATCGGCGGCCTGCTCAAGCATGCGCGGTCGCTGGCGGCCTTCACGAATCCCGCCACCAACTCCTACAAGCGGCTGGTGCCGGGCTTCGAAGCGCCGATCAACCTGGCCTATTCCAACCGCCATCGCTCGGCGGCGATCCGCATTCCGGTGGTCAACTCGCCCAAGGCGCGCCGGCTCGAGTATCGCGTCCCGGACGCCACCTGCAACGGCTACCTGGCCTTCGCGGCGATGATGATGGCCGGGCTGGACGGCATCCAGAACAAGATCCATCCGGGCGACCCGCTGGAGAAGGACATCTATGGCCTGCCGCCGGAAGAGCTGGCCAAGGTGCCCAAGATGCCCGGCTCCCTGCGCGAAGCTCTCGCCGAGCTGAAGGCCGATCACGCCTACCTGCTGAAGGGCGACGTGTTCACGCAGGACGTGATCGACATGTGGATCGATTACAAGATCGTCAACGAGATCGGCCCGGTGGACAGCCGGCCCTCTCCGCACGAGTTCTACCTGTACTTCGACGCCTAGGCCTGCCCGCCCGATCGCCGGGGGCGGACGCACCGTCCGCCCCCGGCATGGTCTCTGCGCAGTCCCGCTGGCTGCCGCCGTTCCGCCCGGCCCTGCCGGGTTCGGTCGACAGACGTCTGCCCCGACAGCTTGCCCGGCAGCGGTCCGCGCTTGATCTTTGGGGAAGTCCCTGGATACCGTAAGCCATTGAGGGTGCGCGCCCGGCCCGGTCCGCCCAGCGGCCGGCCCGCAGCAGCGTGCACGCCGCCCCGCAAGGCAACCGAAGGGCCAGGATGGCCCTTTCCTCCGCAAGGAGCGCTATGAGGCTCAAGCAGGTCAAGCTGAGCGGTTTCAAGTCCTTCTGCGATCCCGCCGATCTCACGTTCGACTCCGACGGCATCACCATGGTGGTGGGGCCGAACGGCTGCGGCAAGAGCAATGTCGTCGATGGCGTGCGCTGGGCCCTGGGCGAGCAGAGCCCGCGCCTCATGCGCGGCACGGCCATGGGCGACGTGATCTTCGCCGGCAGCACGACCCGCAAGTCCGTGGGCCGGGCCGAGGTGACCCTGCTGTTCGACAATTCGGATCACACGGCGATCGAGAAGTTCAACGAGTACAACGAAATCTCCGTGACGCGCCGGCTCTACCGCTCGGGGGAGAGCGAGTACCTGATCAACAAGATGCCCTGCCGCCTGCTGGACATCCGCGAGCTGATCATGGACACGGGCGCCGCCGGCCGCTCCTATTCCATCGTGGAGCAGGGCCGCGTGGAGGAATTCGTTACCGCCTCGCCCCAGGATCGGCGCGCGTTCATGGAAGAGGCGGCCGGCATCGTGCGCTACAAGACCAAGCGCATCGCCGCGGAGAAGAAGCTCGAGCAGACGCGCCAGAACCTGCTGCGGGTGGAGGACGTGCTGGCCGAGCTGGGGCGCCAGGAGGGCGTGCTGCGCGAGCAGATGGAAACCGCGCAGCAGTATCGCGAGCTGCAGCGCGAGAGCGAGCTGCTCAAGGGCGATCTGGCCCGGCTGCGCCATGCCCAGAGCACCCGCATCTGCACCGAGCTGGAGGCGAGCCAGGAGACCCTGCGCCAGCAGGCGACCGCGCTGGAGCAACGCTCCCTCGCCGAAGCGGCGGAACTGGAGCAGGTGGCCCTGGACCAGACGCGCGAGGAGACCGCCCTGCGCGAGAGCCGCGGCGCGCTCTACAACAAGGAGCGCGAGATCCAGCAGAGCGATACGGCGCTGGCGCTGGAGCGGCAGAACCTGGAGAACACGCGCGCCTGGGCCGCCCAGCTCCAGCAGCAGCTGGACGAGTTGCGCGGCCGCCAGCTCGGCGCGGCCGAACAGGCCCAGGCCCAGCGGGACGAAGCGCTGGCGCTGGAAGCGCAGGTGGAGGCAGGGCGCCTGGAGCTGCTGCAGGACGGGGCGGCGCACGAGGAACGCGAGCAGGCCCAGCAGGCGCTGGCGGCCCAGCTCACCACCGCCCAGGAGCAGCTCCTCGAAAGCCACACGCAGATCAACGGCATCGAGAATCAGCAGCGCTTCCTCAGCGAGCGCCTGCACGACGACGAGGAGCGCCGCAGCGCGTTGCACGGGCGCATCAACGCCATCTGCACGGAGCTCGCGCAGGTGCAGGCGACCAGCGAGACCCAGCACGGCCGCGCGGCCGAGCTGGACGTGGCGCAGGCTGAAGCGCGGGAGCGCTCCGCGACGCTGGAGGCGGAACTGACGCGGCAGCAATCGGCGCTGAGCACGCAGCGGGAGCGCCAGCAGGAGGCGGAGCGCGAGGTGCTGGAGTGCCGCTCGCGCCTGGCCTCGCTGCGGGAGATCGAGGCGGGCCACGAAGGATTCGCCGAGCACGTGCGCACCTTCCTGGAATGGCTGCAGGCCCATCCCGACGAGCAGCAGGCGCTGGGCGTGGTGGGCCCGCTGGCGGACCTGATCGTGGTGCCGGGCGCGGTGGCGGCCTGGAGCGGCGACTATCTCGCTCCGCACCTGGAGACCGTCGTGATCCAGAGCGCGGCGGCCCTGCCGCGGCTGGCCGAGCGTCTGGGCGAGCTGGGCGCCGGCGGCGTGAGCTTCCTGGCGCTGGATGCGCTGCCGGCGACCGGTAACGGGAACGGCAACGGCAATGGCCTGCCGGCCCTGGCCGGGCTGCTGCAGACCGAGGGCTCCGCCCGGGACGTGGCCAAGGCCCTCTTCGGGGCCACGCGCGTCCTGCCGGCCGGCGCCGTGCCCTTCCCGCTGCCCGGGCCCAGCGATGGGCGGCACGAATGGCTGGCTGGGGACGGCGCCTTCCACGTGGATGCGCGCGCCCGCGTCACGCTCGGCCAGATGGGCAGCCCCGGGGCGGGCCTGCTGCGGCGCCGCGCGGAGATGGCCCTGCTGGAGGGCCGCCTGGCCGGGCTGGAAGCCGCCCAGCAGCGCCTGCAGTCTGAGAGCAACGCCGCCGCCGGGCGCCTGCAGACGCTGGAAAGCCAGCGCCGCGAGCACGAGGAGCGCAGCGCCGAGTTGGCCCTGGCGCGCAAGGCCGTCGAGCAGGAGCTGGCCCAGGCCCAGCGCGAGACCCAGCGGCTGGAGCAGGTGCGCGATGCGGTGCGGCTGGAAACCTCGCAGTTCGAGCAGGAGCTGGATCGCAATCGCGCCCAGCAGCGCGATCTGGCCGCCGACCTGGAACGCTGGAAGGTGGCCCGCACGCGGCTGGAGGGCGACGTGGCGCGCCTGCGCGGCGAGGTCGAGGCGGCCCGCGGCGCCCTGCAGGAGGTGGCCGCCGCGCTGACCGAGCG
>JBGOUY010000086.1:0-14291 GCA_041477795.1 bacterium
CCGTTCAGGTAGCTGTCCGCCGGGGTATTGCCGCCCAGACACACCAGCCGGTCCGCCGCGCCCAGCAGCCGCGCCGCGTAGCTCTCCATGTCCGCGTCGGACTGCACCAGCACGCACTCCACGCCCGCCGCTTGTGCCCCCTGCACCAGCCGCACGGCGGTGCAGCCGCGGGCGTGAATCAGCATGCGCTTGATCGGGCTGAAGGTGATGTAGCCCTTGGGCAGCGCCTGCTCCTTCTCGGCGCCAATGACCGCGGGCGGACGGTACTCGCCTTGCAGCACGCGGGCGATGGTCTGGTGGATCGTCTCCGAGGGGACGGGGATGGTGGGGTCGATGGCGCGCATGGCCTCGTCCAGGCCCGCGTCGAACGGATTCTGCACCAGGCCGTCCATGCTGCCTGCCACCTTGCTCAGGTAGTTGGCCAGGATCGCCTCGGCCGGCAGATGGGCCGGCACCACGCGCTGGCCGGCGAAGGGCATCACGCAGCCGGACAGGTAGTACGTCTTGACCAGCCGGTGCGTCACGAAGCTGGCCTGGGCCCCGCCGGTGCAGTCGCGGAAGCCGAAACAGATGACGGGCAGGTCGAAGTCCTTCACGAAGCGCGTGATACGGCTGTTGAGCACCGGCATGGAAAACAGCGCGCCGGCGCCCTCTTTGGTCTGCATCCCGCCCGAGGAGACGAATAGGATCAGCGGCAGCTTGTTGACGGCGCACTCCACCATCAGCTTGCAGACCTTCTCCCCGCTGGCCATGTCGAAGGCGCCGGCCTGGAACTGGGTGTTGCTCACCACCACCCCCACGCGGCTCCGGAAGCCATTGTGCTCGAAGTCCGCAAAGCCGGTGATCACGCCCACGGGCGAGATCTTCTGCTCCAGGGCGCGGTCGATGGACTGGCGGAAGCCCGGGAAGTTGACCGGGTCGGTAGTGATGATGTCCTCGAAGGCCTCCTCGAAATTCGTGAACACCGCGTCCAGCACCATCTTGGGCGTGATCGACAGCGCCTTCTTCTGGTCCGCCAGCAGGTTCTGGATCAGCAGGTCCCGGTAGGCCTGATTGAGCCGGTTCCAGAAGTCCTTGATGCCGATGTTGCGCGGATTGATGCGTCCGTCGAAGCGCTTCTCGCCCCGCATCGCCTCGTAGAACGACGGCAGCAGGTGCGTGAAGTAGTAGGTGAGGATGCCGAAGAGCGGCTGGCTGAGGCGCGGGAAGGCCATGCGCTTCCACTCGCTCACCTGGCGCATGAGCGGCTCGAAGTCGCGCCGCGAGATGAACAACTCGAGCCAGGCGAAGAACTCGGGGTGGTCCTGCGCGGAGTTCATCTCGCCCAGGATCTTCTGGGTCGAGCCGGTCGCCTGCCGGAACGCCTTGTCCAGCAGGTCCTCCATGGTTTCCTGGGTGATGCGGTTGGTGTCTTTCAGCTCGCTGGCGATGAAGGGGAGGTTTTCCACCAGCTTGTCGTAGAGGACGTCAAAGAGCACCAGGTTCTTGACGACGTCGGTGAAGTGCTCGCGCACCGCAGGCAGCAACAGCGCCTGGAGCACGTTGGCATCGGCCAACGGACGCGGTGTGGAATCCGGACGCTCGCCCAGCTCGGCCAGCAGGTGCACCAGGTTGTCCAGCGCATCCACCTTCCAGAAGTTGTACAGGTGCAGCCCCACCTCCATGGCCAGTTCGCGGCTGGCATGGCGAAAGTTGTCCTGCGGACTGCCGATGAAGAAGGTGGTGATGCGGTTGCGTTCCTGGCCGAGGGCCTTTTGGGTGTCCAGGAAGCGCTTGTAGCGGCGGGTGAGGGCGTCGTCGTAACGGATTTCCAGGGGGCTTTCGACCCAGCGCTCGAAGCGCGAAAGACGCTCGCGCTCCATGCGATCCTGCAGATCGCCCGTGGGCGGGGCGGTCAGGTGGACGCGCGAGTAGCGCAGCACCGACTGGCTGGTGAGGCGGCGCCGCATCTTCAGGTAGCGGTGGAAGCGGTACACCACCCCGAACACGTTCAGCCGCCCGGTGGGAGTCTTGTCGATGACGCGGTTCTCTTCGATCAGCAATTCGGTGGGGTGCAGGTAGTGCAGGATGTTCTCTTTGTAGTGATCGAAGAACAGATGGAACTGGGGGTCCCGCAGCACCTCCTGCGCGCTGTTTTCCACCGCCTCGATGGCGGAGAAGATGGCATCGGCCAGGGGCTTGGGCGATTCGCTGGAGAGGGGCGAATAGTCCACCACGCCGTCCAGGTAGCCCGCCTCGCACAGTTCGTAGCTGGAGACGCCGATGTACTTGGCGCACTCCTGCCAGGACAAGTTGTAGTTGTAGGCGATCTCGCTCAGGCCCTGCGGGTGGATCGTATTGAACACGCCATCGCGCACGGAGAGCAGCACGTTGACCGTGGCCAGGGGAATGGCCCCGCCGCTGTAGCCGTTGCCGAAGACCACGCCCACCGTCGGCGTGGGCATGCTCGCCATCTCGGTGATCAGGTTGGAGATGGTGTGGGCCTGGTTGTGCCGGTTGGCCTCTTCGCCCGCATCGGCGCCTGGGGTATCGATGAAGCACACCACCGGCATGCTGTGGGCGGAATAGAACCGCATCAGCTGCGCGGCCCGCGTATGGTGCTGGGGCATCCACACGCCGTTCTTGCTCTTGCGGTTCTGGGCCAGCATGACGAGGCGGCGCACCCGCCCGCGCCAAGTGAAGCTCATCTCCGCCAGGTACAGCGGGCCCTCCTGTACCTCCTGGATCAGCGTGCCCCCCAGCTGCCGGATCACCTCCGGCGCGCTCTTGCGCTTGGGATGCTCCGAGGGCGTCACCGTCTCGCGGATATAATCGTCCACGTCCAGCTTGCGCAACTGGCGAATCTGCTTCTTGATGTCCCCGGGTGAAAGGACGCCCGTCAGGCCCGTTTCGGAGAAGTAGGGGTGGGGCTTGACGGCATCCAGCGGGAAGTCGCTGGCGATCCGTTCCGCCTCAACGAAGGTCAGGCGCTGTTTCGGGTTTGCTTTCCGCATTCGCAGGTTCAGTCCGCAGCTAGGATGCGACGGGCGATGTCTGAACGGGAGGTGGGAGTCGGTTGACGGCCCCACTGTATATCAACTCAGCAGGGCAGTCCAATTGGGCCGCCCGGAGCCGGCAAGAGTGTATCGATTCCGCCACAGCGGCCCGGACGTGCCGGGCCGGCCGGTGCGCGGGCCGGCGCCCCGGAGCCCCTGCCAGCGCCCAGGCATTGCCCATCGGCCCTGGCACAGCTAACATGGGGCGGCGTGACGGGCGCGCCGGCCACGCACATCCTCCTTCCCGGCCGTGAGACACTCATGAATCGTGCCTGGGCGCACGCATTGGCGCTGGTGCTGCTGCTGGCGGTGGCCACGGCGGGCGGCTGCAGCCTGTTCGGCGGCAAGAAGCCCGCGGCACCCGCCGCTGCCGGTGGAGCCCCCGGAGCCGCACCCGCCGAGGGGCAGACGCCGCAGGAGCCGTTTGCCGCCGGGATGCTCAACACCATCGCGCAGACGGCCCCGCCCGGCTCCCCCACCCAGCTCCTGGCCCGCCTCGCGGCCGAGTTCGGTTGGGAAGAGCAAGTGACGGCCAACCCGCTCCTCCAGGAGGCGGTGCAGAACAAGGAGTTCAAGGAACGCGTGGAGTCCTTCTTGCTGGGGCTGTACTACAAGAATGGCTTCTCCGTGCTGCCCGTGGTGGGGGAGGGGCACGAGTTCAACCGGGATACGGTGGTGCAGGGGGCGCTGGGCTCCAGCCGGCTGCTCGTGACCACCCGTAACTCCGTGCGCATCATCTTCCTGCGGCCCGTGCAGAACGTGGAGATCGTCTACCACCAGGACGGCGTCGAGCCCCAGGTGTTCAGCGTGAGCGACCAGTCCGTCGTGGCGGTGCGGCAGAGCCTGACCAAGTACTACCTGCGCTGATGCGGCGGCGGGGCCGCGCACTTCCGCGCGGCACGCGCCCCCGGCACCCCAGCCCGCAAACGAGAAATGACGGAGCACCCCGACACCGAGCGCCCCGCGAAGTCCGCGCGGGTCAGTCACGAGGAGCGCGCCGCCCTCTCCGGCAGCAGCGACACGAGCTCCGCCCCGTGGCTGGATAACTTCGCCAAGCGCGTGGTGGCCGGCGTGCCGGCGCTGGTGGTGATCCTTCTGCTGATCGCCCTGGCGCCGCCGCGCGCTCTGGCGCTGCTGGCCGCGGCTGCCGCGGTCTATGGCACCTACGAGTTCACGCGGCTGGTGGCGCAGGGGGATGGCCTGCAGCTGCCGATGGGGCCGATGCTCTGCGCCAGCGTGGCCATCGGCTTGGGCGGCCTGGCCGGCACGTCCACCGGGCTCAACCTGGGCCTGCTCATCGGCGCGGCCATCCTGGTCTGGACGCTCTGGTTCGCCTCCTCCACGGCCGGTCGCGCTGCCCTGCACGAGATGGGCGTGGGCCTGGCCGGCCTGCTGATGGTGTCCTGGCTGCTCAATCACGTCGGCCTGCTGGTACAGCAGCCCGGCGGGCGGGGCTTCCTGGCCTTCCTGATCGTGGCCATCAGCCTCAATGACACGTTGGCCTATCTGGTCGGCTCGTTCTTCGGCAATTGGCCACTGATCCCCACCGTCAGCCCCCACAAGACCGTAGAGGGGGCCCTGGGCGGCATTTGCGGGGGGGCCATCGCCGGGGTGCTGGCCCGCTTCTGGATGGGCGGGGATCCGGTGCCGTTCTCCCTGCTCTCGCTGATCCTGCTGGGGGCGCTGCTCGCCGCGGCCGGCCAGGCGGGGGACCTGCTGGAGTCCAAGTTCAAGCGGCTGACCCACGCGGGCGATTCGGGCATCTTCCTGCCCGGACACGGGGGGCTGCTGGACCGGGCCGATGGCTACCTGCTGGCGGCGCCCCTCTCCTTCTACCTGCTGCGCGCCCTGACCGGCTGAGACCCCGCCGGGCGCCGCGGCCCCGGGGCCCGCCCCCACACAGGCCACCATGACCGTCAAGACGCTGACCGTGCTGGGATCGACCGGCTCCATCGGGCGCAACACGCTGGACGTGGTGGCGCGCTTCCCGGATCGCTACCGTGTGCACGCGCTGGCGGCCCACAGCAGCGACGAGCGGCTGGCCGAGCAGATCGAGCGCTTCCGGCCGCGCGTGGCCGTGCTGTACGACGCCGAGGCGGCCCAGCGCCTGCGCGACCGGCACGTGGCGGGCGGCCGCACCACCGTGCTCTCCGGCATGGAGGGCCTGCTGGAGGTGGCCGCCGCCCCGGAGGTGCGCCACGTGGTGGCGGGCATCGTGGGCGCCGTGGGCCTGCGCCCCGCCTTCGCCGCCGTGGCGGCCGGCAAGGAGCTCTCCATTGCCAACAAGGAGGTGATGGTGCTGGCCGGGGAGCTGATGATGGCCAAAGCCGCGGAGACCGGCAGTGCCCTGCTGCCCATGGACAGCGAGCACAACGCGGTCTTCCAGTGCCTGGGCGCCAGCCCCCGCGAGCAGGTGCAGCGCATCGTGCTCACCGCCTCCGGCGGGCCCTTCCGCGATCTGGAGCCGCAGCAGTTCCGGCACATCACCAAGGCCCAGGCATTGGCGCATCCCAACTGGCGCATGGGCCCCAAGATCACCATCGATTCAGCCACCATGATGAACAAGGGGCTGGAGGTGATCGAGGCGCGCTGGCTCTTCGGCCTGCCGCCCGAGCGCATCGGGGTGCTGATCCACCGCCAGAGCATCGTGCACGCGCTGGTGGAGTTCGTGGACGGCTCGGTGATCGCCCAGCTTGGGCTGCCGGACATGCGGACGCCCATCGCCTGCTGCCTGGCGCACCCGGAGCGGCTGCCGCTGGAGCTGCCCCGGCTGAACCTGGCGCAGGCCGGGCGCCTGGACTTCGCCGAGGTCTCCGCGGAACGCTACCCGTGCTTCTTCCTGGCGCTGGAAGCGCTGCGGCTGGGCGCGGGCATGCCGGCCGCCCTTAACGGCGCCAACGAGGCGGTCGTGCAGGCCTACCTGGAAGATGCGTTTTCATTCCCGCAAATTGCCGGTATCCTGAACAAAGTGATGCACCGCCTCATTGCGCGCCGCGAACAGCCGGATGCGCCCGCCTTCCTGCGCCGCATGACGAGCGTGGAGGATGCCATCCAGGCGGACCAGTTCGGGCGTGAGCTTGCCGCGGCGGAACTCGTGCAACTCAGGACCCCATCGTGCTGATCACCGTCGTCTCGTTCATTCTGGTGCTGGGCTTCCTCGTCTTCGTCCACGAGCTGGGCCACTATCTGGCCGCGCGGCACGTGGGCGTGCGGGTGGAGCGCTTTTCCATCGGCTTCCCGCCCACGGCCATCGGCCGCACGATCGGAGAGACCCAGTACGTCCTGTCCTGGATCCCGTTGGGCGGCTACGTGAAGCTCTACGGCCAGAACATCGACGACGAGGACCCGACCGATCCGCGCAACTACGCGGCCAAGACCAAGCTGCAGCGCCTGTACATCCTGGCGGCCGGCCCGGCGATGAATATCGTTGCCGCGCTCCTGCTGATGGCGGCGGTGTACATGCTGGGCGTGGAGACCCCCAACTACCGGCTCTCCCCGCCCTATATCGCGGGCGTCGACGCCAAGTCCCCCGCCGCCCAGGCCGGCTTCCTGCCCGGCGACCGCATCGTGCGGCTGGAGCAGACTGCCATCGAATCGTGGAAGCAGATGTACGACGCGATCGAGCAGGAGGCCGTACGGCACGACAAGCTGACCTTCACCGTGGAGCGCGGCGGGTCGCTGACGAGCCTGCAGATGGATCCGGCCGCCTTCATCAGCGGGCAGGCGCTGGGCTGGCAGCCGGTGATCCCCGCCGTCGTGGGCTCCATCGGCGAGGATTCCCCGGCGCGCACCGCCGGCGTGGAGGTGGGCGACCGCATCGTCGCGGTGGACGGCAAGCAGATCGTCTCCTGGGGCGAGGTGCCGGGCGCGATCCAGGCCTCCCAGGGCCGGCCCGTGACGCTGCAGGTGGAGCGCCACGGCGAGCTGCACGTGCTCACCGTCGCTCCGCGTTTCGACGCGGCGAATCGCCGCTGGCTGATCTACATCGCGCTGGGCGTGCACACCGAGCGCCACAATCCCATCGAGGCGTTCGTGCTGGGCAGCCAGCGCCTGGCCGCGCTCACGCAGAGCACCCTGGTGTTCCTGGGCCGGCTCGTCACGGGCCAGGGCTCGCTGGATTCCCTGGGCGGCCCGGTCAAGATCGGCGTCGTCATCGGGGAGGCCGCCCGCAGCAGCGCCGTGCAGCTCATCTTCCTGATGTCCTTCATCAGCCTGCAGCTGGGCATCTTCAACCTGCTGCCGATCCCCGCGCTGGATGGCGGGCACATCTTCATGCTGGGCATCGAAGCGCTCAATCGCGGGCCGCTCAGCGCGCGCCTGCGCGAGCGCACACAGATGGTCGGCCTCTCGCTGCTGATCCTGCTCATCCTCATTGTCACCTACAACGACGTCGTGCAGATGGTCTCCGGCGGCCGGCCCGGCTAGTTCGCCCATCCCGCGGGAGGCCGCCGACGCGATGAAGGAACGCCTGGACAAGCTGCTGGTGCAACGCGGTCTGGCCCCCACGCGGGAAAAAGCCCAGGCCTATATCCTGGCCGGCCAGGTGCGCGTCAACGACAGCCCGGCGGCCAAGGCCGGCACGCGCGTGGATGCCCAGGCGCAGATCGCCGTCATCGGCAAGGACCACCCCTACGTCAGCCGCGGCGGCGTAAAGCTGGAGGCCGCCCTGGATGCCTTCGCGCTCGATCCCGCCGGCCTGGTCTGCATGGATATCGGCGCGTCCACCGGCGGCTTCACGCACTGCCTGCTGTTGCGCGGCGCGCGGCGCGTCTACGCGGTGGACGTGGGCTACGGCCAGCTCGCCTGGGAGCTGCGCACGCACCCGGATGTGCGCGTGCTGGAGCGCACCAACATCCGCCATCTCGCCAGCGACGCCCTGCCCGAGGCCATGCAGCTCATCGTGGTGGACGTGTCCTTCATCGCGCTGAGCACCGTGCTGCGCGACGCTGTGCGCTTCCTGGCGCCGGGTGGGGCCATCGTGGGGCTGGTCAAGCCGCAGTTCGAAGCCGGCCGGGAGCACGTGCGGCGCGGCGGGCGCGTTACGGACGTCGCGGTGCACGAGGCGGTGCTGGCGGCCGTACGCGAGGCGGGCGCGGGCCTGGGGCTGGAGACCATAGCGCAGCGGCCCTCGCCCATCCTGGGCAAGAAGAGCGGCAACCGCGAATTCCTGGTGCTCTGGCGCGACGTGCGGCAGCCGGACGCCCTCACCGTTCACCCGGCCGGCCCCCCGGCGGGGCCCCCGTCTGAGCCGGCCGCCTGAGCCGCGCCGCCCCCATGGCCCAGCATCCTTCGCTGCCAGACTACAAGGCCTTCTCGATCCACCATCCGGCCTCGCTCAAGCCCCTGCGCCAGGGGCTGGTGTACCTGCTGGTGCGCGGCCTGCTGTTCCTCGCCGGGCGGCTCTCCCTGCCGCGGCTGCAGGCGCTGGGGCGGGTGCTGGGCCGCTTGGTATATCGGCTGGACGCGCGCCAGCGGCGCCTGAGCCGGGTGCAGCTCGAGCTGGCGCTGCCGGAGCTGACGGCCCCCGAGCGCGCGGCCATGGCCCGCCGCTGCATGGAAGGCCAGGGCATGACCGTGCTGGAGCTGATGGCTTTGTCGCGGCTGCGGCGCGAGGGCGTGACCTGGCTGCGCACGGAGGGCGAGGAGCTGCTGGCGGCGGCGCACGCGCGCGGGCGCGGCGTGGTGCTCGTCACGGCCCATGCGGCCAACTGGGAGCTGCTGCCCATCGTGCTGGAGCGCCTGCGCATCAAGGCCCTGGCCGTCGCCAGCACCAATCCCAATCCGCGCCTGAACCGCATCCTGGGCGAGATCCGCCGCTTCGAGTACATGGACGTGGCCGAGCGTGGCTCGCAGTCCTCCGCGCGCCAGCTGCTGAGCTGCCTCAAGCGCGGGGAAGCGTTGGTGCTGGTCATCGACACGGACATCGAGGTCCAGGGCATATTCGTGGACTTCTTCGGCATTCCCGCCAACACGAGCCGCGCCCCGGCCAGCCTGGCTCTCAAGCTGGATGCTCCGCTGCTGACCTACTTCGACACGCGCCAGCCCGACGGCACCCACGTGATGCGCTTCCGCGAAGTGCCGTTGACCCCGGAGATCCGAGCCGCGAAGGATCCCGTGAAGGCGCTCACGCAGGCCATCAGCGACCAGACCGAGGCCCACATCCGGGCGCACCCGGAGCAATGGATGTGGAATCACCGCCGCTGGAAGCGCCGGCCGCCCGGGGAGGCGCCGGCCGCGCCCGCGTCCTCCGAAGCCAGCCGCCCCGGCGCGCCCGCGTCCTAGAAGGAACGGAACAGCCGCTGCTCCACCTCCTCGGCGAAGCGGGCGACCACGTCGTTCAGCCCCTCGTCCCGGATGGCGGGCGTTTCGCGGACGGTCGGCGCGTAGAGCCGCGAGACCTGCACGTTGATGCGCTCGGCGCTGATCACGTTGCGCCCCGTGCGCTGGTCGGTCAGGGTCAGGCTGCCGCTGAGGCTGTAGAGGAAGGTGCGATCGGCGGTGATGGCCAGGTCCAGCGACCGGTCGATGGTCAGGCTGATCAGGCTGATGCTGAGCGCCAGCGCGCTGCGTTCGGGGGCAACCAGCCGCACGTGGGCCATCTGCGCCAGGCGCCGCTCCAGTTGCGCGCGCAGCCGCACGTCCAGTTCGCCCATGTCGGTGAGGTTGGCGATGCGCTGCAGCGTGAGATCGTGGGCACCGCCGGGCAGGGCCGGCACGTCCTGGTGGTAGCCGCAGCCGCCCAGGGCCAGCAGCCCGAGCCCCGCCGCGAGCAGCACGGCCGGCAGCAGCGCCCGCCGCGGCACGGCGTGCGGCCGGCTGCACGGCTGGCACAGCGCCGCCGACGGCGGGGCGGCTAGCCGCCGGGGCCCCCTTGCGACCCGTGTGCGGGCCGTGCCATCCATGATCACGCCGCTTCCTTTGCCGATGGGGCGAAATTCCACGACCGGGCGCAACTGGCCCGCACCCGAGGGCGGGCCAGCCGCTGGATCGCCATGGCCAAGCGCTACCGACTGATCCTGTTCGACTGTGTTAACACACTTTACTTGCCGGATTCATCCCGCCTGCCGCGGCTGGAGCTGGACGGCCAGAGCGTGCCCTCCACCGCCGGGCTGCTGCTGGAGCCACTGCGGGCGCTCGATCCCGGCTTGAACGCCGAGGCCGTGCACCGGGCCGCCCGGGCCGCCTGGCGCTGGGCGGAAGGCGAACGCGGCGCAGACCTGCGCGAGGTGCCCGCCCCCCGCCGGTTCCGGCGCCTGCTGGACGAGCTGGGCCTGCACGCCGTGCCTGACGCCACCGCGCTGGCGCTGTTGGACGTGCACATGCGGGCCGTCACGGGCACCTTCGTCTTCCCCCCGGCCCATCGCGACCTGTTGAGCGCCCTGCGGGGGCGCTTCCGGCTGGGCCTGTTCTCCAACTTCGACCATGGCCCCTCGCTGCGGCGCCTGCTGCGCGAAACGGGCATTGCGGACTGGTTCGATCCGCTGCTGATCTCCGACGGCCTGGGCTTTCGCAAGCCCGGCCGCGCCGCCTTCGCGGCCGCGCTGGCACACGCGGCGGTGCCGGCCGCGGAAATCCTGTTCGTGGGCGATTCCGTGGAGGACGACGTGCGCGGCTGCCGCGGCGCAGGGATCGACGTGGCCTGGCTCAATCCGCGCGCCGAGCCGGCACCCGCCGATTGCCCGCCGACCTACGAGCTGGGCGCGCTGCCGGAGCTGGCCCCCCTGCTGAAGGACTGACCGCGTGCCGCGCCTTGTCCCGCTGGCGGGCCGAGTCTAAGATCAGGGTAACTTCGCACCCTTCCCCTCCCGATCCAGGAGCGGCCACCGGCCATGACGATCGTCGTCAGCAACAAGCAGCGTATCTACTACCGCTTCGAGGGCGACAAGGGCGCGTACCTCCTGCTGCACCACGGGCTGTTTGGGTCGCACCGGGACTGGTACGACGCGGGCTACGTGGAAGCCCTGCGGAACGAGTTCCGCCTGATCGTGCCGGACGCGCGCGGGCACGGCCGCAGCGATCATCCGCTCGAGCCCTCGGCCTACCGCCTGGAGGCGTTCGCGGAGGACGTGATCACGATCATGGACGAGCTGGACATCCGTAACCTGCACTTCTGCGGCTATGCACTGGGCGCGCTGGTCGGCTTCGAGCTGCTGATGCGGCACCCGGAACGCATGCGCATCGTGATGCTGGCCGGGGAATCGCCCTTCATCTCCGAGCCGATGCAGGCCGAATGGCGCCGCTCCGCCGAGGCCATCCGATTGGAGGGGCTGAATGCGGCGCGCGAGCGCCTGCGCGTGGAACAGCGGCTCACCGCCGGGGCCTTCGGGCCCGAGCAGGAGGGCGAGCAGGCGGCGGCGCTGGCCCTGCTGGAGGGCCTGGCGGCCGCACCCGTCCGGCCGGACGATGGGCGCATCTCCGTGAATTCGCCCGTGGCCCTCTTCACTGGCGAGGCCGACCCGGCGCTGGGCCGCATGCGCGAGGCGCGGCGCCGCATCCACCGTGCGCGATTCGTGTCCTTCCCCGGCCAGAGCCACGCCGGGCTCTTCCGCGAGCGCACCGCGCTGACCCGGGAGATCCTGCGCCTGCTGCGGCCCGGCCCCCGACCCGGCGAGGGCGGCAGCGAAGGCGAAGCCGGCGCGCGGGAGCCTTCCGGCCGGGGCGATCGCGGGCAGCGGCCAACGGAGAACGAACCGGGGCGGCAGACCAGCGCGCCTCTCACGCCCCCGCCGCCGGTGGAGGTGCAGGAGCGCCCGGAGCCCGGCAAGCCGGCGTTGGCTCAGGCGCCAGACGGCGCGTCGCCGCGGGAGGATGCAGCCGGGGCGCCCGCTCCGGCCGGCGCCGCGGAGAGCGCCGCGCCGCCCGCCGCTGCGGCGCAGGCGCACGACCCCCATCCGCCGCAGGATGCCCGCACGCTGCCGCCGGTGAGCGACTTCCCTTCCGGCCCCGATGAGCTGCCCGGCCCTGTGACGGAAGCGGCACCTGGGCCCGCAGTTGAGCCCCCCGCAGCGGAGGCCCCGGCCGACTCGAGCGTGCGCGCGCGACCGGAGGAAGGGGAAGAGGGTGCCGCAGACGATCCCGCCACGGCCTCCCACGAGACGCAGCGAAGGGCGATCGACGACTCGCCGCGCCCCATGGATGCCTCCGAGGACGCCCCAGCCGAGGACACGGCCACCGCACCGGATGAGCCGGAGCCCGACCGCCGCTGAAGCGCGCGACGCAGGATTCGCAGAGAGAAGGGATGCACACCGCCCCGGGGCCGGGGTGGGCGGGAACCGCGTAGACGCGCCGCGGGCGGCTAAACCGCGCCCAGGTGCTTGATGCGGTCCTCAGGCGAGACGATGTCGGTGATCTTGCAGCCGAACTTCTCGTTGACCACCACCACCTCGCCCTTGGCGATCAGCTTGCCGTTGACGAGCAGATCCAGCTCGTCCCCCACCAGCCGGCGCAGCTCGATCACGGAGCCCTGACCCAGCGTGAGCAGGTCGCTGATAAGCATCTTGGAGCGACCGACCTCGAAGGTCACGTGCAGCTTGATGTCCAGCAGGAATTCCAGGTTGACGGCTTGGTCGCCGCTCAGCCCGACCGTGGGCGGCGGTGCCGGCCGCGCGGTTGGTGCCCGCGCCGGGCCTCTCCGGGCTGGCGCATCGACCGTGCTGCCCCCGGCCAGAATGTTGTCGCTCTCGCCCCCGCCGGCGAGGATGTCGTCGCTCTCGCCCCCGCCCGAGAGAATGTTGTCGCTCTCGCCCCCGCCCGCCTCGGCGGCGGGCTCGGCGCTGTCGCCCGTGTCGCTGAGCATGGCCTGCAGGTCGGCGTCCAGCTCGATGGATTCGCCTCCCCCGGCCCCGGCCGAAGCGGCAGGCTCGTCCCCGCCTCCGACATCGCCCAGGTCCAGGTTGTCTAGGTCGCCGGTGAGACCCGCGAGATCCTTGTCCAAGTCCTCGGTCATGGTGGGCTCATCCTCCCGTCACGCCCGCTGCGGCACCACTGGCGGCCATTGTAATGGATGGCGCTTCCATTGCCCAGCCCCGCTGGAGGCAATGGCCGGCCGGGTGCATTCGAGGGCTTCCATGCAAGTTGGGCGCCCCCGCGCGCCCGGCCCCCGGTTGTGCCCGCCCGCCGCTCCCCGCTCTATACAGGTCGATACACCGGAGCAGCCGGAGGGCTGGCAGTCGCGGAACAACTGCATTTTGCGAGGGAGCAAGCCCCCTCGCGCACCCCTGATGGGTTTGCGCGGCCGCTTAGCAGCCGCGCAAATGCTTGATGCGAAAGGGGCGCCGGGGGCAGCGCTCCCTGCCGTGAGCCCCGCTCGCGGGGCGAACCAACAGCGCAGGTGCGGGGGCAGCGCCCCCGCGAGGCCATTTCGTCCCTTATTCCGCAGCCAGTCAGTTCATCTGCGGCGTGTTGTCGTCCCGCAGGGAGAGATTGGCGAACTTGGTGAATTGGGGCACGAAGGCTAGGCGGATGCCGTGCTTGTTGGTCGTGATGGGGCCATTGCGGTGCTTGGCGATGTGCACCTCGGCGATGCCGTGATCCTCCGTGTCCGGGTTGTAGACCTCGTCGCGGTAGATGAACATCACCAGATCGGCATCCTGCTCGATGGCGCCGGACTCGCGCAGGTCGGAGAGGCGCGGGCGCTTGTCCGGGCGGCCCTCCAGGGCGCGATTGAGCTGGGCGCAGGCCAGCACGGGCACGTTCAGCGCCTTGGCCACCGCCTTGAGGCCGCGGGAAATCTCCGCGATCTCCTGCTCGCGGTTGTCCGTGCGCTGGTTGGCCCGCATGAGTTGCAGGTAATCCACCACGATCAGCCCCAGGCCATGCTCGGCCTGGACGCGCCGGGCGATGGCCTTGACGCCCAGCGGCGTCACCTCCGGCGTCTCGTCCACGAACACGTTGGATTCCGACAGCGTGCCGGCGGCGGCCGCCAGCTTGTCCCACTCGAACTCGTCCAGGTTGCCCACGCGCAGCTTCTGGCTGTCCACCCCCGCCTCCGAGCAGAGCAGGCGCAGCCCCATTTGCTCCTTGGACATCTCCAGGGTGAACACCAGCACCGGGGTCGGCTTGTGCATGGCGGCGAAGCGGGCCATGTTCAGCGCCAAGGACGTCTTGCCCATGGAGGGCCGCGCGGCGAGGATGATCAGGTCCGAGGGCTGCAGGCCATTGGTCATGCGGTCCAGCTCGGCGAATCCGGTGGGCAGGCCCGTCAGCTCGTCCCCGCGGTCCTGGCTCGCCTCCAGCATCTCGAAGTTGCGGTAGAGC
>JBGOUY010000035.1:0-21107 GCA_041477795.1 bacterium
ACGTGGCGACGGTGGATGCCGCCGGTCTTGCCCATTCGGTGACGACCGGGAGCGCAAACATCACGGCCACACACGCGCGAAGCGGCTTCAGTGGAAGCACCACGGTCACGGTGACGCCGCCCACCGGCATCACCTATTGGACGACGACGGAAGTTCCCGTCAACCCCATCACCACGACCGCCGCGATTCTGAGCGTGACCATCCCGGCGGCCTCCAACAGCATCTGGATTGCGCTGCGCGGAACAAACACCAACTTTAAGTTCTTCGACCACGGGGTCTTCCTGCAGGACGGGCTTGGCCAGCTGCTGTACATCACCGGTCCCCAGGGCGTGGTGCCGCTGGCGTTCAACTACACGGATTTCAATCAGCCCGGCGTCAACGACATCGACAATTTTATCAGTCTCCTGCTCGACTTTCAGATCACGTCGCTCTTCTTCCCCAACGACGGCTCCACGCAGACGCTGCCGGCCGGCACCTATAAGTTCCCCGTCGGGTCGTTCAATGCCACGGCCACGATGTTGGAGGCCGATACGCTGCAGCCGTACATCTACTATAAGACGGCCAGCGCGCAGCAACCGACGTTGCGCCTCAACGTGTTCGTGGTGTCCGGCATCAACGGCATCACCACGGCGCCCCAGGCGCTCGCCGATGCGGAGATCCAGGGCGCGCTCAACGTGCTGCGGAACGTCTACGAGCGCAACCTGAGCACCGCCGTCAAGCTGGCGCTCACGGTGGACGTCGTGCCGGACCCGGCCTATGCGACCCTGGAGACCGTGGCCGAACGGGACCTGCTCTTCAGCAGCTACCCGACAGTGCAGGCGAACGACGCGATGAACATCTTCATCGTCTCCGCCCTCGCCTACACGGACTCCGGCGTGATCGGGGAGGCCGCGCGGATTCCGGGGCCCTTCAACCGCCAGGGCAGCATCCGCTCCGGCACGGTGGCGGAATACCAGGGGGATGGCGCCGGCACGATCCTCGGCTTCATCCTGGCGCACGAGTTCGGACACTTCCTGGGCCTCTACCACAGCAGCCAGACCGATCCGACCCAGACCAGCATCGTCGGCTTCGATCCGGTGGCCGATACACCCGTCTGCACCACCCTGATCGTCAGCCAGCCCGCCGGCATCGACGGGTGTCCGGACCGGAACAACCTGATGTTCCCGATCGTGGCGCCCGAGCCCAACCCGATTGTGACGGCCGGCCAGGGCACCGTCATCCGGCTCAATCCGGCGGTTACGGTGCCGTGACCGCGGCTGAGGCACTCCTCATTACCTGCGCTGCGAAGTGGAGCCATGAACCAACGGAGCGTTCTCTGCATGGGCAAGGTCGCCGCGGCACTCGCCGTCTGCGCGGTGCTGGCCGTCGTCCTGCCGATGGAGGGTGGTGCCCAGGCGCTGCGGCCCGGCGGGGTGCCGGCGCAGGGCCCGGTCGCGCCGCCGTTGCCGCCGGCGACCCAGTACGCGCCGGAGCGCATCCGCACGGCCCTGATGGCGATCCACGGGTTCACGCGCGAGCAGCTCGATGCCATCAGCATCCAGGTGCCGCAGATTCTGATGGGCTTCGTGGACGATGCCAACGAGTCCGTCCTGGTGCAGCGGCAAGCCGTCAAGGCCCTCAAGCTCTATCCCGGCGATGGGACGTTCGCCTTCCTGCAAGGGCATCTGAGCGCGGCGCCGCAGGGGCTCAAGGTGCTGCTGCTGGACAGCCTCGCACCCTACGCCAGCACGCGCAGCGCGGAGCTGATCCCCCTGCTGCAGACGCAACTGCAAAGCCCGGACGTCGTCGTCCGGCACGCCGCGGTATCGCTGGCGGCCCAGGCGGGCGGATCGGTGCAGATGCGGGGCCTGCTCTCCTCGCACCTGGCCTCCGAGCCGGACCGCTCCGTGCGCTCGGCCATCGAGACGGTCCTCAGCGCGAACTGAGTCCTGGTGCGACCGGCGCTGCGGTTGGCTAGTGCTGGTCGTCGTAGACGTGCTCGCCCCACGCGGGGTCGCCGAGCCAGCGGTGCGGCAGATCCACGATCGTGCCCGGCCCGGAGGCCTGCTCCAGCAGGTGCAGCGCCGCCCCGAGCACGGCGCGCTGGTTCTCCGGGTCGAAGGGCCGCCCGGCCGGATTGCCGAGCGGAACGTTGGAGAACACGGCCCGCGGCGGGAAGGCGCTCGCCGTGATGTCCCGCGCGCAGGCCAGGATCACCGTGGGGATGCCCTCGCCCTCCAGATGCCGCGCAACCAGACCGACCGTCTGGTGACAGACCGGTCAGATGGGCGCGAACAGCGCCACGTCCACGCCCTGCTCCCGGCAGCGCCGCAGCACCTCGGGTGCGTCCAGCTCGCGCGTCTTGCGCTGGCTGTAGCAAGGCCGGATGCGCAGGTAATCCCGCGCCAGGCTGCCGATGCGGCCCGCCGCCTGAAGCTCGCGCAGGCGCGTGACGGGGAAGAACGCATCCACGTCCTGCATTGGGCTGTCGCGCCGGTTGTGCGCCCCCGTCACGTAGCGGATGCGCGCCGCGGGGGTATCGCTGGGCACGGGGAAGACTTCCACCTGTTCCTTCTCCCCGATGTTGATGCCCCGGAAGGGCACCGGCTCCGGCGCATCTTCCGGCACGATCACGAAGCCGGCGCTGGAGATCAGCACCAGACGCGACTGTGCCAGCGGCTTGAGCAGGGGCTGGAAGGGCCCCTCCTCGAAGTGGGCATACCGGTAGGCGTCGGTCTTGCCCTTGCGGGAGTAGTACTGCTGAGTCTTTTCAATGTAGCGGATCGGTTCCATGGCCTGAGCGGGCAGCGAGTGCGGTGGAGGCGCCTGGGCGCACCGTGGGCGCACCGTGGCCGCTGCTTCCCGGCCCTGGCGGCCAATCGCGCGTTCATGGTATCGCGAGCGGCAGAGCTTGACCACGGCAGCTTGCCAGAGCGGCTCACCGCCCCAGCCGGAGCGCCACGATGGTGATCGACTATTTCCTCGCCCTCACGTCGCCGTACACGTATCTCGGCCACACGCGATTCGAGGCCCTGGCGGCGCGGTACCGGGCGACGGTGAATTACAGACCGGCGCAGATGGCCAAGGTCTTCGCGGTCTCCGGCGGCCTGCCAGTCAAGCAGCGCCCCGTGCAGCGCCAGGCGTACCGGCTGCAAGAGCTGCGGCGCTGGAGCCAGTTCCTGGGGATGCCGCTGCACCTGGAGCCCAGGCACTTCCCGGTGCCCGATGGCGAAGCGGCCAAGCTGGTCATCGCGGCCAAGCGGCATGGCCAGCAGCCGGGCGCGCTGATCGGCGCCTGCCTGCGGGCGGTGTGGGCAGAGGAGCGCGACATCTCGGACGCCACTACACTGCGTACCATCGCCGGCGAGGCGGGCTACGATGCAGGCGCGCTGGTCGCAGCCGCGGCCGACCCCGCCGTGCAGGCCGAATACGATGCCAACACCGCGGAGGCTATCCAGCGGCAGGTGTTCGGCGTGCCGACCTATGCCTTCGGCGATGAGCTGTTCTGGGGCCAGGACCGGCTGGACTTCGTGGAGCGCCGGCTCAGGCAGGGGTAGCGCCCCCCGCGTCGGCCGCGCCGACGGGTGTGGGCGGCCCCATTGGCGCATCCACATTCGCAGCCGGCGGTGGTAGGCTGGTGGCGCGATGGGACGCCCGTAGCGCTGTCCGGCGCGGGGCGCTCCCCGGCTGGGCCGACCCGTGGCGCGCCAGCGGCGGACGGGGCCCTCCGCGATGTCTGCCAGGAGCCGCCTCGCGATGGCGCACGACCTCCCCCGCGTATCCGTCTGCATTCCCGTCTACAACCGTGCCGGGCTCGTGCGTGAAACGCTGCAGTCCGTGCTGGCGCAGGACTACCCGCGCCTCGAGATCCTCGTGCAGGACAACGCCTCGGACGACGGCACGGCGGAGGTGCTGGCGGAGCTGGCCGGCGCGCACCCGCAGATCGCCGTGCAGCGCAACCCGGAGCTGATCGGGATGGTCCCCAACTACAACCGGGTCGTCGCCCGCGCGCAGGGCGAGCTGGTGCTGATACTCAGCTCGGACGACCTGCTGGAACCCGGCTTCCTGCGCGTCTGCGTGGAAGCGCTGCACAACCCGGGCATCGCTGCGGTGACGACCGGCTATTACTGGCTGCAGGAGGGACGAAAGACGCCTCGCATCCCCAAGGTGCCGGGCGGACTGTATCGGGGAGCGCTGGGGATGGTGTTGCTGGAGAACCCGTTCAACCTGTGCGTGAGCCTGTTCCGGCGCTCCCTGCTGGAACGGTTGTGTGAGCGCGGCAAGCTTTTCCGCGAGCGGCTGTTCACCGGGGACTTCGACCTGTGGCTGCGCGTGGCGGCAGCGGGGGCGGGCCTGCTATACCGGGACGACGTGCTGGGCGGCAGCTTTCGGCTGCATCCCGGCAACATCTCCAAAGGCAGCCGCCGCATGTACCGCCACACCAATCTGACCATCCTCGCCAATCGCGAGGCCCTGCGGCGCCAGTGTCCGTTCGCCTATCGCTACAAGCTGGCGCGCATCCTCACGCACGACCTGCGCGACTGGGTGCGCGGGCGTCCGGTGGATCGGCACCTGACCCGCGCCGTGACCCTGGCCCTGCTGGAGCGCTAGCGGATGCGACGCAGGTAAGCGTCCGGCCAGTGCGTGACGTTCTCGTTCAGCTCGCTCTCGCGAAACGGCCAGCCGGGCGGCTCCAGGCGGAAGTCCGGGTGCGCCGCGGCGAACTCCCGTGCCGCCGCCGCCGGATTGTCCCCCGCCCAGTCTGGCTTGCCGCGCGGGACGTCCGTCAGGTCCTGCATCACTCCATCCGTGGCCACGATATAGGAGCCGGGCGTGACGAGCCCATGATAGGCGAGCAGCTCCTGCTGCACGTGCGCCTTGGAGTGATTGGAATCGAGCAGCACCAGCACCGTTTCGCCGGACCGCACACGGGCCTTCACGTCCGCCACGATAGCCGGGTTGACCGAGCTGCCTTCGACCAGCGTGATCAGCGGAAAGAGCTCGTGCGCTTCGATCGCCTTGCGGTTGTGGGGCCGGATCTCGATGTCGATGCCGATCACGCGGCCCCGTTGCATGGCCTTGCAGAGCGACGCGTAGAAGATCAGCGATCCGCCGTGGGCCACGCCCGTCTCGATGATGACGTCGGGCCGCACCTGGTAGATGACCTCCTGGATGCGCACCAGGTCTTCGGGGAGCTGGATGATGGGCCGGCCAAACCAGGTGAAGTTGTAGATGGCCTTCTCGTTCCAGCCCACCTTGATCCACCAGCGCGAGAGCACCTCGTAGGATTCGCGGGAGTAGAGAGGGATGCGCCGCTCGTGGGTGCCTTCGCGCAGCGTGAGCGTGCGCGCGTCCGAGTCGATTTCGAGTTTCATGCCGATTGCCGTTGGGATTGCCACCAGCGCACCGCATCGGCCAGACCCTCCGCGAGGGTGAAGCGCGGGCGCCAGCCGAGAGTGTCGCGCAGCCGTGCCGTGTCCGCCACCACCAGCGGCGCCTCCGGCGTGGCAGGCGGCGGAGCGAAGCGCAGCAGGTCCTCGCGTCCGGTCAGGCGGCCGAGGGTAGTGACCAGCTCGCGCACGCTGACGGCGCACCCCGAGCCGATGTTCACGATGCCGTCATACTCCGCCCGCAGCAAGGTCACGAAGGCCGTCGCCACATCGGCAACGTGCAGGAAGTCGCGCTGCTGACTGCCCTCGGAGCATTGGGCCGGCTGGCCCGCCAGCAGACTCCCGATGACCGAGGCCACCAGCTTGCGCTCCGGTTCGCGGGGCCCGTAGAGGAGGAACACCCGCCCCCAGCCCCAGCTGAACCCATGGCGGGCGGCCATGGCCGCGAGCAGCTCCCGCATCGCATTCTTGCAGGCGGCGTAGGGGCTGGCGTAGGACAACGGCGTCCGCTCCTCCACGCAGCGACCCGCGCTCCAATCATACTCGATGCAGCTGCCGGCCAGCACAGCCCGGCGCCCGCCTGCAGCCTGAAAGGCCTCCAGCAGTTCCAGGCTGGCGCGTACCCAGGCAAAATTCTCCGGCGCCGTCAGGTAGCGCCCCGGCTCGGCCGTCCAGGCCAGGTGCAGCAGATGGGTGGGCCGCACGGTTGCGATCAGCCGCGCGGCCTGCCCCGGCTGCAACAGATCGGCCGCGTGCCACGTGCACCCCGCGCGCCCCGGCCCGGCGGGCGCGCCGGTGCGCGATACCGCGTGCAGCGCATCCCTGCGGGAGTCCGCCAGGCAGCACAGAACGGCGCTTCCGATGAACCCTGTGGCCCCGGTCACGAGCACGGTGCTCACGGCCGGAAGCTCGAATAGGTGCGGTCCCGCTCCGACAGGATGCGCTGCGGCGTTTCCGGCCAGTGGATGCCGAACGCCGGGTCGTCCCAGCGCACGCCGCGTGACGACTCGGCGTGAAAGGGGACCGAGATTTGGTAGAACACTTCGGAGTCGTCGCGAAGCGTCTGGAATCCGTGGGCGAGTCCTTCCGGGATGAATAACATGCGCCGATTCTCTGCCGATAGCTCCACGGCGAACCACAGCCGGTAGGTGGGAGAATCGGGCCGCAGATCCACGATCGCATCGTAGATGGCGCCACGGGTGCAGCGCACCAGCTTGGCTTCGGCGTGTGGCGGCACCTGATAGTGCATTCCGCGCAGCGTCCCCGCCTTGTCGTTCCAGGACACGCTGCACTGCGACAATTGGGGGCTGAGCCCCTGGCTGCGGAATTCCTCCGCGTCCCAGCTCCGCGCGAAGAAGCCCCGCTCGTCGCGAACTGGCTCGAGCTCGACGACGTAGGCCCCCGGCAGCGGAGTGGGCGTGAACTTCATGGCAGCACCTCCAGCCGCGGGATGGCCACGATGAGCCGCCCGCCCCAGTCGCGCACGGGGCGTAGCTGGTTGGTGATCTCCTCGCGCAGATTCCAGGGCAGGATCAGCACGTAGTCCGGCCGCGTGCGGGCCAGCTCCTCGGGCGCGTGGATGGGAATGTGCGTGCCCGGCAGGAACAGTCCCTGCTTCTGCGGGCTGCGATCTACCGTGTAGGCCAGCAGATCGGTGCGGATGCCGCAGTAGTTCAGCAGCGTATTCCCCTTGGCCGGGGCCCCGTAGCCGGCGACGACCTTCCCCGCGCGGCGCGCCTGCAGCAGGAACTCCAGCAGATCCAGCTTCACTTGCTCGATGCGCGCCGGGAAGGCCGCGTAGGTCGCCAGGCTGCGCAGCCCCGCCCGCTCCTCCCGGGCGATCAGGGCCTCCACGCGCGGACTCGACGCGTGCGTGCGGTCGGCGGCATACCGCACGAAGATGCGCAGGGAGCCCCCGTGGGTCGGGATCTCCTCCACGTCGAACAGCGCCATCTCGTGGCGCCGGAACACCTGCTCCACGGTGTACAGAGACAGGTAGGAGAAATGCTCGTGGTAGATGGTGTCGAACTGGCCCTGCTCGATCAGGTTCAACAGGTGCGGGAATTCCATCGTCAGGATGCCCTGCGGCTTGAGGAGCGCGCGCAGGCCCTTGACGAAATCGTTGAGGTCCGGGACGTGGGCCAGCACGTTGTTTCCGATCAGCAGGTCGCCCTGCTTGCCCTGCGCCGCCAGCGCCTGCCCCGTGCGCTCGCCGAGGAAGAGCACCTCGGTGGGGATGCCCTTCTCCACGGCGCTGCGGGCCACGTTGGCGGCGGGCTCCACGCCCAGCACCGGGATGCCGCGACGGGCGAAGTATTGCAGCAGATAGCCATCGTTGCTGGCCACCTCCACGACGCGATGGCTAGGGCCGAAGCCGAAGCGCTGGGTCATGGTTTCGGCGTAGGCCTCCGCGTGGCGCAGCCAGGACTCCGCGTAGGACGAGAAGTAGGCGTAGTCGCTGAAGATGTGCTCCGGAGTCTCGAACGCCTCGAGCTGCACCAGGAAGCACTCCGCGCACACATAGGCGTGCAGCGGATAGAAGGGCTCCATCCGGTTGAGCTGCTCCGCGCGCAGGAACGAGTTGGACAGGGGCGACATGCCCAGGTCCGCGAAGGTGTGGCGCAAGGGCGCCTCGCAGAAGCGGCAGCGCGGTTCGTGCGGGGTGGATGGCGGTCGCTGCATGAACGGATCTTCCTTGGCGGCAGTGCCGGCGCGAACGGGCACCCGCACGTCACACCGCAATCGGTCAGGCTTCGCGCGCCGAGCCGGCCAGCGCAGTTCGGTAGCGCTCCAGTTCCCGCAGCGTCGCGGCGCGCAGGTCTTCCCCGTCCCAGTAGGCCTGGTACCAGGCCGCTGTGCGCTCCAGGGCCTGCGCGAGACGTGTGCGCGGTCGCCAGCCCAGGCGCTCGCGCGCCTTGCGCGAGTCCAGCATGAGCAGGTGCGCCTCGTGCGGCTGCGGGCTCGCGACCGGGCTCCAGCGCAGCGGCCGCCGCCAGACTTGGGCAAGCTGTTCCAGCACTTCGCGCACGGTGCGCACATCTTCCGGATCCGGGCCGAAGTTCCACGCCTCGGCGCAGGCGGTGCCGGCGCGGCAGAGTGCCTCGGCCAGGAGCAGGTAACCGGCCAGCGGCTCCAGCACGTACTGCCAGGGCCGCACTGCCTCCGGATTGCGGATGGCTACCGGCGCCCCCGCACCAAGCGCGCGCACGACATCCGGCACGAGGCGGTCCGCTGCCCAGTCGCCGCCGCCGATGACGTTTCCGGCCCGCGCGCTGGCCACCTGGGTGGCGGGGCCCGTCGCCGCGGCGAAGAACGCCTGGCGGTATGCGCTCGTCACCAGTTCCGCGCAGCCCTTGCTGCTGGAGTACGGGTCGTGCCCACCCATGGCGTCGGTCTCGCGGCAGGCCTCGCCGCGCTCCCGGTTCTCGTAGCACTTGTCGCTGGTGACGACGACCACGGCCTGCACGCCGCCCACCCGCCGCACTGCCTCCAGCACGTGCACGGTGCCCAGCACATTGGTGTGGTAGGTCTCCACCGGCTCCCGGTACGAGACGCGCACCAGGGACTGCGCCGCCATGTGGATCACGATCTGCGGCCGTTGCGCCGCAAGCGCGGCCTGCAGCGCGGCCAGGTCGCGGATGTCGCCGTGCAGGGAGACGATCCCCTCGGCCACGCGCGCCAGTTCGAACAGGCTAGGCTGCGTGGGCGGCGCCAGTGCGAATCCCGTCACGCGCGCGCCCAGCGCCTGCAACCAAAGCGCCAGCCAGCTCCCCTTGAAGCCCGTGTGCCCCGTGAGGAAGACGCGCCGGCCCCGCCAGAACGCGGGGGTCAGGCCCACACCTTCCACGGTGCCTTGCCCGATTGCCACAGTTGCTCCAGGAGCATCTTGTCGCGCAGCGTGTCCATGGGTTGCCAGAAGCCGCCGTGCTTGTAGGCCGCGATGTTGCCCTCGCGGGCGAGGCGCTCCAGCGGCTCGCGCTCCCAGATCGTCGCGTCCCCCTCCACGTAATCCAACACCTTGGGCGAGAGCACGAAGAACCCGCCGCTGATCCAGTTCTGGTCGCTCTGCGGCTTTTCAATGAAGGAGACGATGTCGTTGCCTTTCATGCGCAGCGCGCCAAAGCGACCGGGCGGTTGCGTCGCCGTCACCGTGGCCAGTTTGCCATGCGCCCGGTGGAAAGCGATCAGGGCGCCGATATCGATGTTGCCCACGCCATCGCCGTAGGTCATGCAGAACTCTTCGCCCTCGCGCAGGTAGGGTCGGATGCGCTTGAGGCGCCCCCCTGTCATCGTGTCGTCACCCGTATCGATCAGGGTGACGCGCCAGTCCTCAGCGTTGCTCTGGTGCACCTCCATCCGGTTCTGGCCGATGTCGATCGTCACATCGGACATGTGCAGCCGGTAGTTGGAGAAGTATTCCTTGATCATATAGCCCTTGTAGCCCAGGCACACGATGAATTCATTGAGCCCGAAGGCCGAATAGATCTTCATGATGTGCCAGAGGATGGGGCGCCCTCCGATCTCCACCATCGGCTTGGGACGCACCACGGTCTCCTCGCTCAGGCGCGTCCCCAACCCACCCGCCAAGATCACCGTTTTCATGTGCATCCATCCTGGGTGCAAGCCGGGCGCGCGGCCGGGCAGCGGGCGGCGCGTGCGGTCACTGTAAAGAGAGCCGCGGTGGGATTCAATGGATTCGTGGGCCTGCGGAAGGAGCCGCGCGGGCCATTGCGGAGTGGCAGCGCCGCCACTCCCTGCCACCCTGGGCGGTTCAGGATACGCCGCCGTTGGGACCCGGGCCGGGAGGCGTGGGCGCGAAGTGCGTCTGCACCGATCGGCGCAGGCGTTCCAGGTTGGCGCCGCGCGCGCGGCCGCGGGGCTCCAGCGCCGCATAGGCTGCGTCCGGATCCTGCGCCAGCTTGAACGCCTTGTAGCGGGCCTCGAAGGGGCCCAGGCCCATCGCGGCCGTAAGCAGCTCCACGTAGTTGACAAGTTCGATGCCGTGGCGCGGTTCGTGGGGCAGCAGCTCGCGGTAGCAGGAGTGGTAGACCGCCGCGATTCCATCGCAGCCCTGCTCGCGGGCCGCGCCGAACATTGCGTCCACCCGTTCGTGGAAGGCCCCGCGCCCGGCGCTGGATATATGCGCGGGTGTGCACGCGCGACCCCATTCCTCCCCCGCCGGCAGCTCCACCACCGCCAGCCCCGGGATGGCGCGCAGAATCGCCAGCGTGTGCTCCGTGTCGCGACCCTGCTGCGGGAAGCCCGTGTGGGCGTGCACGCCGATGCGCCGCTCCACCCGCTGGCGCATGGGCACGGAAACGAGGCGCGCGGCGATGAACTCGGTCACGTGCAGGTAAGGCAGGTCGAAGTGCAGGTCGCCCTCGGGCAGCCGGCTGTCGAAATGCGCGTGGCAGGACGGGCAGTACATCAGCACGGCCTTGGGCCGCACCTTGGCGAACTTGTCGAAAGTGTGCTGGGTCAGGTGGCGCGAGGCATCCCGATCGCCCTCCCGATGATGCACAATGCCGCAGCAGTTGGAGGGCCCGCCCAACGTGATGAAGTCCACGCCCATCTCCCGCAGCACGGCCACGATGGATTCCGCCAAGTGCACCGTGCGCAGCACGTTGCAGCCGAGGTAGAGCACGTACTCGTGGGGCTGCTGCAGCTCCTGCGGGGTAGGCTCCCAGAAGCGCCGCGGGCTGTCCCGCAGGGCATCCGCCAGGGGCGTGATCGCGCCGAAGTAGCTGCCGTAGTTGAATCCCCCCATGGCGCCTCCTCCCCGCTTCGCATCGCCGCCGACCGGCAGCGGCCGGCCGCCTCTGCCCAATCTAACGCGCGGCCCTCCGTGGTGCAAGGCGGCTCCGCGCTCCGTGCCATTGCCGCTGAAGACGGCTCCGCCCTGGGTCACGGGGCTCCGCATTGCCGCTGCGCGCAGGGATGCGGCATCTGCGGCGGATTACACCGCGTTTGACAGCCGAAAAGCATTGCTGATAGAGGGATCGGAATCGATCCCATGTGCCGACCCTGCTTTAAGCTGCGTTTGCCGCGCAGCCCCGCCCGAACCACCGCGCTGTGACGACGCGCGGCGAAGCGAGCCAGCCCGGCCTGCTCGGGCTGGCGGGACAGGAGACGCACGCGACCGGCGGAGGCCCCACGGCAATGCCGGGCCAGTAGCTGCGGAGGCGCATGGACGTCTATCCCCTTTGGCTGGAAAACACGCTGCAAACCCTCGCCACCGGCGTGCTGGTGGGAGGGGCCTACGCACTCATGTGCGTGGGCTTGGGCCTGATCTTCGGCGTCATGCGCGTCATCAACTTCGCCCAAGGCGATTTCATGATGCTGGGCATGTATGCCGCGTTCTACCTGTTCACCTACCTCGGTATCGGCACGGTCTTCGGCGTTTACCTGGGACCCATCGTGGCGGCGTTCCTGGCGGGGCCGATCGTGTTCGTCGTCGCCTGGGTGCTGCACTGGCTGATGCTCTCCCGCGTGTCGGGCACGGCGGCGCACGGGGTGGAGGGTGAGGGCCATTACGCCCAGCTCATCCTCACGCTCGGCATCGCCCTGGTGCTGCAGAACGGGGGCCTGATCGTTTTCGGCTCCTGGCCGCAGTCCATCCGCACGCCGCTTTCCAAGGAGGCGTGGCTGCTGGGCCCGGTGTTCCTCAACGAGTCGCGCGTGGTCGCCTTCGCCGTGGCCGTGGGCCTGGCACTGCTGCTCTACCTGTTCCTGAACCTGTCCAACCTCGGCAAGGCCCTGCGTGCGGCCGCGGACAATTCCGATGCGGCGATCTACATGGGGATCGACGTGGATCGCGCGCACCGGCTGGCGTTCGCCATCGGGATCGCCCTGACGGCGGTGGCCGGCGGCCTGGTAGCCATGTACTACCCATTTCAGCCGTACGTGGGATTGGACTTCGTGATCATCATGTACACCGGGGTCGTGCTGGGCGGCCTGGGCAGCATCATGGGGGCGTTCTGGGGCGGCATGACCGTCGGCCTGGTGCAGCAGCTTTCCACGCTGATCCTGCCCATCCAGCTTCAGAACACGGCGATCTTCGTGGTGTTCCTGGGCATCGTCATGTTTCGGCCGCAGGGTCTGTTCGGCCGCTCCGCGGAGAGGATGTAGCCCATGGCCCAGCGCATGCGTTCGCCGTACGTCGCCGTTGCGGCCGTGGCCGTGGCCTACCTGGCGGTCGCCTTCAGCATCGAGAATACCTATTACCAGCTCATGATCACGCTCATGCTGCTCTGGAGCGTGATGGCGCTCTCCTGGAACGCCCTGAGCGGCTATAGCGGCATGGTGTCCTTCGGCCACGCCTCGTTCTGGGGCCTGGGGGCCTACACGGTGACGCTGGCCCTGGTCAAGTTCGACATCGTGCCCTGGCTCGGCATCCCCATGGCGATCGTGGTGGGGACGGTCGCCGCGGTGCTGATCGGCTATCCCACCTTCCGGCTGCGCGGACATTACTTCGCGTTGGCGATGCTGGCCTACCCGCTGGCGCTGCTCTACATCTTCGAATGGGCGGGCTACCAGGAGGTGCCGCTCCCCATGAAGCGCGAGCACCCGGTGCTGTACATGCAGTTCGCCGATCAGCGCATGTACGTGCTGCTGGCCGTGGTGCTGCTGGTGGTGGCGATGCTGATCTCGCTGAAGGTGGAGCGCTCGCGCTTCGGCCTGGCTTTGCTGGCCATCAAGCAGAACGAGCCCGCGGCCGAGGCGGCCGGGATCGATGAGCTGAAGTGGAAGCTGTTCGCCATCATGCTCAGCGGCGCGCTGGGCTCCGCGGCCGGCGGGCTGTACGCGCTGGTGCTGCTGATCGTGACGCCCCAGGCGGTGTTCGGCGTGCTCGTCTCCGCGCAGGCGCTCGTGCTGACCTTGTTCGGCGGCGTGGGCACGGTGTGGGGCGCCGTGATCGGAGCGGCAATCCTGGTGCCGCTGGCGGAGATGCTCAACGGCGAGCTGGGCTCCATCCTGCCCGGCATCCAGGGCGTCGTGTACGGAATGGCCATCATCGCCGTGATCCTGCTGGCGCCGGAAGGGCTGTACTGGCGGGTGCGCGACTGGCTGGTGCACCGCGGCACCCTGCAGCCCAGCGCGGCGCTCGCCATCGGCAGCCGGCCCCAGGCCGGGCTCGTCGCCCGGGCCATCGAGCCGGCCGCGCTGCCAGCCGCCGCCGGCCCGCTGCTGGAGCTGCGCGGCGTCTCGCGCTCCTTTGGCGGGCTGCAAGCCCTGCAGGACGTGACCTTCTCCGTCCCTGCCGGCATCTTGCAGGGGATCATTGGCCCCAACGGATCGGGCAAGACCACGCTGTTCAACGTGCTCAATGGCTTCCTGCGGCCCGATCAGGGCGAGATCCGCTTCAATGGCCAGTCGCTGGTCGGGCTCAAGCCCAACGGGGTGTGCCGTCTGGGGATCGGCCGCACGTTCCAGGTGGTGCGCACCTTCCCGCGCATGTCCGTACTGCAGAACGCCATCGTGGGCGCCCTGGTCGCTGCCCCGGACGATCGCGAGGCCGAGGAGCTGGCGCTGGGCGCCCTGGTGCGCGTGGGTCTGCGCGAGCGCGCGGGCGTACTGGCCGGCGTGCTGACCAACAAGGAGCGGCGCCTGATGGAGCTGGCCCGCGCCCTGGCCTCGCGGCCGCGCTTGATCCTGATGGACGAGACCCTGGCCGGTCTGGCGCCCAAGGAGACGGACGAATTGCTGGAGCTGCTGCAGCAGTTCAATGCGCAGGGGCTGACCATCGTCATCATCGAGCACACCATGCGCGCCATGGTGCGCCTGGCCAGCAACTTCATCGTGCTCGATCACGGCCGCATGGTCACCCAGGGCAAGCCGGAGGAGGTCGTGCACGACAAACGCGTGATCGAAGCGTACCTGGGCAAGAGGTGGATGGACCGTGTTAACACTTGAGAACGTGAGCGTGTCCTACGGCGGCCTGATGGCCCTGAATGGGATCTCGCTGCAGGTGGGCGCGGGCGAATTCGTGGCCGTGGTCGGCCCCAACGGCGCCGGCAAGACGACCCTCTTCAAGACCATCTCTGGCACGGTGCCGGCCGCGGGTGGCGAGATCACCTTTGCCGGCCAGAACCTGCTGGCGGTGCCGCCCGCGCAGCGGCCGCACCTGGGCATCGCCCACGTGCCGGAGGGCCGCCAGGTGTTCAGCAGCCTCACCGTGCTGGAGAACCTGGAAATGGGCGCCTACACGCGCGCGGGCAAGGCCAAGTGGGAGGAGAATCTGGCGCTGATCTTTCAGCTCTTCCCGCGCCTGAAGGACCGCACCAAGCAGCTCGCCGGCACGCTTTCGGGCGGGGAGCAGCAGATGCTCTCCATCGGTCGCGGCTTGGCCTCGGCGCCGCAGATCCTGATGCTTGACGAGCCTTCGCTGGGCTTGGCGCCGGCCGTGGCGGACGCCATCTTCGAGGTGATCGAGCAGATCCACCGGGAGCGCGGCCTCGCGATCCTGCTCGTCGAGCAACGCGTGGCCGAGGCCCTGGAATCCTGCGATCACGGGTACGTGATGGAGTCGGGCCAGATGGTGCTGACGGGGACGCACGAGACGCTCGTCTCGGACAAGCGCGTCAAACAGACGTATCTGGGCATGTAGCCGCTCGCAGCGGGAGTCGCGCGGAAATACAGGAGGGGCCGGAGAGGAACCGGACTCCACGCAGTGCCAATTCGTCATGGGAGGGGCTCCACATGAAACGCATTCGCAACGTGTTGCTGGCCGGGCTGCTCGGGCTCGCGCTGGTGCTGGGTGGGTTCGCGCCGGCGGTGCTGGCGCAGGGCAAGACCGTCAAGATCGGCCTGGTCGTCCCGCTTTCCGGCCCCTGGGCCCGCCAGGGCGCCCTGATAAAGCTGGGTGCGGAAATGGCCGTGGACGAGATCAATTCCAGCGGCGGCATCAAGTCGCTCGGCGGCGCCAAGCTGGAGTTGGTCATCGTCGACGCCGGGGACAGCGCGGAAAAGGCGAAGAACGCCGCGCAGCGCCTGGTCTCCCAGGAGCCGGAGCTGGTGGGCGGCATGGGCGCCTGGCTCAGCTCGTTCACCCTGGCCGTCACCGAGGTCACGGAACGCGCGCAATTGCCCTGGCTGTCGCTGTCGTATTCCGACGCGATCACCGACCGCGGCTTCAAGTACGTGTTCCAGACTTCGCCCACCGGGGCGACGCAGGCCAACGCCGCTGTGCCGGCGATGGTGGAACTGGCGGAATCGGCGACGGGCAAGCGGCCCCAGACGGCGGGGATCGTGATGGACAACACCGCCGCGCCGGTCAGCTTCAGCAAGCCCATGCGCGAGGGCGGCCTGGCCAAGATGGGCATCAAGCTGGTGATGGACGAGATCTTCACGCCGCCGCTTTCCGATGCGACGGCGCTCATCCAGCGCGTGCGCTCGACGCGGCCGGACTTCCTGCTGATGCTGAGCAGCGCCGTGCCGGATGACAAGCTGCTGATCGAGAAGATGAACGAGTTCCGCTTGGGCAAAGGCGTGGTGCCCGTGATTGGCAACGGCGCGCACTTCGGGGTGCCGGAGCTGCTCAAGGCGCTGGGCCCGGACCAGCTGGAAGGCGTCATGTTCATCGTGGCCAATTGGGGCATGAAGGGGCAGGAAGATCTCATCGCCCGCTTCAAGAAGCGCACGGGCGAGCCCTGGCTGAACCAGGACAGCGCGTCGAACTATGGGCACGTGTGGATCCTCAAGGAGGCGCTGGAACGGGCCGGTGTGGCGGACCGCGTCAAGGTCGCCGAGCAGATCCACAAGATGGACCTGACCAGCGGGCCTGCCGCCAGCGCGTTTTCGGGCGGCGTGAAGTTCGAGCCCAACGGGCGCCGCGCCCGCGCCTCGGTGCTGGTGGTGCAGTGGCAGAACGGCGTGCCCGTGACGGTGTACCCGCCGGAGTCCGCGCTGGCCAAGCCGTTCTGGCCCAAGCGCTAGGCGCTTGCCCCGGGTCTGCGGGCACCGGCCGCCGCAAGCCGGCCGGTGCCCACGAGCCGTGCCGCAAGGCCGCTGGCCGCTCCGTGCCGCCCTGGCGGCGCGCCGGCCCCTTCTTCGTTCACCCCTTTGCGCCCGGGCCGCGGGCGCACTGTCCATGCGACTGGCCAACAAGATTGCCGTGGTGACCGGTGCCGGCAGCGGCATCGGCCGTGAGATCGCGCTGCGCTTCGGACGCGAGGGGGCGGGCGTGCTGGCGGTGGACCGCAACGAGGACACCGCCGCTCGCACCGCGGGCGATGTCCGCAGCGCCGGTGGCAACGCTCAGCATGCGCGGGCGGACATCTCCAGCGCGGCGGACGTCGAGGCGCTCACGCAGGCGCTGCGCGCCGGTTTCGGCCGGGCCGACGCCCTGGTCAACAACGCCGGCGTGGGCTTCCACCGGGCATTTCTGGAAACGCCGCTGGAGGACTTCGAGCGCGTGCTGCGCATCAACCTGACCGGCACATTCCTGGTCTCGCAGGCCATCGCGCGGCTGATGGTGGAGCAGGGCGGCGGGCACATCGTCAACATCGCCTCGATCCAGGGGCAGCGCGGCGGCTCGGGCCGCTCGGCGTACGGCGCGTCGAAGGCCGGAGTGATTCAGCTCACCAAGGTGATGGCCGTGGAGCTGGCGCACTTCGGCATCGCCGTGAACGCGATTGCGCCGGGACCCATCCAGACGCCCATAACCAACCACGGGCCGGATCAGCGCCGCGTGTTCCTGGAGCGTGCCGTCATGGGGCGCCTGGGAACGGCGGCGGAAGTGGCCGCCGCGGCGGTGTTCCTGGCCTCGGACGAGTGCAGCTACACCACCGGCCACGTGCTCAACGTGGACGGCGGCATCGACGCGTCGGGGATCGTCTACAGTTACGACGAGTTGGTGCGCGTGCGCAGCGGGCCGAAGTCCTGAGCGGCGGTAGTCCTGAGCGACGATGCGGGGCGCGGATGGACCGTCCGCTCCCCTGCCGCCGGCCCACGTCATGCGGTCCGGGCGTCCAGCCCGGTGCCGATTCAATTCCTGACCGAAGCGATCATGAGTTCGTTTCCCTCGCCCGCATGGATGGCCGCCTTCCAGGAGCGCGTGAACCACGATGAGGAGCTGGCCGTCATCGGCGAGTGGTTCACGGCCGACTTCCTGTTCCAGGCCGGCGACGCGGAGTACCTGTTCCGCGTGGAGCATGGCCGGCTGGTGGAGATCGTGCCTAAGCCGCGCTTTGACCAGAGCTGGAGCTTCGCCCTGCGCGCGCCACGCGAGCACTGGCAGAACTTCATCCGGCCGCTGCCGCCGCCTCTTTTCAACGAGCTCTTTGCCATGCTGATGCGCGTGCCCGAGTTCAAGCTGGAGGGCGACACGCTGCTGGCCATGCAGAACGCGCGGGCCCTGCAGCGCTTCATGAGCCTGATGCGCGGGGTGGAGTCCTGAGATGAGCGCGTACGAGCCGATCGTGGGCCGCTACTTGAACCTCGAGGCCGGCGGCGTGCCCTACCGCATCTACGTGGAGGAGGCGGGCGAGGGGATTCCCTTGCTCTGCCTGCACACGGCCGCGGCCGACACGCGGCAGTACCGGCACCTGCTGACCGATGCGGGCATCATCGACCGCTTTCGCGTGATCGCCTTCGACATGCCCTTTCACGGCAAGTCCAATCCGCCGGATGCCTGGTGGCGCCGTAAGTACCGGCTCATGGGGCGGCACTACGTGGAGCTGATCCGCGCTGTGTGGCAGGCCATGGGCCTGGAGCGGCCGGTGGTGATGGGCTGCTCCATGGGTGGCGCGGTGGTGCTGGAGCTGGCCGCGGCGCACTTTGCCGAGTTGCGCGCCATCATCGGGCTGGAAAGCGCCGCCTACGCTCCGGGGCGCTCCAACCGCTTCTTGAGTCATCCGGCCGTGCATGGTGGGGAATTTGCCGCGACGTATTCGTATGGTCTCTCCGCCCCCCATAGCCCGGAGGCCCGGCGCCGCGAGAACTGGTGGTACTATGCCCAGTCCGGCCCGGGCGTCTACGAAGGCGACATTCACTTCTACAGTTCCGATCACGACGTGCGCGAGGCCATCAAGGCCATCGACACGAGGCGCTGCCAGGTCTTCCTGCTCAGCGGCGAGTACGACTATTCCGCCACGCCCGAGATGACGCGGCAGGTGGCCGCGGCCATTCCAGGCGCGGAATTCATCCTGATGCAGGAGATCGGACACTTTCCCATGATCGAGAACCCGGAACGCTTCCGCAGTTATCTGCTGCCCGTGCTGGAGCGGATCGCCCGTGGCTGACGCGTCGCGGCCGGCGGCCGTGCCGATCCAGGCCATCCGCATTCACCGCACGGGCGGCGCCGAACAGCTGCGCCTGGAGCGCATCGAGCTGCCGCCGCCCGGCCCCGGCGCCGTGCGCGTGCGGCATACGGCCATCGGTGTGAACTTCGTCGATATCCATCACCGCACGGGGCGCTACCCGCTGCCCAGCTATCCGGTGGTGCTGGGCATGGAGGGCGCGGGCGTGGTGGAGGCCCTCGGCGCCGGCGTGAGCGGCCTGCGGCCGGGCCAGCGCGTCGCCTACGCCGGACGCACGCCCGGTTCCTATGCCCAGGCCATGAACGTGCCCGCCAACGACCTGGTGCCCGTGCCGGACGGCATCACCGACGAGCAGGCCGCGGCCATGATGGTCAAGGGGCTCACCGCGCAGTACCTGATCCGCCGCACGCACCGCGTCACGGCCGGGGAGACTTTGCTGGTGCACGCCGCCGCGGGGGGAGTGGGGCTGATCGTCTGCCAATGGGCCAAGGCGCTCGGGGCCCGCGTGATCGGCACCGTCGGCACGGATCGCAAGGCGGAGATCGCCCGCGCCCATGGCTGCGACCATCAAATCGTCTACACACGGGAGGACTTCGCGCAGCGTGTGCGCGAGCTGACCGGCGGCGCCGGCGCGGCCGTGGTGTACGACTCGGTCGGCAAGGACACCTTCGAGGGCTCGCTGAGCTGCCTGCAGCCCTTCGGCTTGCTGGTCTCCTTCGGCACGGCCTCCGGGCCGATTCCGCCCTTCGACCTGTTCCGGCTGAACCGGATGGGCTCGCTGGCCGTCACCAGCACCTCGCTCTACACCTACACGGCCGATCCCGCGCGGCTGCAGGATAGCGCGCGGGAATTGTTCGCGGTCGTGCTGAGCGGCCAGGTGCGCATCGAGATCCAGCAGACCCTGCCGCTGGCGCAAGCCGCGCAGGCCCATCGGCTGCTGGAGGGCCGCCAGACCTCCGGGGCGCTCGTACTGCTCCCGTGAGCGGCGTCAGCCCCCGTTCACCCCGCATCGGGAACGCGACATGAGCAGCGAGAAATCCGACAAAGGCCTGGCCATCCACCGCCGCTGGCTGGGCGAGGATCACGTCAATGCCAGCCTGGAGAGTGCGGACGACTTCACGCGCCCGCTGCGGGAGCTGGTAACGAAGAATGCATGGGGCTCCGTCCGGGTGCGCGACGGCCTGCCGCTCAAGACGCGCTCCATGATCACGGTGGCGCTGCTGGTCGCGCTGAATCGTCCGCACAAGCTGAAGCCGCACATGCGGGCGGCCCTGCGCAATGGGATCACCCGGGAGGAGCTGCGCGAAATGCTCCTGCACACGCACGCCTATTGTGGCTGGCCGGCCGCCGTGGACGCGTTCCGCTCCGCCAAGGAAGTGCTGGCCGAGACTGCCAAGACGCGCTGAGCGCCGCGCGGACGCCGGCACATCGATTTCCCATTGCTGCTAGCTGCTCATGCGCCGCTTCGAGATGGACGCCATGGTGCGGACCAGCTTTGCCCCCTCTACCGACGCGGAGAACATCGAACGTCTGGTGGCGGGCCTGCACCGCGCACGGAGCCTCCTGGGCCATGGCTGACGATCCGGGCTCGCTCTATCGCGAGGCGATCCTCCGGCACGCCCACGACTCCAGCCACTTCGGCCGTGTGGAGCGGCCCAGCCATACGGGCAGCGCGCAGAATCCGCCCTGCGGCGACGAGCTGGAGGTGAGCGTGGCGATGGTCGGCGAGGTCCTCTGCGAAATCAAGGTTCGGGTGCGCGGCGGTCTGATCTCCCAGGCCGCCTCGTCCATGAGGAGTGAGGCCGTGCAGGGACTTTCACTGGCCACTGCGCAAGCGCTGGGGCAGCGCTTCCGCGAGGCGATGGAGCAGGGTGCTGGCGAGGCGCCGGAGGAGCTGGCCGCGCTGCGGCCGTTGCTGGAGGTGCGCCGACACCGCAGCCGGATCCGCTGCACACTGCTGCCGTGGGAGCCGCTGCTGACGTTCTCGGCGTAAGCCGGCGCACTCCGCGGCGTCGTACGATCAGGGCGTCTCGCCTTTCACGATCAGCTCGCGCAGGCGGCCGCGATCGGCCTTGCCCGTGCGGCCGAGGGGCAGGCTCGTGCCGAAGTGAAAGGCATCGGGGAGCTTGAAGCGCTCCAGGCGTTGGGCGGCCCAGCCCCGCAGTTCCGCCGCCTCGGGCCGCGCACCCGCCCGGGGCACGATCAGCACGTGGATGCGCTCGCCCACCAGGGCATCCGGCACACCCGTCACCATCACCTCCCCCACGGCCGGGTGGGCCGCCAGGGCGGCCTCCACCTCCAGCGGCGAGATCTTGTTGCCGCCGCGCGAGATCAATTCCTTGGCCCGCCCCACCAGCTCCACGACGCCCGCCTCGCGCTCGCGTGCCACGTCGCCGGTACGGAACCAGCCGTCGGCGAAGGCGGCCGCCGTCTGCTCCGGCGCGTCCAGGTAGCCGCTCATGACGAAGTTCGTGCGGAT
>JBGOUY010000034.1:0-21298 GCA_041477795.1 bacterium
AACCTCTGTAATGCGCAGTGACAATGCTGCTTGAGGTCGGCGACTTCCCCGTTCCGCGTCTCAGAACTTCATACTGCAATCCTGAACTTGTGGTGGTGATGCTTGGCCGCTTGCCGTTGGCGGCCAGGAAGGCGCTACCCTCCATTTGGTTTTTCTTTGCTAGCTCGGACCGAGCATCAGGGGCGCTCGGGAGCCCAGCGAGTTTTCGGGCGAGGTCGGTTATACCGTTTTGCATTAGGTCGAAGAACGATCCTTGGAAGCGCACGGATTCCACCCGCAGCGTCTCCGCCGTCTCCACGTCCACCAGCAGCGTGGAGAGCACCCATTGCCGCTCGCCCAGCCTGAGCGCGCGGCCCGACACGACCTTGCGCACGCCCAGGATGCGCCCGACCTGCACCGCGCAGTCCTGGCTGGTGCAACCGGTCTGCTGCAGCGCCTGCTCGTTCAGCACGGCGGTGAGCTGGCTGCGGTCCACCAGCGTGAAGCGCCGGGTCTTGAGGAGCGTCTCGCGCAGGCGCTCGGTGAGGGCCGCGGCCTCCACTTCCGTCGCGCCCACGGCCTGCAGATCGAGCACGGCGATCAGCTCGCGGGCGGGCTGGGCCGGATCGGCGCCCCAGGCGGGCGGAGCCGCCAGCAGGGCGGCCACCAGCAGGCCCGGGAAGAAGAGGCGGCAGGCGGCCCGCAGCGCCGGCCGGTGACGGGTGCGTGAGACAGAGGCCATCGGCGAAAGCATCATGCAGGAGCCTCGGGTTGCCGCGCGAGGGGGAGCCTGGGGCCACGAGGTGCAGGCCGATCCTAGCCTGCCTGACGGGGCACGACAAGATGGCGCGGCTAGCGCACTGCGCTGCGGTCGCCGAAGCGCTCCAGGTAGATGCGCACGGCGCGCCGGGTGCGGTCGCGCAGCACGTCAGGCAGGCGCGCGGCGGGGGCGCGCGCCTCCTCCAGCACGCTGCGGCCGCTCTGCACGTCCACCACGATCACCTGCACGGCGCCCAGGCCGCGCTCGGCCCGCACGCGGTAGAGCAGCGCCGCATCCACGCCCAGGTCGCGCCCGAGGCGCTGCACGAAGGCCACGTCCGGCCGCACGCGCGGCCCGGCGCCCTGCCAGGTGCGCTCGACCAGGCCGGCCCGCGCCGAGATCGCGGCGGCCCCGCTGACCGGATAGAAGGAATGGGAGACGACGATGCGGCGCGGGGCCTCGCCGGCCAGCCCCAGCCGGGCGATGAGCGCGGGCAGGCGCCGCGCCGCCTCGTCCGCCTGCTCGCCGTCCAGGTAGGCCGGCAGGATCGCCACGCGCACGGCGCCATCGGGCGCGGCCTGCCGCCGTGGGGCCGGCGCGGCGCCGGGCGGTTGCGCGGTGGCGCTGCCCTCCAGCGTGGGCGCGTCCTCCGCCTCGCCGGCCAGGGCGCGCGCCAGGCGCGGCACGCCATCGGCCAGCAGCGCGGCCAGGTCGCCCTCCAGGTAGAGCGTCTTGACCTCCAGCGCCTCGGCGCTGTCCACGTCCAGGAGCTGCACCGAGGCCTGCCAGGCGCGCGGGGGCAGCCGGGCGATGCGCCCGGTCACGATGCGGTGCACGCCCAGCGCGTGGGCCACCTTGACGGCGCATTCCGTGCTGGCGCAGTCCTGCGGCGCCACCCCGCCCAGCGCCGGCTGGAGCTGGGCGCGCGGCACGAGGGAGAAGCGGCCCGTGGCGAGCAGCGTCTCGCGCAGGCGCTCGGTGACGGCCGCGCCCTCCTCCGCGCTGGCGCCCACTCGCTCCAGTTCCAGCACGGCGATGCGCTCGGCCTGTTCCAGCGGCGGGGCGCTCGGGGGTGTGGCGGCGGGCGCGTTAGCCTCGGAGGCAGCGCGCTGCGCATCGGTGACGGGCTCGGCCGGCGTGGCCGGGGCGCCGGCCAGCAGCAGCGCGAACAGCAACGCGGTGGCGAGCCGCCGCGGGGGCGGGAGCGCCAGCGCACGCCACAGCCGGGCCGGCCGCAGCCCCAGCGCGGCGATCCGGCGCCATCCACGGTGTCGGGTGGACACGGAGTGACCGGAGCCCGGCCCGCCGGCGGCTACAGCGAGAGCCCCAGCCAGCCGCGCGTGAGCTGGAAGTCCGTGTTGCCCTGGCCGAACAGGTGCGGCACGTACTCCCGCGAGGCCACCCGCGCCACCAGCTCCAGGAGCTCGCCGGCCAGCGCATCCGGCGCGGCCTGCCCGTCGAGCGCGGCATCCAGGTCCGGGCCGTGGCGCCTGGCCGTCAGGCCGTGGGCGCTCACCTGCAGCAGCGGGATCATCGGATGGCCCTGCAGCGGGGGCCCGGCCACGTGGGCCAGCATCACCTCCACGCCCGTCGCGCCCAGGCCGGTGAAGGTCTCCACGGCGTGCTCCGTGGGCGTTTCCATGATGTGCAGGCCCGGCTGCTCGGCGCGCTGCCCATAGGCCAGCGTGGGGATGGCCTCCTCCGGCACGCGCAGCAGCGTCTCGCGGAAGGCGCGCGAGGCGAGCAGCGTGGCGTTCTCCGGCAGCACCACCAGCCCGCCCGCGCCGGCCACCCGCGCCGCCACGCGGGCCAGGCCTTGCGCCACCGCGTCGCCGATTTCGCCGCAGGACGTGAGCCCCAGGCGCAGGTGCTCCAGGCCCGCCTCCATCTCCTGCCCGTCTTCCTCGCTCTGCAGGGACTCCAGGAACCAGCGCTCCGCCTTGGCCATCACCTTCTCGATGCCGCCGTCGAGCTGCACGCTGGCCCAGCCCAGCCGGCCGACGTCCACGCCGTGCTCCTTGAGGTAATTGCGCATGGCGTCGTTGGGGGTCTGCTCGCAGCCGTGCTCCAGCAGCAGGCCGCGGGAGACCATGGGGTGCGTCAGGTGGCCCAACACGGTCTGCAGGAAGAGCTGCTGCGAGTAGCCCGGCGCCGCGCCGCAGCCCTCCGTGTGCACCAGCGCCACGAAGCGCGAAATGGCGTTGCGCGCGGCGGCCTTGGCGTTCAGGTCGTCGGCGATCATGCGGGCGACCTGCCCGGAGCACAGGCTGGTGGGCACCACCAGCCCCACGCGGTCCGCCGCGTAGCCCTGCCGCGTGCGAAGCGCGCGGAAGCGCACGCCCGCGCCATCGCCCGCGGCGCGGATGGGCAGGGGCTGGCCGCCCGGCTTGGGCGCGTCCTGCAGCGCCTTCAGGTGGCTGCCGTCCGTCTGCGCCCAGTCCCGCCAGATGGAGACCTGCGCGTGGCCCGCCTTTTCGCCCAGGCTGAGCTGGCCCGAGGCGATGCGCAGCACCAGCTCGAAGGTCTCGGCGCCCAGCTCGTCCATGGGCGTGCCGTCCTGGAAGCGCCCGGCGTTCACGTCCATCTCGTTGGCCAGCATCTGCCAGCGCCCGGTGGTCGTCACGATCTTCAGCGTGGGCACGAAGGGGAAGTTGGTGATGGAGCCGTTGCCGGAGGTGAACAGGATTACGTTGCAGCCGCTGCCCACCTGCCCCGCAATGCTCTCCAAGTCGTTGCCGGGGCTGTCCATGAAGTAGTAGCCCGGCTCGCGCATGGGCTGGCCGTAGTCGATGACGTAATCCAGCCGCGTCTGCGGGTCCTTCTTGCGCGCGGCGCCGATGGACTTGAGCACGATGTTGTACAGGCCGCGGTACAGGTTGCCGGCCGAAGGATTGCCCTCGGCGGAGTGCCCGTGCCAGGCGGCGCGCTCCTTGAAGCGCGCCACCTTGTCCAGGAAGCGCCGCGCGGTGGCCAGGTCGCGCACGTTGGCCAGCACGTAGGATTCCGCGCCGATCAGCTCGTCGGTCTCGGCCAGGTTGGCCATGCCGCCGTTGCGGAGGGTCTCCTTGGCGAGCCAGCCGGCGAGCGGATTGCCCGACACGCCGGAAAACGCGTCCGACCCGCCGCACTGCAGCCCCAGGTTCAGGTGCGCGGCGGATTCCTCCGTGCGCTCCAGGGCCGCGGCCCGCGGCAGCCAATCCGCCACCTGCCGCTCCGCGCGCGCCAGCTCGGAGGCGAAGTCCCCGCCGATGCTGAAGAACGCGTGCGGCACGTCCCCCAGCGGGTAGCCCTGCTGGCGCATGAACAGCTCCAGCGTGGCATTGCTGATCACCTCGCTGCCGTAGTCCACGGCCAGCACGGCCGCCACGTTCGGGTGCACCATGAAGCCGGCCAGGGCGCGCAGCAGGAAGTCCCGGTTGTTCGGGTCGCGCTGGCCGCCGCCCTCGGTGTGGGTGACGGCCACGATGCCGTTGAGGTTGGCCAGGCCGTGCGCCTTGGCCTTGCAGCGCTCCTCCAGGGCCCGCACGAAGCCGGCGGTGACCGAGGTGGTGCCCAGCAGCACGATGAAGTTGCGCGTGCCCACGCCCCGCGCGCCCGGCCGGCGGAAGCCGCGGAAGGTGCGCGGCGCCGCATGGCGCGCCACCTGCTGGCCGGGGCGGAAGCCCGCCTCGTCCAGCTCGTAGACGTGCATGTGATTGCGGAAGTTCGCCTCCTTGGGCACCTCGAAGTCGATCGAGCGCAGGGGCAGGGCCTTGACGACCTTCTCGTTGCACGCGTATTCGCCCGGCTGCAGCGCGCGCAGGGCATGGCCGAAGGGCAGGCCCCAGGAGAGCAGCGGCCCGCCCTTGGCGATGGGATCGCGCACGAAGCGGTGCCCCTCCAGCACGGTGTGCGGCAGCGTGTAGCGGCGCTTGCCGTCGCGGATGGTGCTGCCGGCGTCGAGCCGGCGCGAGGCGATGGCGACGTTGTCGCCCGGCTCCGGGACGCGCCCGACGTCCTCGAAGCGGTAGCTCTGGCCCATGGTCGGATTCTCCGTCAAGCGGCGCGCGGCTCCGCTTCGGCGCGGGTGCGCTGGGGGGTCGGCGCGGCGGCGAGTCGACGAGTCGGCAGGGGCCGCACCGGCTCCCAGCCTAGCAGGCCGCCCGGAAAAAACCAGCCGGCGCGCGGCAGGAATAGGGGCGGAGCGGGCCCGGCGCCGGTCGCGGGCCCCGCGAGGCAGGCCCGGTTGTTAGCGGCGCAGCGGCGGCCTATAATAGGCTGGTCCAGTTGGACCATGCCGAATCCCCCCGCCAGCGGGGGGAGCGGGGGACCCGCCAGCAGGTGGGGTGAATTCCTCCTCGGGAGGATAGGGCCGTTCGGGAGCCCGAACCCGTCAGCTAACCCCGCAGGCCCGTGCGCCGGACGTGACCCGACATCCGGTAGCGCCGTATACCCGGAAGAGGGTTTATGCCCACCCCCACGTTCAAGTCTTCGCCAGATTCCACCTCGACCGACAAGGATTCCGCCGATCCGGAGCCGCCTGCCGCCTTGGGCGCACGCCTGAGGCGGCTGCTGATCGGTCCCCCACGCGACGTCACGGACCGCACGCTTTATCACCGCATCTCGCTGGTCGCCTTCCTGGCCTGGGTCGGGCTGGGGGCGGATGGGCTCTCTTCCTCGGCCTATGGGCCGGAAGAGGCGTTCCGCGCCCTCGGCGCGCACACCTATCTGGCGATTGCGCTGGCCATCGTGGTGGCGACGACGGTGCTCGTGATCTCCGCCGCGTACAGCCGCATCATCGAGCAGTTTCCGCACGGCGGGGGCGGCTACGTCGTCGCCACCAAGCTGCTGGGCAAGCATCCCGGCATCGTATCGGGCTGCGCCCTGCTGGTGGACTACGTGCTCACCATCACCATCTCCGTCGCCGCGGCGGGAGACGCGCTGTTCAGCTTGCTGCCGCTGCAGTGGCACGTGTGGAAGCTGGCCAGCGAAGTCGGCCTGATGCTGCTGCTGACCCTCGTCAATCTGCGCGGAGTGCGGGAGTCGACGCTGGTGTTGGCGCCGATCTTCCTGCTGTTCCTGGCGACGCATGCGGTGCTGATCGGAGCGGGCATCCTGCTGCAGGCTCCGCAGCTCCCGGCCACGCTGGCGGTGGCCGGCCAGACCTATACGCGGGACGTCAACACGATGGGCCTGAGCGGGCTGGCGCTGCTGCTGGTCTATGCCTATTCGCTGGGGGGAGGCACCTACACCGGCATCGAGGCGGTCTCCAACGGCGTGACGATCATGCGCGAGCCCCGCGTGCAGACGGCCCAGCGCACGATGGTCTACATGGGCACCTCGCTGGCGATCACCGCTGCGGGGCTGCTGCTGTGCTATCTGCTGTGGAATGTCGGATTCACGGAGGGCAAGACGCTCAACGCCGTCCTCAGCGAACGGGTGCTGGGCGGCTGGCCCTTCGGGCAAGCGCTGGTGATCGCGACGCTGTGCTCCGAGGGCGCCCTGCTGGTGGTGGCCTCGCAGGCGGGTTTCACCGACGGGCCGCGCGTGCTGGCCAACATGGCCGTCGACTCCTGGATGCCGCGCCGGCTGGCGACCCTCTCCGAGCGGCTGACCACGCAAAACGGCATCCTCATGATGGGCACGGCCGCACTGGCCGCCCTGCTCTTCACCGGCGGCGACGTGCGCCAGATCGTGGTGATGTATTCCATCAACGTCTTCCTCACCTTCTCGCTGTCGATGCTGGGCATGCTCCGGCACACCGTTGGCGCCTGGCGGCGCGACGGGCGCGGTCTGCGGCGCATCGGGCTGTTCGGCCTGGGCTTCGCCTTCTGCGCCGTCATCATGACGATCACGGTCAGCGAGAAGTTCGGCGAGGGTGGCTGGATCACCTTGGTCGCCACGGGCTGCGTGATCTCCCTGGCCTACCTGATTCGCAGGCACTATGACCGCATCGAGCGGCAGCTGGATCTGCTCTATCGCACCCTGACGCAGGTGCCGCCCCAGCCCGGAGCCGTGGTGGGCGAGCCCGATGCCAGGGAGTGCACGGCGGGCATCCTCGTCAAGGAGTACGGCGGCCTGGGACTGCACACGCTGCTCGGTGCATACCGCGAATTCCCCCATTACTTCGGCGGCGTGGTGTTCCTCTCCGTCGGCGTGATCGATTCCAAGGAGTTCAAAGGCGAAGACACGGTGGACTCGCTGCGCGAGAGCCTGACCGGGCACCTGGAACGCTACGTGGCGTTCGCCCGCAGCCAGGGCATCCCGGCCATCTACCGCATGGCGATCGGCACGGACCCCGTGGCGGAAGCCGAGCGGCTGTGCCTGGAGGCCGCGCGGGACTTCCCGCAGATCACCTTCTTCGCAGGCAAGGTGGTCTTCGGGCGGGAGGCGTGGTACCAGCGCGTGCTGCACAACGAGACGGCGCTGGCGATCCAGAAGCGCCTGCAGTGGGCCGGCCGCTCGCTGGTGGTGGTACCGGCCAAGCTGGCCTAGCCCGTCACGGAATGACGACGGGGCGCGCGAGGGTCAGCCCCCGCGCGCCCCGTTCGGCCCTTTTTCCGCAGCCTGTCAGTGCCGCTTGTGCGGCGTGGAGAGCCGGAAGGCGATCTCGAAGATCGTGCGCACGTAGTTGGGGGAATGGTTGTACTCCCACACCGCGCGCCATCGGTCGCGGAACTGCGCGTCGGCGCTCCAGCCGTGGGCGGTGAGGTAGTTGGCGATGCTGGGCAGCGCGTCGTTCAGGTTGTTCAGGTCGATGCGGCCGTCCTCGTCTCCGTCCACGGCCCAGCGCAGATAGCTGGAGGGGAGGAACTGCGGCATGCCGATCGCGCCGGCGTAGGAGCCGCGCACCTCGTAGAGCCGCTGCAGGTTGTCGCGGAACATCGACAGCGCCGCCACCAGTTCCTGGAAAGCGAACTGGGCCTTGGCCACCAGGCGCGAGGCGAGCCAGTCCTTCGCCACGTCCGGATTGCGGGCCTTGATCCGCTCATAGTAGCGGTTGACCGCCTCCGGATGGCCTTCCACGGCCAGCGTCGTGAAGACCTCCAGCACGCGATAGGGCAGCTTGGCGTGGCCGAACTGGGTTTCCACCAGCAGGATCGCGGTCAGCACGTGCTTGGAGACGCCGTATTCCTGCTCCACCGCGTCGAGCTGGCGCAGGTGGCGGCGCTCGAAGCGCTTGGCGAGGTGAATGGCGTAGGGCGTCGTGAACTGCTGGTAGATGTCCTCGGAGTCCGGGTTCAGCGCATTGAAGGCGACGATGCGGTCCAGCTTGCGCAGGCGCGCATCGTAGAACACGCTCGCCATGTCTTGCCGGTCGAAGCCGAGCTGCTCCAGGGCCTTGAGCAAAGGCTCCAGCTCCTCGCTGGTGAAGTGATCGTCGGGGGCGGCGGCGCTGGCTGCGACCGTCCGCTCCCGCTCCGCCGGATCGGCCGCATCGAGACCGGCCGCAGCGGCCGTGTCGCCGCTGAGCGGCTGCGCAGGGTCACTGGCGCTGGCGGAGGCGGCCCAGTCGGTGGGGTCGGCCGGGTTGGCGGAGCCGGGGGCGCCGGCGGGATTGGCGATGCTCGCCGTGCTCGTCGTGCTCGCGCTGCCGGGCGGCTGCCCAGCGGCCGCAGGGGCGCTCGCGTCGTCCGCCCGCGTGACCAGCACCGCCGGGGCGATGGGCGGGGCGGGCGCCGCATCCGAGACATCGGCCCGGGCCCGTGGGGCGCACCCCAGCGCCAGCGCGCACAGCAGCAGCCCCAGCAGCGCCGGGAGCAGCGTGCGCGGCCGCAGGCCGCCCAGCGCGCGCGCCATGGGGCACGCCGCCCGTTCGCCGTTGCCTCCGGCCTGGCTCTTCATCCCTCGCCCACCCATCTCGCTCCGATTCGCTGGCCGCGGGAGCCCTGATCGCGGCGGCGACTGCAAGTCTGCCATCTTTAGTTCAAATTTCTTACAATATCAATCGCCGGCAACGCGCCTGGCGCGGCGCGAAGGCCCATGCTTTCAACGCATTCCATGCAAGATCTAGGGCACACGCGGGCGGGGCGGCAGGTCCCGCGCGGTTCTGCGGCCACGGTGGGGTCGCTCTGCGGCTCGGCGTGCCTGCAGACCGCCGCTGGTGGCGGACGATGGGCGGTGGCAGAGGCGCGCGCCCGGCGGGCACCGCGGGCGCCGCTCCGGCGGCCCGGCGCGCTTAGTAGCCCGGGTCGTCCGGCAGGAGGATGCGGCCTTGCCGCACGCGGAACTCGCGCGTCGTGACAATCCGGTCGGCCACGATGTGCGCGCGGTCCTGCTCGCGGAACAGCTCCAGGCTGCCGTCCACCTTCAGGGCCATGTGGATGCCGGCTTTGCCGGGGTTGACCGGGAAGGTCTGGCTGCCGAAGTCCCACAGGCGCACGCGGCCCGCCGGCGCCGCCTCGGCCACCGCCACCGCGGCCAGGGTCTCTGGCGTCTTGACCAGGCACACGTAGCGGTCGCGATCCTCTCCGCGCGATTCGGTGCGCAGGTTGAACTTGACGGCGATGCTGTGCACCATGCGCCGCCGGTAGGAGTTCATCGGCTCCAGTTCCAGTTCTTCTTCCGGGGAGCGCAGGAAGTAGGCGATGCGCATCTCGATCTCCCGCTCGAACTCGCGGTCGATGCGCTCTTTGATCTCGGCAGGATCCCGCGCCCGGTCGCGCTCGCGATCCCGATCCGGTCGCGGGCGGCGAGGACCGCGACTGCCTCCGCTGTCTCGGTGCATGACTTCCCGCACAGATGCATGTCGTAAAGGGACGGTTGTGCGACGACGCCCAGCAGCGGGCCGCCGCCCCCCAAGGCCCGCGGGGTGGGCGTTTCGCGTGATCCGCGACCGCCGGCCCGGGCCGCCGCTCTTGAACCCCCTGGCGGGTTGGCGTAGGGTTGGCTCATGGACCCGCGTGCGCCTCGCCACCCGTGGGATCAGCGCAGTTAAGCCCAAATCGCGCGCAGCGTCAATTGCAGTCCATCGGGAGAAGCGCTCCATGCAGGCCAGGGAAGGTCTCGCCATCAGCGTCTGCAAGAGCTGCGACGGTACGGGCGTGGTGTTCGGGCCGGCCGGCTCCACCGTGGAGGCCGTGGTGTGCGAATGCTCGCGGAAGTGCCGCGTCTGCGGCGACGCACGCTACCTCTTCGAGCGCGACCGGGTCGGCCGCGAGATCGCCCGCATGTGCGACTGCGAGCGGCGCCGCGTGCGCGTGCGGCTCTACAACGAGGCTCGCGTGCCCAGCAAGTACGCCGACGCCACCCTCGACGAGCGCCGCAAGGACCGCTCCAACAAGGAAGCCTTCGATACCTTTCGCCTGTTCCTGCAGGACTACCAGCGCGGCCACAAGGGGCTGCTGCTGATGGGGCCCGCCGGCGTGGGCAAGACTTGGCTGGTGGCCGGGTTCATCCGCGAACTGATCTTCGGCCACGGGGTGCCGGTGATGTTCCGCGACTTCTTCCACCTGCTGGCCGAACTGCGCTCCGGCTATTCCAGCGACACGCCCGAATCGCAGCTCATCGACCCCCTGGTGGACGTGGAGGTGCTCGTCATCGACGAGCTGGGCAAGGGCCGCAACACGCCCTGGGAGCAGAACATCCTGGATGTGATCATTTCCCAGCGCTACAACGACCGGAAGACCACGCTGTTCACCAGCAACTACACCGATTCCTCCCGCACCACGCTGGTCGAGCACATCCGGCCCAAGGACGGCTCCACGGCCGAGCGCCAGGAGATTCGCGACACGCTGGCTGAGCGCGTGGGCCCGCGCATCTACTCGCGGCTGCGGGAAATGTGCGACTTCATCACGGTCGGCGGACCGGACCGGCGGGAGCAGGAGGGCGTGGCCGGCCTGACATGACAGCGCAGCAGATCTTCATCACCGGGGCCAGTTCCGGCATCGGCGCGGCGCTGGCCGAACTGTACGCGGAGCAGCACGGCGCGGCGCTGACGCTGGGCCTGGTGGCGCGGCGGGCCGACCGGCTGAGCGCGCTGGCCGGGCGCCTGCGCCCCCTGGGCGCGAGGGTGCTCTGCTACCCCGCCGACGTGCGCGAGCGCGAGCGCATGGCCGAGGTGGCGCGCGCCTTCGTGGCCGAGGCGGGCGGCGTCACGCTGGCCATCGCCAACGCCGGCCTGAGCCGCCCGGACGGGCTCCCCGCCGGCGATGCCACGGCCGCGGCGGAGGTGGTCACGATCAACGTGGCGGGCGTGCTGCACACCCTGATGCCGCTCCTCCCCACCTTCATCGCCCAGGGCCACGGGCACGTGGTCAGCATCGGCTCGGTCGCGGGCTTCCGCGGCCTGCCGGGCAAGGGTGCGTATTGCGCCTCCAAGGCCGCGGTGAAGACGCTGATGGACGCTTGGCGTCCGGAGCTGCGCCGCCACGGCGTCCGCGTCAGCACGATCTGCCCGGGCTGGGTGGTTTCCGAGATGACGGCCGCCAATCCTTACCCCATGCCGTTCATGCTGGATACGGCCCGCGCCGCGCGGCACATCGTCCGCGCGATCGCCCAGGGCCGCGGCACCACCATCTTCCCCTGGCAGATGCGCCTGGCGGTGCCGCTGCTGCGGGTGCTGCCGGAGCGGCTGCTGCTCAAGTACGCCGTGCGCCGATGACGCCCCGCCTGGCTGCCCATCGTGGCCCGCGCTGCGCCGGAGCGCCGGTGCGCCGCCCGCCGCTGCGTCCCCTGCGCTCCCCGCGCCCCCTGCGGCTGCTCGCCGGGCTGGCCTGCCTGGCCCTGCTGGGCGCGGCCCTGCTGGGTGCGTTAGCCGGCTGCGGCAACACCGTGGGGGACGACGGCACGTTCAAGCCGGCCGCGACCGACAACACGGACTTCGCGCCCCCGTACTATGTCCCGCTGGGCAACCTGCCCATCACCATGGACCTCTGGCCGCGCGGCGCGGCGCTCTCCCTGCTCGCGGTGGTGAACAGCGTGGCCGCCGATCCGCTCAATCCCGACGGCACCGTGAACCCCACCGGCACGGTGACGGTGCTGCAGAACAGCCCGCCCGGCACCTTCACGGCGACGGCCACGCTCTCCACGATGCCCTTTCCCTCCCTGGCCCTGTGGGCGCACCTGCAGAACGCGACCGATCCGGACCTGGTGATCCTGGACAACCAGAACACCCACGTCGCCATCTACCTAAGCCAGGGCCTGGGCGTGTTCGGGACCGTGCCGTCGCAGGAATTCACGCTGAGCGGGGTGGCCGGGCAGCTCACGATCACGGACCTGGAGGGCGACGGGCTGGAGGACGTGGTGATCACCGTGCCGGCCAGCACCCAGATCGTCGCGCTGCACGCCGATCCAGGCGGCAGCGGCGTGCTGACCGAGGCGGATACGACGACCCCCAATGCGCTGGGGCGCTTCTTCGCCGGCAACCTCAACGGCGACGGCAACCTGGACCTGGCCGCGCTTTCCGCCCTGACCATCAGCGTGGAGGAGTGGCAGTGGGACGGCACGCTGGGGACCCACGGCCGCTTCGCGCAGACGCTCGCGGTGACGCCCACGGTGCCGTTCGCGCTGCCCCAACACGCCAGCTTCATCGTCGGGGGCAACCTGCTCTCCGCCGCGCCGGCGCCGCCGGATCTGGCGGTGCTGACGGACGTCCCGGTCAGCGGGGCGGATTACCTGTACGTCTATCCGACTGACGGCGCCGGTGCGCCGGTGACTACCGGCACGCTGGGCTTGCCGGTGACGGTGGGCGCCAACCTGCTCGTGCCGCTGGGCCCGGTGGCGGGCCCGTTTGTCGATCTGGCCGTCATGCACACCAGCCTGCGCTGGTTCACGTACCTCAAGTCCGGCGGCGGTACCTACGCGGTGATCACGCCGGCGACCACGCGCAATTGCACCGATGCCGTCGCGGGGCAGGTGACCGCGGATGCGGCCATGGACATCGTCACCGTGGAATCCGAGCGGCGCACCATCGGCATCTTCGCGGGCGATGGCCTGGGCAACTTCGTGCGCACGGAGATCGGCCTGCTGACGCTGCCGTCGTTCCCGCGCATCGTGGATGTGGATGGAGTCGGCAAGGACGACCTGCTGGTGCTGGAGCCCAACTCGGACCGCCTGGCGGTGTTCCTCAACCTGAACCCATAGCAGAGCCATGGCCTGCGGCGCCTCCCTCCTGCGCCGCCCAACGCGGCTCGTCAGGGCAGGTCGTCGCCGTAGATCTCGAAGAACGCGTCCACGCTCTCCAGCAGCTTGCGCTTGATCTCCGCGGCATCGCCGGTGATGGTGTGCAGCGTCAGCGTCTCGCTGCCGCCATCGGGGCGGGGCACGCGGACGCGGGGGTGGCTCTGTTCGGCGAGCACCTGGTCGGGCAGCAGGCGCATGGCATAGAGCAGTGTGTGCTCCCGCCGCACGAGGCGCAGCCGGGGCGAGCCCGGGGGCCGTGCACGGCCGCGGGCGGTGGGCCGGCCCGCCCGCGTGGCGGTGCCCCTTGGGGTGCGCCCGGGGGGGCGGCGGCTTGGCGTGCGCGCCATGACGGGCCGCCTACGCGCCGTCCGGGCGGGCCGCAAAGGCGGCCACGCTTTCGCACCAGGCGGCCACGCTGAGCAGGTCGTCCTCCCCGCCCAAGCGCCCCATCACCTGCAGCCCCAGGGGCAGGCCCGTGCCGGAGCGCCCCACCGGGAAGCACACCGCCGGCAGCCCGCAGATGGACGAGAGCGTATTGAAGCCCGCGTTGCCCGTGCTGCCCAGCCCGCGCGGCGCGGCGCCCGGCGCGGCGGGACAGATCGCGGCGTCCACGTCCGCCAGGGCGGTGGCCATCTGCGCGATCAGCCGCAGCCGGTGCCGCAGCGCGCCGACGTAGTCCGTCGCCCGCAGGGAGAGGCCCTCGCGGATCAGGTCGGCGATGCGCGAGGGGAAGGGCGTCGGATCGGCCGCGAAGGCCGCGCGGTGCACCGTGGCCGCCTCGCTGGCCATGATCGTGCGATGGGCCTCGTGCATGCCCGCGAAGCTGGCGGGCAGGCGCCGCTCCACGATCTCCACGCCGCGCCGCGCCAGCTCCTCGCAGAAGGTGTCGAGCGCCGCGCGCATGTCCGGCTCCGCCTCGGCCGCGAAGTACTCGCCCAGGCGCCACAGGCGCGCCGGCGCGCGGGGCAGCAGGGCCGGCGGCAGCTTGTCGCGCGTGGCCTGCCAATCCAGCACGCGCTCGTCCCGCAGCACGTGCCACAGCAGGTGCGCATCCTCCACGCTGCGCGTGAGGGTGCCCACGTGATCGAGCTGCCAGGACACGGGGATGATGCCTTCGGTGGAGATGCGGCCCAGGCTGGGCTTGAAGCCCACCACGCCGTTGAAGGACGACGGGCGGATCACCGAGCCGTTGGTCTGCGTGCCCAGCGCGCCCATGCACATGCGATCGGCCACGGCCGCGCCGGAGCCGGCGCTGGAGCCGCCGGGGGTGTGCTGCGGGTTCCAGGGATTGTGCGTCTTGCTGGGATCGGCGGTGGCGAAGGCGGTCGTCACCGTCTTGCCGAGGACGATCGCCCCCGCCTCCCGCAGGCGCGCCACGGAGACCGCGTCCCGCTCCGCGATGCGCGAGGGATAGGCCGCGGTGCCGGCCTCGGTGGCCTGGCCCGCCACGTCGTAGATGTCCTTGATGCCCAGCGGCAGGCCGTGCAGCGGCCCCTGCCAGCGGTGGCGGGCCGCCTCGCGGTCCAGCGCGCGGGCCCGCTCGAGCGCCTCGTCCGCGTACAGGTTGGCCCAGGCCTGCACGGTCTCCTCGCGGGCGGCGATGCGCGCCAGACAGCTTTCGAGCAGCGCCTCGGCCGTCAGGCGTCCCCGGCGCAGCTCCTCGCCGGCAAGGGTCAGCGTCAGGTCTCTCGGCAGGGTCATGGGGCGGCTCCAAGGGGGGCCAGCGCAGGGCTGGCCGCGGGACGGGCGTGACAGGCGATCGGCGCTCCCGCGTTCATAGCCCAATCGGCCGCGGATGGGAACGCGGCGGGCGGCGCCCGGCCGGGTTGATTCCCGCAGGGCGGCTCAGTAGCCGGCGGCCTCGCCCTCGCGGCGCGGGTCGACCCCGGCTTCCAGGCGTCCGTCGGGGCTCCAGCGGATGCCGTGCAGGCCGCTGGCCTGGGCCTGGATCTCCACGCGGTGCCCCAGGCGCCGCAGCGCCGCGAGCAGCGGCGTGTCCGCCAGTCCGGGCTCCAGGAACGTGCGCGGGCCGCCCACCGTGTGGTGCGGCGCCTCGATGGCGTCCTGCAGCGCCATGCCGTCGTCCAGCACGCGCAGCAGCACCTCGGCCACGAACTGGATGATGCGCGAGCCGCCCGGTGAGCCGATGGAGAGCGCCGGCTTGCCGTCCTTGAGCGCCAGCGTGGGCGCCATGCTGCTGCGCGGCCGCTTGCCGGGCGCCACGGCGTTGGCGCGCGGGCGGCCGTCCTCGTCGAGCGGCTGCGCCTCGAAGTCCGTCAGCTCGTTGTTGAGCAGGAAGCCCCAGCCCGGCACGACGATGCCGCTGCCGAAGGCCTGCTCGATGGTGACCGTCATGGCGATGACGTTGCCCTGCGCATCGGCCACGGTGAGGTGGGTCGTGGAGCGCGCTTCGGTGTCCGCCGGGCCGGCGCGGCCCTGCCTGGGTGCGGGCTCAGGGGCGGGCGCGGCACCGGGGGGCGTGCCCGCCTCCACGGGCTGGAGCGGCCCGTCCCAGTCCAGCGCGGCGGCGCGCGCGGCCGCGTAGCCTTTGTCCAGCAGCCCGGCCGTGGGCACCGGCACGAAGTCCGGGTCGCCCAGGTAGCGTCCACGGTCCGCATAGGCCACCCGCGCCGCCTGCACGAAGCGGTGCACGCCCGGGGGCGACAGCCAGCCTTCCGTGGGGCGCGGCCGCGTCTCCAGCAGGTTCAGCAGCTCGAACACCGTGGTGGCGCCAGAGCTGGGCGGACCCATGCCGACCAGGGTGAAGCCGCGATAGGTCGAGCGCACGGGCGGCCGCAGCAGGGCGCGGTAGCTCGCCAGGTCTGCGGCGCTCAGGGCGCCCGGCGCCACGGGCGACTCGCGCACGGCCGCCACCAGCGCCGCGCCGATGGGCCCGCGGTAGAAGGCGTCCGGCCCGTGCGCGGCCAGCTCGCGGAAGGCGCGCGCCAGCTCCGGCTGGCGCAGCAGCGCGCCTTCAGGCAGCGTCTCGCCCGCGTGCTCCGGCCGCGCATCGAAGAACACCGCCCGCGTGGCGGGGAACGGCGCCAGTCGCTCGCGCTGCCCGGCCAGGGCGGCCGCCAGGCGCGGCGAGACGGCGAAGCCCTGCTCCGCCAGCGCGATGGCCGGCTGCAGCGTGTCGGCCAGGGAGCGCGTGCCGAAGCGCTCCAGCGCCAGCGCCAGCATCGCCACCAGCCCCGGCACGCCCACGGCGCGCCCGCCCGTGATGCGCTCGGGATAGAAGCGCAGCGGCTTGCCATCCGGGCCCAGGAACAGCCCGGGCGTCACGGCGGCGGGCGCGCTCTCGCGTCCGTCCAGGGTCACCACTTCGCCGTTCTCAGTGCGGCCGTCCTTGGCGCGGTAGAGCACCGCGAAGCCGCCCCCGCCCAGCCCGGAGGACTGCGGCTCGACCACGCCCAGCACGAACGCGGCCGTCACCGCGGCGTCCACGGCATTGCCGCCGCTGCGCAGCATATCCACGGCCGCGTGCGTGGCGTGCGGGTTGGCCGTGACGGCCAGGGCATGGGCGGCGCTGACGCGTTCGACCGTGCGCGGCGGGCCGCCGGCCTCGGGGTCGGCGGCGCTCTGCGCGGCCGTCTGTGCGGTGGACTGCGCGGCAGTCTGTTCGGCAGTCTGTGCGGTGGCGCCCGCCGTCCACAGCAGGGCCGCAACGAGCAGCGCGCAGGCGGGCAAGGCCGTGCGGCGGATGGAACGCGGTGGAAGGGCGGGCATGCGGCCTCGGATGCGGGGCGGCCGGATCGCCGCGCCAGCGCTACTTGAGGACGTAGCCGCCATCCACCAGCAGCGTCTGGCCAGTGGTGAAGGCGGCATCGTCCGAAGCCAGGAAGGCCACGGCATTGGCCGTGTCCTCGGGCCGGGCCGTGCGCTTGAGCGGCGTGTTGGCGAAGAAGCGCGCGGCGTATTCGGGCGTCACGTGGGCCATCAGGTCCGTCTCCGTGTAGGCGGGCGCCACGCCGTTGACGCGGATGGTGGGCGCCCACAGCTTGGCGAGCGCCTTGGTGAGGTTGTTCACCGCGGCCTTGGAGGCGCCGTAGGGAAGCGAGGCGGGATCGCCCAGGAAGCTGAAGCGCGAGGAGACGTTGACGATCACGCCCGGGTCGGTCTGGCTCTTGCGGGGCAGCATGTGCGCTGCCGCCGCCCGCGCGCAGAGGAAGACCCCGCGCACGTTGACCGCGAAGGTCTCGTCCCAGTGCGCCACGCTGATGGCGGCGAGGGGCTCCTCGATCTCGATGCCGGCGTTGTTCACCCACACGTCGAGGGTGCCGAAGGCACGCTCCGCCGCGGCCAGCATGGCGGCCACGCTCGCTTCGTCGCGCACGTCCCCGGCGAAGACCTCCGCCCGGCCGCCCGCGGCGCGCACCTGCTCCGCGGCGGCCTGCGCGGCCGCCTCGTTGACGCGATAGTTGATGCCCACCCGCGCGCCCTCGGCCGCCAGGCGCAGGGCGATGGCGCGCCCGATGCCGCGGCTGGCGCCGGTGATGAACGCGGTCTTGCCGGTGAAGCGCTGCATGCGTCGGGTCCGAAGGAGGTCAGGAACGCCCGTGGCGCGCGGCCGGGGCGCGGTCCCGTCCGCGGCGAATCGTTAGCGGCTTGCGCAGCCGCAGGAGCGGTGCCGCCTCCCGGAGACTCCTGGTCGGACAGAGCCCGGCCGAACGTGAACGCTCAGAAGCTGAACACATAGCCCAGCACGATATTGGTGTACTCGAACAGGTGCAGCGTATCCTCGATCTTGCGGCCGTTCGCGCTGTAGGAGGACTTGCCCGCCCCCCAGCTTGCATACAAGGGCCCGTATACGGCAAACGAGATGTTCTTCACGCGGATTTCAACCTCGATGGGGATGACAGGCAGCGGCTTGAGGCCGTTGTCCGCGATGGTGGCATGCACGTCTTGCCAGGTGCCGCTGGCTACTGAATAGAAGGCATAGTCCATCTCGCCATGGAACCGGACGAATCCCGCCCCGAGGCCGGAGCCGAAGCGAAGCGCCCACGGGATCGCCGAGCTGTCCTGGATCAACCAGACGTTGACCAGAGCGGCCCCATACAGGTAGTCGCCATGAATCGTTCCATGGGCGGCGCCTGTCGTCGTCTGGAGCATCGTCTGATGCGCGCTGAACGTCCCGTAGGCGGCGGTGCCGTTAATCGTCACGAACGTGACCGCCCCCGAAGCCAGGGTCTGCTCCAGGTAGCGCTCGGACGCCTTCGCCGCCGTGCTGTAGTGAATGCTGGGTGCGAACGCCCCGCTCTTGTACTCTTCGATCGGCTGCGTCGTATCGCTGGCGCTATAGATCTTCAGATCCGGTTGCGTATACGCGATTCCGACGATCAGCGACTGCCCGAGCAATGCATCCCGGAACGGCTTGACCACCGGCTCCGCGACCTGGCGCGCCTGATCCACCAGCGAAGGCGGGGCGCTGGGGGTCTCCGTTGCCTCTGCGCGAATGGAGGGAGGTCGATCGTCAAGCGGCTGGAAGAGCAGGTCTTGCTGTGCCCGCCCTGAAACTTCCAGGCTCAGCAGGACGACGGCTGCCGCGATGCCGAGCCGCACGGCCCCTGGAGTTCGACTGCCAATTTGAAGAAGCATCGGCCGTGCCTAGGCTCTGTCTGAGAGAACGCGTGATGACGCCGCGCCCTTCGAGACGTCCTGCTGCGCAGGACTCCTCAGGAACGCGGCTTTGGCTAATGCATGGAAATGAACGAACCCCGCGTTGCTGAGGAGCGCGCGAAGCGAGCGTCTCGCCGCGCGCGAATGCCGACGGAGACTACAATTCGCACACAAGTCCAACTCTCAGGCAGAGCCTAATACTTCCACGCCGCGCCGGTGGCCACGGTGCCGGCCTGGAGCAGCGCGCCCGGCACGCCGTAGCGCTCCATCTCCGCCTGCAGCTTGAGCACGGTGGTCTCGGCCAGCGGCACGCCGGTGGCGCGGCGCTGGACCTCGGCGCGCGCTTCCTTTTCGCCCGGGAAGAGCACCTCGCCGCCCGGCGCCAACCGCGCGGACTTGAGGTAGGCGATCAGGCGCTCCAACTCCGCCTTGAAGTCCGGCAGCGCGCGGAAGGCCGTCACGTTGAGCACGATCATCAGCGAGCAGTTGTTGAAGAGCGGCTTTTCCTCCTTGCCCACGAAGCCCCCGCCGGTGAGCAGCCCGCCCAGCACCTCCATCATGAAGTTGAGCAGGTAGCCCTTGTAGCCCTGCTCGCCGCCCAGCGGCAGGATCGCCCCGCCCGCGTAGAGGTCGTCCGGGTCGGTGCTGGGCCGGCCCTCCTTGTCGATGAGGATGTTCGGCGGGGTGGGCACGTGGGCATCGGAGAACACGCGGAACTTGCCCTCCGCATAGGCGCTGGAGGCGAAATCGAGCACCACCGGGTCGGGCCGGTCCGTGGGAAAGGCCACGGCCATGGGATTGGTGGACATGCGCCGCTCGGCCCCGCCGAAGGGCGCCACGAGCCGGGAAAAGCCGCCCGTGGAGGTGAACACCATGCCCACCATGCCCGCCGCGCTGGCCATCGTGGCGTAGTCGGCCAGGCGCCCGATGTGCGTCAGGTCCGTGACGCCCACGGCCGCCAGCATGTGCTCGCGCGCGCGCTGCACGGCCACCTGCATGGCCTCCGTGGCGATGACCTGGCCGAAGCCGCGCTGGCCGCTGAGCACGGCCGTGGAGCCGTTGTCGCGCAGGAAGGTCACCTGCCGCCCCAGCCGGATCACGCCCTCGCGCACCCAGTCCATGTAGCGCGGCACGCGGATGATGCCGTGGGAATCGTGCCCGGTGAGGTTGCTCTTGAGCAGGCGCTGCGCCACCAGGGCCGCTTCCGGCTCGGGCGAGCCGGCGCCGCGGAAGACGTCGTGGGCCACCTGCTGCAGGTGCTCGTAGGGGAACAGGTAGACGGTGTCCATGGCGCTGCGGGATTGCCTCCGTGCGGGTGGGGGCCGACGTTGCGGAACGGCGCTGCGGACCTGCGCTGTGGAACGGCGCATCATCGGAAATCGCGCGCGCCGCGTCAATGGCGGGCGCGGGACGGCCGTCCCGCCGCGGGGCGGGCAAACCTCATCCCCGGTCTATACAGGGGGGGGTTAGGGGGAGGCCCTGTTGCGGCGCTGCCGGATGCGGGGCGGGGTGCGGACGCCGTTGCAGTCGCCCCTCTCCATGCAATGAGAGGGGCGGCCCGGCGCAAGCCGGGCGGGAGTGAGGCCGCCAGCGATGGCGACCCCTATCCCCAAACCCCTTTCCCCGCTGGGCAGGGAAAGGGGCTTCCGGTCAGCGTCAGGACGATTCGCCATGGCCCCTCTCCATCGTGAGCCCCGCTTGCGTGGCGAACCCACAGCACCGGGGAGAGGGGCAGCCCCGCAGGATGCGGAGCGGGGTGGGGCCGGCGATGGCGCGGCCGCAGCCATGCCCCCCGCGCTCCTTGCACCTGAAGCAGTTGCGCGGCCGCAGCCGCGCCCATCCATCAGGGGGAGCGCGAGGGGGCCTGTCCTGAGCGCAGTCGAAGGGCTTGTCCCCCCGCAGGCTGGTCTATCGCTCTTGCAGCTTTTCCAGCACGGCGGCGAGGACGGTGTCGGGCGTGAGGGCGGCGAGGCAGGCCTGCTGCCAGGGGTGGGTGCAGCGGCCTTGGCCGGTGCGGGTGCAGGGGCGGCAGGGGAGCGGGCGTTGGAGCACGCGGCTGCCGGGGCGCACAGGAAAGTAGCCCAGCTCGGCCGTGGTGGGGCCGAACAGCACGACGGCGTCGCGCCCGACGGCCTCGGCGATGTGGCTCATGCCCGTGTCGTTGCTGAGCATCAGGTCGCAGCGCTGGGCGAACCAGGCGGACTCCAGGTGCGTGGTGCGTCCGACGAGGTTCACGGCGCGCTCGCCCAGGCCCTCGGCGAGGGCCGCGGCGTCGGCATCGGCGGGGCCGCCGAAGATCACCGCGCCGCCGCCGGTGGCGGCCGCGTAGCGCTCGAGCAAAGTGCGGACGTGGGCGAGCGGCCAGCGCTTGAGCGGCCAGGCGGCCACGGGGGCCACGCCCAGCACGGGCCGCCCGGCGCGGCGCCAGCCCGACAGGCGGCGCAGCTCCGCGGCGAAGCGCGCCTGCAGCGCCGGGTGTGCGTCCAGCCCGCCCACGTGCAGCTCGGTGCCCAGGCCGTCGTCCTCGACCCCCCACAGGCGCAGGCCGGCGAGGAAGTCCTCCTCCTTGCCGCGCGCGCGGTCGTAGGTGTTCCAGCGCAGGCCCACCAGCAGCCAGCGTTGCAGCGTGCGCTTGCCGTAGGCCGTGCGCGGCGCGCGCAGCAGGGCCGTGAGCAGGCGCGAGCGCAGGGAGCGGTGCACGTCGGCGACCAGGTCGAAGCGCTCGCGGCGCAGCCGGGCCGCCAGGCGCAGCAGCCCGCGCAGCCCGGAGCGGCGCTCGAAGCCGATGGCGTGCGCCACGTGCGGGTTGTCGCGGATCAGCTCCAGGTGCGCCTCGGC
>JBGOUY010000128.1:0-11512 GCA_041477795.1 bacterium
GCGTCGCGCCGGGCACCAGCAGCCGCCCCGTGGGCGTGACCGCGAGGCTGGCGATGCCCTCCACGCTCAGGCTGGCCGTGCCCCACACGCCGGAATTGGCGGGGTCCTGCGCCGTCACGCTGACGCTGCCCAGCGTGCGGCCGGTGGCCAGGCCCGCCGCCGGGCCCAGGCTCGCCACGGCGGGGTCGCTGCCCGACCACAGCACGGCGCTGGTGGCGTCCACGACCGCGCCGCTGGGCGTCAACGTCGCCAGGGCCGTGAACTGCTGCGTGGTGCCGATGGTGACCGCCCCCGCCGCAGGCGTCACGCTGATGGAGGCGATGGCCTCCGCCGTCACGGGCAGCTGGGGCGAGTCCACGCCGAGCAGGCTCGCCTGCAGCAGGGCCGTGCCGGGCGCAACCGCGCTGCCCAGGCCCTTGCTGTCGACCGCGAGCGCGGGATCGTCGCTGCTCCATTGCGCCGCGGTCGTGACGTCCAGCAGCAGCAGCCCCCAGCGCGCCGTCGCGGCGAACTGGAAGCGCTGCCCCACGGCCAGCGGGGTGCCGGGCGCGCTGGTGATGGTGATCGAATCGGGGGGGACGGTGAAGACCCCGCTGGAGCCGCCGCTGTCGGAGAAGTGGTCCTGCAGCGTGCCATGGCGCCGGCAGGCGGGCAGGGCGGCCGCGATCAGGATCAGGCCGCCAATGATGACGAGTCGCAACCCGTGCGTTGCTGTACGCATGGAAGCTTACTCTCGCCGGTTGATCGTGAGCAGCGGGCGTTGCCTCAGCAACGGAGGCAGCCCAGATACGAATGGACGGTCAGCATCATCATTGCATGAATGCTAATAGAGAAAAAGGATCATATTCGGTCAAGATTGTTATCCACCGTATTTCCTTAATTGCTCTACATTTTCTCCACAATTTTTGGCTCGTTGATCGGCGACACTGAGGAAGCCCCGTCTCGGATTACGGGCCGTCGCATGCGCCTCGGCGCGCGGTGTGTGGCTGTGAACAAACGCCGCTCGGGCAGGATAGTTGCACGGCTTTCTTCCATGCATGACCCGCGCCGACGGATGACAACAGGGCTGGCCGGGGCCGGCGGCGCGAGCCAGCATTGGGCAGACCCGCGGGGGCTCGGCCAACGGCGTGACCGGGCGCGCAATGAATCGGTGGCGCCACTCGCAATGGCCGCGAGGCGTTACCTGGAAATGGACAAGCTGGGGTTCCAGCAGCGGCTGCATCCGCCCCCAAGGCAGCAGGCGGCGGGGGCTTCATTTCACCCCGGCAGGCTGAACCTGCGGAGCGATCCTTGTGGCGAAGAGAACACCGTGCGGCCCATTCCAATCCTCCGCAGCGCTGCGCATCCTGAGCCCATGAGCGTTCCATGACCCAGCGGCAATTGCAGGCAGGATGCCTGGCCGTGGCCCTGCTGCTGCTGGGCGCTGTCCCGGCCGGCGCCGCTCCGCGCAAGGGCGTGGGCCTCTTCGCGGGCCTGGCGCGCCACAGCGCCAGCGCCAACCTCACCTCCGGCGCGCTGGCGGGCCAGTCCAGCAGCTACTCCAGCAGCGGATTGAGCGTCGGGGGCGAGTACCAGTTCCTGGTCCCGGACGACCTCACGGTCGCGCCCTTCGTGATGACGACGTCGGAGCGCACGGGCGGCGCCCTCAAGTCCGGGCAGACGGCCGCGCACGGCATCCTGGGCATCGAGGGGCGCAAGTGGAAGAACGACGCCTACGTGGGCGCCCATGTCGGGCTCTATTGGGAGGGCCTCTCCGGCAGCGCGCTGGGAACGACGATGAGCGCCAGCGGCCTGGGCTTCGGCCTCGCCATCGGGTGGGAATCGCCGAAAAGTCAGCTCTTTGCCTTTGCCCAGCTCGACCAGTTCAAGCTGGCCTATGCGGATGCGGAGGTGAAGGAGACCGGAGTGCGCGTGCAGGCCGGCTATCGCTGGAAGTAGCGCCGGGCGGCGCCCACCCCGCCCGCGTCCACCCCGGCCAGCGCGGCGCTAGGCTCTGTTTAGAAATGGCCTCAAGCTGGCCCTATCCAGCCAATTCATGTCATTCCGAGCGAAGCGAGAAATCTGTTGTGCCCTGACACAAAACAGATTCCTCGGCCCGCGCTGCGGGCCTCGGAATGACAAAAGGCGGTGAGTTAACGACACTCGCTGATTCTCAAACAGAGCCTAGAACGTCCACTCGCGCGGGGTATCGTCGTCGTCCCCCTCGTCCCAGCCCACGCGGCGCACTTCCAGCGCCGCCTTGTGGCCGAAGCGATTGCGCCCCGCCACGAACTCCACGATGTCGCCGGGAAAGATGCCGCTCAGCGCCTCGTCCCGCAGCTCGTTGCGGTGCACGGAGAAGCTCTCGCCGCGTTCGGTCTGGATCTCGCCCAGGCCGCGCTGGGGATCGTAATGCTGGACGATGCCTTGCTGGCTGCGTTGGCTGGCCATGGCCGCTAGGATGTCTGCGCCGTTCCCGCCCCGGGGCCGCGCCTACTCGAACAGGGAGCGCGCAAAGGCCTGCGCATCGAAGGGTCGCAGGTCCTCCACGCCTTCGCCCACGCCGATGTAGCGCACGGGCAGGTCGAACTCGTTCACGATGCCCACGATCACGCCGCCCCGGGCCGTCCCGTCCAGCTTGGTGACGATCAGCCCGGTCACCCCGACGGCCTCGTTGAAGTCGCGGGTCTGGTGGATCGCATTCTGGCCGTTGTTCGCATCGAGCACAAGCCAGGTTTCGTGCGGGGCGTCGGGGATGAGCTTGCCGATCACGCGCTTGATCTTCTTCAGCTCCTCCATCAGGTGGGCCTTGGTGTGGAGCCGCCCGGCCGTGTCGCACAGCACCAGGTCGTAGCCCTCCCGCAGCCCCCGCTCCACGGCCTGGTAGACCACGCCGGAGGGATTGGCGCCCTCGGCCTGGCGGAACAGGTCGCAGCCCGCGCGCTCCGCCCAGCCCGCGAGCTGCTCGGCCGCCGCCGCGCGGAAGGTATCCCCCGCGGCCAGCAACACGCGCTGGCCGGCGTGGCGCGCCTGCGCTCCCAGCTTGCCGATGGTGGTGGTCTTGCCCGAGCCGTTTACCCCGGCGAACAGCACAACCGCCGGGCGCTTGCCGGCCAGGTTGGGCGCGGCGTAGCTGCGCCCCATGATGTTTACCACCTCTGCCTGCAACGCGGATTTGAGCAGCGCGGGGTCCTTCAGCTCGTCACGGCGCAGCCGCGCCTCCAGGGCCTTGATGAGGCGGGTGGCGGTCTGCAAGCCCATGTCCGCGCTCAGCAGCACCTCCTCCAGCTCCTCCAGGGCGGTGCTGTCCAGCTCCTTGCGGCCCAGCACGATGCGGCCCAGCCCGCCCAGCAGACGCTCGCGCGTCTTGGCCACGCCCTGGCGCAGCCGCTCGGCCAGGCTGGCCGGGAGCGGCGGGGCGGCCTCGCCGGGCAGCTCCTTGTGCAGCTCGCCGCTGCGGCCGCGCAGGGCCGCCTCCTCCGCCGCCAGCGCCTGACGCACGGCCTCGCCGGAGCGGCGCACGCGCTCGCGCTGCGCCTTGGCCTCGCGTTGGGCGCGCAGCCGGGCCTCGCGCTCCGCCTCCACGCGGGCGGCCATCTCGTCCAGGCGCGCATCGGCAGCCCCCTTCGGCGCAGCCTGCCCGCCACCCGCTGCGCCGCCCTGCGCCGGCGAGGCGCCCGCGCCGAAGAGGCGCTTCATAATCGACTTCTTCCCTGATTTCATTCAGATTCCCTGGAACTGGAAAGATCGCCTCGCGGTTGCCGCAGGCGGCGCCGCCGTGCTATCCGATGGCGATGGTATCCAATGGCAATGCTGTCCAATGGCAACGCAATCCGATGGCGATGGTATCCGATGGCAATGCGATCTGACAGCCACGGGCGAGCGCTCCGCCGACCCCGCCCCCGCATGCCCGCCACACCGAGGCGCCGATGCCACCGCTGCTGACCGAGGAGCACCGCGCGCGCGTGGGGCGCAGCACTCCGCCGCGCAGCGAGACCGTCACGCGCCGCGAGATCCGGCGCTATGCCGTGGCGACCCGCCAGCGCGCGGCCCGCTACCTGGCCGGGGAGGAAGCGCCGCCCCTGTTCTTTACGCGGTTCTTCGAGGATATCCCATCCCTGGACGACTTGCAGCCCAACGGGCAGACGCGCGATCCGCTCACCCACGACCTGCCGCTGCAGCGCCAGATGGCCGGCGGCTCGCAGATCACCTTCCACCGCCCGATCCGCCCCGGGGACACCCTGACCGCCGTGCGCACCCTCACCGGGCTGGCGGAAAAGCAGGGCCGGCGCGGCGCGGCAATCTTCTGCACGCTGGAGCTGCGCGTGAGCGATGCGGCGGGGCGCCCCGTCGTGACCGAAGTGCACACGCGCATCCTGCGCTGAGCGGAGCCGCCCCATGCGACCCGCCGCCCGCACCCGCTGGGACGCCCTCGCGCCCGGCCAGGCGCTGCCCGAGCGGGCCTTCACGCCCAGCATCGCCGAGCTGTTCCTCTACAGCGCCGTCATCTGGAACGCGCACCGCATCCACTACGACCGCGACTACGCCGTGAACACGGAGGGCCATGCCGGCCTGCTCATCACCGGGCCGCTGCAGGGCGACTGGCTCTGCCAGACCGTGACCGACTGGCTGGGCGAGGACGGCACGCTGGAGCGCTTCGCCTTCAGCCACCGCCAGCCCGCCACCCTGGGCGAGACCCTCACCGCCGGGGGGCGCATCGTGGCCAAGGACGCCGCCACGGGGCGCGTCACGCTGGAGCTGGCGCTGCGCAACGGCGCGGGCGATCTGGTCACGCCGGGCGAGGCGGTGGTACGCTTCGCCTGACGGCCCCGCCTGACAGCCCCGCCGGCCTGCGCGGCAGACCGCCCGGCGGCCTACGCCGTAGACCGACCCACGGGCCGCGGGCCGTGCCGCCCCACCCCTCGAGCCGAGAGTCCCATGGAGCCGCTGAAGCTGGGTCGCATCGAGCTGTCCCAGGTGATCGAAACGCTGACGCCGACGAGCCCGCGCTTCCTCTTCCCGGGCATCACGCCGGAGGACTTCGCGCCCTACCTGCCCTGGCTCGCGCCGCACTTCTACACGCCCGCGGACGACCGTTTTCCCATGTCGATTCAGACGTTTATCGTGCGCACGGCGCACCACACGATCGTCGTCGACACCTGCGTCGGCAACGACAAGAAGCGCGACAATCCTCTCTGGCACCTGCAGCAGAGGCCCTTCCTGGCGCAACTCAAGGCCGCCGGCGTGACGCCGGAGCAGGTCGACTTCGTGCTCTGCACGCACCTGCACGTGGATCACGTGGGCTGGAACACGCGCCTGGTCAACGGGCGCTGGGAGCCCACCTTCCCCAATGCCCGCTACGTCTTCAACCGCAGCGAGTGCGACTTCTGGAGCCAGGCCAGCGGCGAGGAGCAGGCGGAAACCTTCCGGGACAGCGTGCTGCCGATCCTGGAGGCCGGCCGCGCGGTGCTGGTGGAAGGCGAGCACGAGATCACTTCGGGCGTCGTGCTGGAGCCCACGCCCGGCCACACGCCCGGCCATTGCAGCGTGCACCTGGGCAGCCGCGGGGCCGAGGCGGTGATCACCGGGGACCTGATGCACCATCCGCTGCAACTCCTGCAGCCCGAGCGCTGCAGCCGCTTCGCCTGGGACCCGGCCCTGGCCCGCACCACCCGCCGCGCATTCCTGGAACGCTACGCGGAGCGGGACGTGCGGATCGTGGGCACCCACTTCGCCCCGCCCACCCACGGCCGCGTGGTGGGCCACCAGGACGCCTTCCGGCTAGCGCTGTGAGCGCCCGCGCGTGCCTGCCGCCGGGCTAATGGCGGCCGGGCTGCGGAGGGGCGCAGCAGTCGGTCTCATGCCGACGTCAACTCGCCTGCAGCTGCCAAGAATGCGAGATCGAAATCAATTCGTGTATCCTTGCCTCTCGGATTGACGGCAGGGGACACAAAGCGCCATGGGCGACACCGAGAAGAAATCGACATCAATGAAACGAATGAGACTCGATACCGCTATTCGCCGTATTGTGTCGAAAATTGTCGAGCGATTCGATCCCCAGCTCATATTCCTTGTCGGGTCGCAAGCGACGGGCACAGCACGCCCCGACAGTGACGTCGACCTTCTGATCGTGATGCCAGTTGAAGGATCGGCCAGGCGGAAGGCTATCGAGATCGGAGTCGCTTTGCACGACCTTCCAGTGGTCAGTGACGTGGTCGTTACGTCTCCAGAGGACTTCGCATGGAGGAAGGACGTGCCCGGAACGCCCGAGCATCCGGCCACGCACGGCGGCAGGCTCCTGTATGCCCGAAGCTAAAGAGATATTGATCGTGGTGCGCGAATGGGTCGCCAAAGCTGAAAGCGACCTCTTGACCGCGACGCACACACTCAAACTGGGCGACCGCTGCCCAACCGGCGCGGTGTGCTTCCACGCACAGCAGTGCGCCGAGAAATACTTCAAAGCCCTGCTTGTTGCGGATGGGAAGGCCCCGCCGAAAACTCACAGCATTCACATGCTGATGCAGAGTTTGCCGAAACCCAAACGCCCGACGCTAACTGCCGAGGAGGAGGAAACGCTTACCCACCACTCCGTCGAACTGCGATACCCCGGGGTACCGGACCCGACGCTCGCCGAAGCTCGCCACGCCGTCGCATTGGCGCGTCGTGTGCGAGCAGTGGTCCGCAAGCTGCTTCCGAGGGACGCGCTGCGTCTTGGGCAGGACGGCGTCTGACGCCTCAGCCGGTCTATTGCCGGACTGTGCGGTTCGGAGTTTCCGTAACCGGGTCGACTCGTTACCCGGCCTTGGCGCGCACGGCCACGGGCAGCTCCACCACCTGCCCGCGCGGACTGCCCAGGGGCCGGTCCTTGGCCACCAGGCGGATCACCAGGCGCCGGCCGTCCTCGCCCGCCAGCGCGCGCACCAGCACCTCCTCCACCTGCGCCCGCGTGAGGCTTTCCAGCGCCGCGAGCTGCTCGCTCACGTAGTCGAAGCGCTCGCCGTTGCGGAAGGCGGACCAGAACAGGCCATTGGCCACCTCGGACAGGTTCTGCGCGCGCTCGAGCTTGGAGCGGGTGACGGCCGTGCGGTACTGCTCGAAGGCGTCGCCAGGCAGCTCGCGGAAGGCGCGGATGAAGCCGGGGATGAAGGCGTCCATGCGTTTGCGCAGATCGTCCGCCGTGTACTGGGAGGACTGGACGAGAAAATACAGGTTGAGCATCTGGCGCATGTCCGCCGCGCCGGCCCAGACGATGTAGCCGAGCTGCTGCTGGGTGCGCATCTGGTGGTAGAAGCCCTCCCCGAGCGGCCGCGCGATGATCCCCAGCGTCACGTCCAGCGCCGGGTTGCGCGGGCCGACCTGGTAGATGAACTCGGCCACGGAGTTGGTGACGTCCAGCCGCTCGCTGAAGACCCAGTCCGCCCGGCGCGGCAGCTCGCGGATCTCGGTGTCGACCCGCAGCGCCGGCGGCAGCACGTCGGCGTTAAGGGTCTCCAGGGCCTTGCGGATAGCCGCGCGCGCCTCATCCTTGCGCAGGTTGCCCACGACCGCGCCTTGCACGTAGGTGCGCTTGAGGAAGCTGCGCGCGTAGCCGCGCACGTCCTCCAGCGTCAGCGGCTCCAGCGCCTGCAGCATGGCCTCGCGCGTAAAGCTGGGGCTCTCCAGCAACATGCGCACGTAATACTGCGACTGGCGGTAGGGCGGGTCCAGGCGCTCGTTCACCAGGGCCCGGCGCTGCTGCTCCTTGAGCGAGGCGAAGGTGCGCTCGTCGATCCGCACCGTCTGCAGACGCTCCACCAGGAACTGCAGCAGGTCCAGCATGCGCGCGGAATAGCCGTTGAGGGACAGCAGAATCCCGCCCTTGATGGTCTCCACGCCGTAGCCGAGCCCGGCCTCCTTGATGGGGTAGCCGACCTCGTTCAGGCCTTCGTCCAGGACGTCCTCGTAGAGGGAGGCCAGCATGGCCTCGCGGGGCGAGCGGTAGGCGCCGTCCACGAAGAACTTGAGGCGGATCTCCGCCTTGGGCTGGCGGAAGCGCCAGTCGGGCTGGTACCAGACCTTACCCTGGGGCGAATCCAGCAGGCGCACGGGCAGCTCCAGCACGTCCTCCATCAGCGTGGGCAGCCAGCGCTGCCGCTCGGCCGGCGTGAGCACGCTGTCCATGCGCGCCAGGAAGGCCTGGGCACTGATGTAGCTCTCGTCCTTCAGCGCGCCCAGCCGCGTGAGCAGCCCCGGCGGCAGGTGATCGTCGCGCAGGTGGTACAGGCTGAGGCGCGCCAGCTTGAGCGGCCCTTCCGGCTCGCGCAGCGCCACGTTGCCGGGCATGAACGGATTGGGCGCGGGCAGGTGCCAGCGCGGATCGGGCGCCACCTTGAGCAGCTCCTCGTAGGGCTGGCCGGCCAGCTCGGCATAGCTGAAGCGCGCCTGGTAGTAGCGCTCCAGGTCGTTGGTGGGCACGCCCTTGGCCTGCAGCATCACCAGCATGTTGTCCGGTCGCAGCCGCTCCAGCAGCCGCTGGTACTCCTTGGGCGCAAAGCGCTGGAGCAGGAACGGCTGGTCCGGCAGCGCGGCGAGCGGGTAGCTCTGCATCTCGGCGCTGAGCTGGCGGGCGGTGACCATGCTGTCCGGCACCTCCCGGAAGCGGTAATTCAGGTTGGCCATCACCCGGTACTCGTCGAACAGGTAGCGCGGGACGCCCTGCTGGCGCAGGCCGTTGATGGCCCCCAGGGCGTAGCGGATCACGTCCCGGTAGCGCGGGAGGCCCTCGGGCGTGAGGCCGATGGTCACTTCAAAGGCGGAATAGTCCTCGGTGCTCTCGCCGCTGCCGGCGGAGATGGACTGCGCCAGGCCCTCCGCCTTGAGCAGGGACAGCAGGCTGCCCTTGCCCTCATGACCCAGGATGCCGCTGATGATCTGCAGCGGCTTGGCGTCGTAGAGCTTGGTGACGGGCGGCAGCGGGAAGGTGAGCTTCAGCTCGCGTTCGTCCGCCAGCGGCTCCACCTGCAGCAGCCGCAGGGCGGGCTTGGGCGCCAGGAACTGCTCGGGATAGGTCGGGTCGGTCAGATGGTGGTCGGGCACCCGCGCGAACTTCTCGCGCACCAGCGCCTCCAGGGCGTCCAGCGAGGCGTTGCCGACGACGGCGAGCGCCATCAGGTTGCTGGAATAGTGCGTGCTGTAGAAGCGCAGGATCTCCTCGCGCGTCACGCCGCCCAGGGTCTGCAGGTCGCCGGTGGAAAAGCGGCTGATCGGGTGCGCCGGATCGAAGTGGAGGCGCTCCACCTCGCGCGACCGCCAGTAGTCGTTCTCCACGTTCTTGGCGTGCTCGGAATCCACCGCGTGCATCTCGCGGTCCAGGTAGGCCTGATCGAAGGACGGCGCGATGAAGAACTGCGCGAAGCGGTCCAGGGCGCCCTCGTAGGCGTCGTTGTCCACGCGGAAGAAGAAGTTGGTGTGATCGTCCGCGGTGTAGGCGTTGCTCGCGCCGCCGTGGCTGGACAGGTACTGCGAGTAGGCATTGGCCGCGGGATACTTCTCGGTGCCCAGGAAGAGCATGTGCTCGAGGAAGTGGGCCAGGCCGGGCCGCTCGCGCGGATCGTCCAGGGAGCCCGCCGCCACGCTCATGGCGGCCGCCGAATTGTCCGCGAGCGGATTGGAGACCAGCATCACCTTGATGCCGTTGGGCAGCATGAGGTGCCGGTACTGGAGCTGGTCGCGCTCGGGCTGCACGAGCAGGGAAGGCTGCGTGGGGACGATCTCGCGCGGATGGCAGGCCGTCAGCAGCAGCGCGGCCAGCAGCCCCAACGCGAGCGCGGTCAGGCCGTGCCAGCCCCTGCCCCTGCGATGCTGAGCAAACATAACGGGTCGATCCTTGTCGGGTGTGTTGCGTGGCCCGGGCGCCGGGCCCGGAAAGACGGCTGCGCGGATGGCTGGCACCTTGTCCTTTGGAGCGGCGCTGGCAGCCCCTGCGTTCAGGCCGCGCCTGCCGCCTGGCTGCCCTTCGCCACGCGTGCCGTTGCAAACCGCTCTGAATTGTCGCAGGGTGGAGCCAAAGCCGATCCGCCCCGTGGCCAGCAGCACCGCTCTGGAGCGGGCCCACCATACGGTGGCCACCCTTGTGGCCCCGGCTGGCGGGCCACCGACGCGCGGTGGATCACGCCCCCGGTAGTGCCACCCCAGCGGGGCGGCACCGCCCCATCTGGTGAGGATTCCATGAGCACGCGCGACCTGCAATCGGCACTTCAAACGGACCAAGCCCATCTGATCCATCCGCTGCAGCACCCCAGCGTCACAGCCACCGCCAAGGTGTGGGTGAAGGGCGTGGGCAGCGACATCACCGACATCGAGGGTAACACCTATATCGACGGCATGGCCGGACTGTGGTGCGTGAACGTGGGCCACGGGCGCAAGGAGCTGGCCAAGGCCGCCGCCAAGCAGATGGAGACGCTCGCCTACGCCTCCAACTACGCCGGATCGACCCACCTCAACGTCATCGAGCTGGCCGAGCGTCTGTCCCAGATCACCTATCCCCGCATCAACACCTTCTACTTCACCAGCGGCGGGGCGGAATCCACCGAGAGCGCCATCAAGACCGCGCGCTTCTACTGGAAGGCCAAGGGCCGCGGGGACAAGTTCAAGATCATCTCCCGCGAAGGCGGCTACCACGGCACCACGATCGGCGCCATGAACGCCACCGGCATTCCCGCCTACTGGGAGATGTTCAACAGCAAGATTCCGGGCTTCGTGCACATTCCCGGGCCCTATCCGCTCTACTTCAACCGCACGTTCAAGCCCAGCGCCAAGTCCCCCACCCCGGGCATCGGCGCGGCCAACCTGCTGGAGGAGGCGATCCTGCGCGAAGGGCCGGAAACCGTGGCCGCGTTCATCGCCGAACCCGTGCAGGGCGGGGGCGGCCTGATCGTCCCGCAGAACGACTACTTCAAGCGCATCCGGCAGATCTGCGACCAGTACGAGGTGCTCTTCATCGCCGACGAGGTGATCACCGGCTTCGGGCGCACGGGCAAGTGGTTCGCCCTGGAGCACTGGGGCGTGGAGCCGGACATCATGGACTTCGCCAAGGGCATCACCTCGGGCTACATCCCGCTGGGCGGCATCGGCGTGAGCGACGCGATCCGCGACGTCATCAACGGGGCCGATCCGGCCAAGCGCTGGATGCACGCCTACACCTACTCCGGGCACCCGGTCTCCACGGCCGTGGCGCTGGCCAACCTGGACTACTTCGAGAAGCACGACCTGGTGAGCCGCGCCGCCGAGACGGGTGCGCACTTCCAGGCCGGCCTGAAGAGCCTGGAAGCCAACCACGCCAAGGTGGGCGAGGCGCGCGGCATCGGCATGATGGGCGGTCTCGAGTTGCTGGAGGATCGCGCCTCGCTCCGCAAGCTCCCCGCCGAGGTCAAGATCGGCGACAAGCTGCACGCCGAGTGCGCCGCGCGCGGGCTGTGGACCCGCAATCGCGAGCACCTCTACCCGCTCGCGCCGCCGCTCACGACCACGCGCGACGAGATCGACCGCATGATCA
>JBGOUY010000378.1:0-3585 GCA_041477795.1 bacterium
AGGTTCCACAGCTCGATGAAGCGCCAGCAGCCGTCCACGTTCACCCCGCAGACGTGCGTGCCCGCGCGGCCCAGGGGGCAGGTGCCCTCGCCCAGGTCGTAGTGCAGCTCCGAGCAGGGGCCGCAGGGGCCGCTGTCGCCCATCTCCCAGAAGTTGTCCTTCTTGCCGAAGCGCAGCACACGCCCGCTCGGCAGGGGCGTCAGCTCGCGCCAGAGGCGCTCGGCCTCCTCGTCCGGCTCCAGGCCCTCCTGCGGGCTGCCGGCAAAGACGGTGGCGTACATGCGGCCGCCATCCAGCCCCCAGCGCTCCACCAGCAGCTCCCAGGCCCAGCCGATGGCCTCGCGCTTGAAGTAGTCGCCGAAGGACCAGTTGCCCAGCATCTCGAAGAAGGTGTGGTGGTAGTTGTCCCGCCCCACGTCCTCCAGGTCGTTGTGCTTGCCGCTGGCGCGGATGCACTTCTGGGAGTTGACCGCGCGCGTGTAGTCCCGCGTGCCCTTGGCCAGGAAGATGTCTTTGAACTGGTTCATGCCCGCGTTGGTGAACAGCAGCGTGGGATCGTCCTGGGGCACGACGGGCGAGGAGCGCACGAAGCGGTGGCCCTTGCCCTCGAAGAAGGCGATGAACTCGCGCCGGACGTCGGCGGCGCTCAGGGCGCCGGAGGGCCTGGCGGCCTGGGCGGACTGCACGGCGGCGGCACTGTTCTTGGCCGGTCCAGCGGTCTTGCCCGATTTGGCGGCCTTGCCCGGTCTGGCAGTCGTCATGGAGTTGGTTTACCGTGCACGGGTTCTCTCTGCCCTCTGGCGGGGCGGTGGAGACAATCCCTGAGAGTATACCGGATTCGCCATTGAAACCAAGGCACGGGCCGGCTTCCGCAGGCGGCGCCGGGGCGGCACGGCGTGCCGTGCAGCCGGGGCGGCCGTGGGTCAGCGTGGCGGCGCTGCACGCGGCAGTGGCGCTTTTTGGGGTGGCCGGCCTGTTCGGCAAGTGGGTGGCGGCCCCGGCGCTGGTGATCGTGTTCGGGCGCGTGGCGGTGGCCTCGCTGGCCTTCGCCGGGCTGCTGCGGGTCTGGCCGCTGCGCCGCTGGTCGCCGCACGGTGCTGGAACCGCAGCGCGGCCGGGCGGGCGCCAGCTCGCCGCGCTGTGGGCCTGCGGCGGGCTGCTCGCCTTCCACTGGGTCACCTTCTTCCAGGCCATCCAGGTCTCGACCGTCGCGGTGGGCCTGCTCTCGTACTCCAGCGCGCCGGTGTTCGTGGTGCTGTTGGAGCCGCTCGGCTTCCGCGAGCGGCTCGCGCGCCGCTCCCTGGCGCTGGCGCTGCTGGCCTGCGCGGGCGTGGCGCTGATCGTGCCGCGCTGGGAGGCGGGAGACGCGCTGCTGCAGGGCGTGGCCTGGGGCGCCCTGTCCGGACTCAGCTTCGCGCTGCTGGCGCTGTGCAACCGCGCGCTGGTGCGCCTGCACGGAGCGGTCCGCGTCGCCTTCCACCAGGATCTGGCGGCGCTGGTGCTGCTGGCGCCGCTGCTGCCGTTCTTCTGGAGCCCGCTGGGCGTGCGGGAGGTGGCGCTGCTGGTCGCGCTGGGGCTGTTCTGCACGGCGCTGGCGCACGCCCTGTTCATTCACTCCATGGCGGTGCTGCCGGCGCGCGTGGCGGCCATCGCCAGCGCCCTGGAGCCGGTCTATGGCATCGCGCTGGCATGGCTGCTGCTGGGCGAGGTGCCCGCGCTGCGTACGCTGGCCGGGGGCGCGTTGATCCTGGCGGCGGTGCTGTGGGCCTCCCTGCGCCCGGAGCGGGCGGGCTGAGGGCGGCCCGCACCATGATGCGCACTGTGGCCCGCCGGGCCTGCGCGCGCGCCCCGGCGCGATTGGCAGGGCGCCGGAACGGCGGTACTCTTTGTGCATGGCCCGGGATACCGGCGCGGCATTTCCGGCCGGCCCGGGCCATCTCACGGACTGAGCAGGGACCATGGCAGAGAACAAGCTCGAAGGATTCGAGGATCTCGACAACGCGCTCGGCGAGGGTGAAGGCGGCGGAGCCGCCGACAAGTTCGCCGGCGAGCTGGACGACCTGCTGGGCGCCGATGCCGGCACCGAGGCCGGCACTGAGGCCGGCACCAAGGGCGCGGCCGCTCAACCGGCCCAGGCCGACTCGGAGCTGGACTCGTTCTTCGAGGATCTCTCGACCATCGACGACCTGGAGGTGCTGCAGGAGGGAGAGGCCCCGGCCCCTGCCGCCGAGGAGGCCCCCGCGCCCGAGCCCGAGGCGGCTCCTGCGCCCGCGGCCCGCGCCGCGTCGGAACCGCCACGGCCCCGCGCCCCGCGCCCGCCCCGCGTCAAGAAGGAGCCCGGCTTCCTGCGGCGCTGGTTCGTCCGCCTGATCGTGCTGGGCATCCTGTTCGGCGGCGGGTACTACGCCTACGAGTTCTTCTTCCCCAACGCGCAGCTGCCCTGGCAGGTGGTGCAGCAGCAGAAGACCCGGCTGATGGGCGTGTTCCAGAAGCCCGCGCCCAAGCTTCCGCCGGCCCCCACGGTGGAGGAGCCCCCACCGCCCCCGCCGCCGGTGGTGCAGCCCAGGCCGGTCGTGCGCAAGCCCGCGCCGCCTCGCGAGCACGGGCCGTGGAGCATCCAGATCGCCACCTGCTTCTTCCCGAGCTGCCTGGACAGCTACAAGACCTACCTGCTCGGCCAGAAGCGCAGCGTGGTGGTGCGGGAGCGGATGTCCAGCAGCGAATCCCTGGAGATCTACTCCATCTCCACCTGGCGCGAGCGCGAGCCGGCGCAGGAGCTGGTGGATCGCATCAACGGGGCGCACCCGCTGGAAGGGCACGCCTTCCTGCTCCATGAGAGCGGCGGCGATCGCATCTCCATGGGCGCCTTTGCGGACCTGGCGCGCGCCAACATCGTGAAGGACGCGCTCAACCAGCAGTACCAGGGTCAGGTCGCCTTCGCGACGCGCGTGCGCGCCTTCCCGTACAAGTTGCAGACCGTGATGACGGGCCGCTTCCCCACGCGCGAAGCGGCCGAGCAGGCCCTGGCGGCCCTGAGGAACGCCGAGCCGCGCCTGAAGGACGCCTTCGTGGCGCGCAACCAGTAGCGCGCCGGCCTCCACCTCCCGACCGACGCCGCCCGGCCCCGCCACGCGGGGTCCGTCCGCGTCGGGGAGCGCCTTGTCTAGCGGCGCTCTTCCCGCAGCACCGTTCCCTTGTCGCAGCCGGATGGCCACGACGCCGGCCACGGTCAGCGCCACGCCCAGCGGCGTGTGCGGGCGCAGCGGCTGCTGCCGCGGCGCCACTCCGAACGCGAGCGTGAATGCGGGATGGCTGGCCAGCACCGGCGCCACCTGGCTCAGCGTGCCCGGGCGGGCACTGTCAGCCGGCGGCCGGGTGCTTGAGATTCAGGAAGCGCTGGCGGTGGGCGCGCAGGTGGAAGGCGCGATTGAGGTCCGTCAGATACTCGTGCGTCAGGTCGTCGGCCAGCCCGCGCAGGTAGTCCGGCTCATTGCCCCGCGCGCCGATGTGCAGGTGATCGCGGAACACGATCCGGCCCGTGTGGGCATCCACGACCTGGCCGACCAGCCACAGCTCGTCCCCCTC
>JBGOUY010000141.1:0-10782 GCA_041477795.1 bacterium
AAGCGTGTTGGCCCGGTTGAATTGCTGCACCCAATACCGCCACAGGGGTTGGTCCGCCTTCCGCACGCGCAGGGAATCGGGGTCAAAGTCGTAGGGGTGGATATACGTCCATTGCGTCAGCAGCGGGCCGTTCCAGCGCGCAAGCAGCAGCACCAGCGCCGTGGGCAGGTAGCGCAGGTAGATACCGCCCAGGTACGGAATTGCCCATGGGCCAGGCCCGATGACCGGGACCGGAAACTCCAGCAAGCCGCAGGGCCAACGGAACGGACGGCGCAACGCATTGGGAAATCCATAGACTGGATTGCGGCCGGGAAGCAAGCTGGAAGAATACTTGAATCCCAAAGCCTTCAGCTCCTCGACCGCCCAGGCGGTGCGAGGCGTCAGCGAGAACAGCGGCGCCCGGTAGCCGATGACCTCGGTGCCCGTGGCCTGTTCCAGGCGCTCCTTGGCCCGTGCCGTGGCCGCGCGGAACTGGGCGGGTTCCTGCTTGTCGATCGGCGTGTGGTCCCAACTGTGGCAGGCCACCTCATGGCCCAGCGAAACGAGACGCCGCAGCAGGTGCGGGGACGAATCCGCCGTGCGCCCGACAGTGAACACGGTGCCTCGGATGTCGCGCTCCGCCAAGGCGTCCATCAGCCGGTGGGTATTCTCCTCGAACCGGCTGCGGGCGAGATAGGCCCCTCGGTCATCCTCAAGGTCCAGGGTGAAGATAATGGGGGCAGACACGGGGGCGCTCCTCGCCTCTCAGAAGTTGCATCGCGCCGGGGGGCCTTCAATCGTGTGCCGCGCCCGACTCGTCCAAGGCTTGGCGAGCAGCCTGCCGTCGGCCGTGGTGGACACGGTGGCGGAGGTGTCACCCTTGGCTTGACCGGAATCCACGGCCTGCGGACTTCAAGTCATCGGGGTCTGTGTCACCGCACCCAGGTCTTGACGAGCGTGCGGATGAACATGAAGCCATAGAGCAGATTCCGCCCCTTCTTGCTGGTCCCGCTGAGCCTGCGTCGAATGACGATGGGCCGCTCGACGATGCGCAGCTTGTGCTTGCACGCCTCAATGATCAGTTCAGCCGTATGATATTGGTCCTGCACCAGTGTCAGTCGCTTGAGCAGGTCCACGCGAATGGCCCGGAAGCCGCTCGAGCAATCGGTGATGTGGGCGCCCATGAGCACATTGATCAGGCGGCTGAACAAGCGGACGCCCAGCAGGCGCACGGCGGAATCGTGCTCGAAAGAACCGAGGATGCGTGAGCCGATCACGAGATCGGCTTCGCCCTGCAGAATCGGGTCCACAAGCGTGGCGATTTGGCCAGGGTCGTGCTGCCCGTCACCATCCAACGTCACCAGGACGCGCGCAGAGAGCTGGAACGCCGCATCGTAAGCGACGCGCAAGGCGGCGCCGCCCCCCACGTTGACTGGCAGGGATGCGACGACCGCTCCGCTGGCGAGCGCGACCTGCTCGGTGTCGTCCGTGCTGCCGTCGTTCACCACCAGCGTCAGCACGGGAAGCGAGCCGATCGCTTTGGGGACACCAGGCAGGACGTGCTTGAGATTCTCCGCTTCGTCCAGCGCCGGAATGGCGGCGAGAATCATGTCCCGCGGCGGTTCGGGGCCCAAGGACTGGAAAAGGCCGTTCAAGGCAAACTTGCGCACCAGCCGGTCGAACTGACTGCGTTGCCGGTCGATCTTACCGATGGTGGAAACGATGAAATACCATTGGATGGCCACTACGACGATCAGCAACGTAATCAGGCGGCTTCCTGCGAATCCACCCAGGGAGATCACGTCTTCCAACACCAGCGCCGACCCGGGAAACAGACCGACGAGGATCGCTGCGCCTCCGGTCGCTATCAGCGCCCAGGTATCCGTGCGGCCCTTGCGGTGTCCGCGCAACTGGAGGAACGCAACGCCCAGGCTGACGAGGCCCACAATGAGCGCTGCGGTGCGAAGGGGGGACAGCGGAAGTTCAATCATGCGAGGCAGCCAAGGAAGGATGGCGCCGCCGCGGCTGCGGCGCGTCGGGTCTCAAGACCACTTGACCCTGGGCAAGATCTTGCGCGTGTCGATGTTGGCCTTGTGCTCGATCACTTCCTCGATCATCCGCGCGACGATGTCATCGGTCATGGGGTGGGGTTTGAGGCCCAGCTCCAGCAGGCCGCTGTGCTGCGCATTGTAATAATGCTCCTCTTTCTCCTTGCGCGGATTGGGAATATGGCTGATTTCCACGGGCAGCTTCAAGGAATGGCCCACGCGGTGCACTCGCTCGGCCAGTTGATTGACCGTGAACAGCTCGGTGAACTGGTTGAGAATGCGCAACGTACCGTCGGGTGGTGGCTTGACCATGGCCAGGCGGACGCACTGCAAGGTATCCAGGATATTCAGGTAGCCGCGAGTCTGACCGCCCTTACCGAATACCGTAAGCGGTATACCGGCGACCGCCTGCACCATGAACCGGTTCACCACGGTGCCGAAGATGTCGTCGTAGTGGAAGTTGAGCGCCAGCCGGTGGTCCAGGTGAGTCTGCTCCGTCTGCACGCCATAGACCGGGCCCTGCATCAGGTCGCTCACCCGCAGCCCGTACGTGCGCACGTAAAACCAAAGCAGGTCCGTGTCCAGCACCTTGGTGGTGTGGTAAAGGGTGCCGGCTTGGCGCGGATAGAGGAATTTGTCCTCGCGGCCCTTGTGCTGGACGGTGATCCAGCCTTCCTCGATGTCGATGTTGGGGGTCCCGTACTCGCCCATGGTGCCCAGCTTGATAATGTGGCACTTGGGTGAGTGCTTGATGACTGCCCAGATCAGGTTGAACGTGGTGTTGAGGTTGTTGTTCAGCGTGCGTTGGGCCTCGCGGAACCCGATCATGGAATAGGGTCCGGAGGGCTGCTCGGCATAGTGGATCACCGCCTCCGGGTCGAATTCCTGAAATACCTCCTCCATGAAGCCGAAGTCCGCGCAGTCGCCAATCCGGCAGCGGATGTCGTAGCCGCTGACGGCCTTGAACAGCGCAACCCGATGGGTCAGGTTGGGATTGTCCAGCAGAGGCTCCGAGGAGGTTTCTCGTGCCAGGTTGCGGCGCAGGTAATTGTCAACCACACAGACGTCGTGGCCCTCCGCCGCAAAAGCCATCGCGGTCGGCCAGCCCAGGTACCCGTCCCCGCCCATCACTAGCACACGCATTCCATACTCCCTTGCATTCGAGGCTCCGGCCAGAATCCGGCGGTGGTCGTGCTACGGCAGCCTCCCGACGGAGCGTGCCGACCGCATGACGCCGGAAGCAATCCCCCGATTCTGCTCATAGCTGAAGGGAACGATGCAAGTCTCGCCGCTCCAGCCCGGCCATCGTGATCGGCCCCGTCACCTTAGCAGGCGTTGCCTCGGGGTTGCAGCAACAATTTCCCGCGATCCTCGTCGTGCGGAAACGCCATCATGGCGGCGATTCGTGCATCTGGCGACAGCGATGCGGCCCGTCCGTACCGATCCGGCCAGCACCCGCGCCGCGACAGGGCGGCTGCTCCCGCACGGTGTCCGGCGTCCGGGGCGGATGCCTGCCCCCGAGCGACCCACCTCATCGTGGCGGGGTGGCATTGCCCCCTGGAGGCCAAGCGAGAACTTAGCCGGAAAGTGAGGCGATGCTGTGAGCGAGCCTTGCGCAAAAGCGATCATCGGCCTCCAGGCGCGGCGAGAGCTGCACGATGCGCTCGGCGGCACAACGCGCGTAGCGACCCTGACGCTGGCTGACGGATTCGTTGGAATGGCGGCGGACGATCTCAACCATGCCCTCCGCATAGCCGCGGGGCGTATGATCGGTCGTTACCACCTCCCGGCCCCGCTCCCCGATGCGGCGGTAGGCCAGCGCATCTGCGGCGATGCGTTCGAGGTGCTCATGGATCGTTTCCCGCTCCCGGCCCACCGGAACGGGCAGCACGGCATCCGACGGAAGCGACTTGTACCATCCAAGGGGCGTAACCAGGGTGGGCACGGCATGCTCCCAAAGTTTGAGCTGGCTTGCGGACGCCTCGCCCACGGTGGGATAGCGCAGATTGAAAGCCAGGTGGGCTGCATCCAGCCCTGCGCGCACGACCGCCTCGCTAGAGTATTCGTGCAGCGTGACCCGCGCCTTCAGACCGGAGTTCCGGATGAGCTTACGGGCCTCGGCTTTCTGGCTGAGCATTCCGTAGATGTCGAGATGAAATCGGCACGCACCGCGGAACAACGCGAGAGCGTCCAGTATCTCCAGCAATCGCCGGTTGACGCCGATGTGGCCGAACATCACCAGGCGGATCGGGTCCAGGTTTCGCCAGCGTTTCTCCCGCAATTCAGCCGACGCCGCCTCGTCGCTCACCTTGTGTGGCAGGTTCAATTGATACACCGGACAGCGGGACAGTCTCTCCAGGTGTTGGTACGCCGCCTGGGAATGCACGACCGCTGCCTTGGCCGCCTCCAGGGTATACTCGAGCACGGCCCGCACGCCCGGAGGGGTGGGGGCCGTGTCACTGCCCATTGCTTCGTTGAAGTCCAACTGATGCGATTCGTCCTCAAAATGCAGGTGCGTGCCCTGGAAGAGATGCCAAAGCACCAGGTCGTGCAGCACAACCACCCCTGGGTGCAGGCGTGCCATGATCAGGATCGTGTGGTGGAACTCTGAGTGGTTTGCAATGTGATAGATGTTCCCGTCCGCGCGATTAAGTCGGCGCCAGTCCACATTACCGGGCTGATACTGAACGATCGGCAGTGCCGACAATGCGGGCGAAACTTTGTGCTGTTGCGCGTCCCAGAAAACCGTCTCGGCGACCCGGAGCAGTTCGTCGGCTGCGTGCATCGTGAAATCGGCAATACCGGTCCGTGCCGGCGGAAGCGGGGAGAACCAGTTGATTTTCATGCCAGGAGGGCCTCCACCACGGTCGACCAGGAGATGTGAAGCGACCCATAATGGTCGCGCGCAGCCTCGCCCATCCGCGCGGCACCGGAGCGGTCGCTCCACAGTTCATCCATCGCCCGCGCCAACGCTTCCGCCGTCGGTTCGCATACCAGACCGGTCTTTCCGGCAATGATGAAATCCAGCGGTCCTCCTGAATCCGTGCAGGTGATCACCGGCTTGGCGGCCAGCATGGCCTCTAAGGTAATATAGCCGTAATCCTCATCCAGGGGCGGAAATACAACGCCCAGGCATCGTGCATAGAGATCCCGCTTTTCCTCGTCGCTGATCTCACCCAACATCTCTACCCGTTTGGTCAGTTTCAGCAGTCTCACTCGCTCTAGAAGCTCTTCTGCATAGGGGGCATTGTCAGCCTTTCCGGCAAAAAGCACCCGCACCGGTTGCTGGCACTGGGCGAGTGCGTTGACCACGAGTTCCTGACGTTTCGCGGCATTGAGGCGACTGGGGAAGAACAGAAAGTTCTCGGAAGGTTTCGAAAAGAATAAGTCGGCGGCGGGTGGAGGATGCCACAGCGGTGGCGCCTCGAGCCCCATGTAATGCGATAGGCGGCGGGATACGTTGGCGGATATGGTGTGCGCGTGCCGGGATTCGCGTATTGCCAGCCGGTCGGCGTGATAGATGGCCTCCCGGACATCCTTGCCGTTCGCCTGAAGGATGATATCCCCCAATTCGCGGTCCCATTGGTCGTAGGCCTGCCGGTGCTGATGCAGGATCCAGAGCACCTTTCGTTTGTGCGGGATGAGATAGGCGGGGAATTTCAGCCCCACCAGGAGATCCACCTCGACCCCGTTCGCTTCGCTCAGATCGGCCAAGCGCGCCGACAACATCTGCGCAAGCAACTGCTCCGGCGGATTCCATCTGAACGGCAGGCGCACGATATCGACCTCGTGCCCCTCCCGCACCAGGGCCTGTTGGAGCTGCTCCGCGAGCAACTCGGCGCCGCCGCGGACATACGGAACGTGTGTATTGGCAATTACGATTCTCATGTCTTGCTGAAACCTCCTGATACTTCAACGCATGTGAGATATGGTTGATCTGCGCAATATGAATCTATCCATATATTTCGGAAGGATATCGTTCGATATTGGGAGAGCCCTTCCTTCCAGTGGCAATGATGTTGTCTCCGTTCATTTGCATAGGATACCCAAACTCGTCGCGTTTTTGCATGACGTCCGCACTTGGTTCAGTGCTAGAGTCCTCTGTTTCGACTTGTATGCTACAAAATCCGGCCGCTTCAAATAGCACACGAACATGATCTTCTGAATATTCAATCATGCGTCGAGTCGTCGAGCGCATTCTGATGGATGTGGCACCACCTGTAGGCCCGGCATGAGACCCCTGCCCGGACATGAGGTTTGGCGTCGTAAGCAACAGCATTCCATCGTGCTTTAGAACGCGATTGATTTCGGCAAACGCGAACATTGGATCATCGGAAAGGCGCTCGATCGGTTCGCAGCACAAGACAACGTCGAATTCCCCATCGGAGAAGGGAAAGCGTTCCGCCTCGACGCTGAAGTTCCAAAATGGATACGATTTATTGGAGTATGCACACAATTTGGGCGGGATCTCTCCAAACGATTGATTGGCATTGAAGTCGGTACCGACGACGGCGGCGTAGCGAAACTCGTTGGCGAGGATATCCAGTGTCTCGACGCTGCCGCCCAGTTCCAGCAATTTGAGCCGCCCGACTCCGGCGGGCAAGCGAGCCAGTGCACTCGCCAGCCGATGCGCAAGCGCCTTGCAAGAGGCGTACGCCGCGGTTCCCGCCAACGCATCCAGCCTCCGTTGGATGAATCGCGCGGTATCCTCCGGCGTGAATGGATTCTTGCCGAAAAAGGCGGCGCGCTTGGCGAGGGGTGGGCTCCACCCCGAGCCGGCACTGGAAAAGGCCGCAGGCGCATCGGCATACGCCTTTGCACATTTCGCGGGCGAATGCTCGCGGGATGCGTACCGCTGTGCCTCCCTGCCGACGCGCTCCCGGTGATCGGGATTCACCGCCAAGAGCCGGATCGCCTCGGCAAGGGGTGCGACGTGTTGGGTGTCCAGCGGAATCTTGACGATGGCCTCAGCGGGGAAGTCCTGGAATGACGCATAATCATATACAATGGCCGGCTTTCCCAGGCCAAGCGCGCGCACCAACGCGGCGGAAGTCTCCCCGGCGTTCGGGTATCGCAAATTGATCACGATATCGCTGGCAAGTAGGTACACGTGAAATGTCGTCAGGTCCGTATAGCCCGTAATGGTTACGCAATCGTCGAGCCCTTCACCGGCTATCCACTGCCGGACGATTTCCTCCGAATAGGGCGCGCCTACCAGGATGTATCGAAAACGTGGGATGGCCGATCGAATCGTTGCAAGGGCACGTAGGGACGACTGGATCTGTTTTGGCGGGGTAATGTGCCCGAGCGATACAATGATGAGCTCGTCTTGCGGCAGGTTCAGCCGTTGTCGGGCCACCTGCTGAGTCATCCCCCGGAGGGCGACTGGCAGCGACCCAAGATGAAGCGGAATGTGGCAAATAGGAATGTAGGGGCGAAGGCGCCGAATCTCGTCAACCATGAATCGAGAATGCGTGATGACACCCACGGCATTGTCCAGAACCTGCTGATTGAGCGGATAAAGAAACTTTTGGTACTCGGTAAAGATCCCGATCTGCCGATGCCGCGCAATCTTCAATCCCGGACGGCCGACATCGTAGAAGAGAAAGCGCGCGTATGCCTCGAAGTCCCCTGTGGATAGCGTCAGTTCTGAGATAAGATGATGAATCAGATAGTCGTGCATCACCATGATTCCGGGGTGAACAAGTGCCTCAGCCAAGATGAACTTGTGGTATTCGCTGTTCCCGATGTGATAGTAACGAATCGCGGAGCGGCTTTGAACTTGATGGGCGCGAAAGTCTGAATAGTGTATGATCTCAGAACTGGATAATTTCACATTCGGTTGCTCCGAATCGGCGACTACGTATAGGATGTCTCCGTGCTCGGAAAGGTGCGGATGCAACTCGGCATTGTAGTCCGCAATTCCGGATCTCGCAGGAGGAAGTGGCGTAAATACAATAAACAGAGGTTTGCTCATTTTATGAAGATGAAGCGATAATCCAATCCTATGTGAAACCAGGGGCTGAGGCGCCAAAAGGTATCCAGGCGCAGAGGACTCCATGCAGTCCGGTCTGGTTCATGGCCTCCTGCAAGAAATCTTCCCGGTCTGGCAGACGGAAATAGGCATCGGTGTCCGAATTGATCAGAGCAAGCCGTGAAGTCTTGCAGCCGACGCTCAGACCCGTCCTTTCTACGACCGTTTGTTGTCGTGGGGCCTGGTGTGTCTGATGGAGTCCACCGTCGACTGGGCATCGCGCCGCGCCTGGGTCAGTTCGGGCTGCTCGGCCTTCCGCATGCCGCGCAGATCGTGTTCGAACTGGGATGTGACTCGTTGCAATGCCTGATCATGCAACGCATGGAGATGATCCATGCGCTCCAAAATGGCATTTACCTGCTCGACTAGCTGCCGGTGGTTGGCTGAGACGCGCGCCTCGATGGCGCTTACCTGCTCGACCAGCTGCTGGTGGTCGGCTGAGACGCGCGCCTCGATGGCACTCACCCGCTCGACAAGGTGCGCTTGGTTGGCTGAAACTGTCAGAGCCCGGCTCTCCGCTTTCTCGTTGACTTGCCGCAGCTCGCGCCAAAGCGATTCGTTGAGCTGCTGGAGCAGATCCAGGATCCGCTGCTGCTGCCTCCCTGCCGACTGCTGCTCGCGCAGTTCCCATTGCAACTTGCGCCAGGTCACGGGCAGCCGGGCGGCAGAAAAGGCCAGTCGGAGCCCATATCCAATGACGGGGAAATAAAGCACGGCGTAGGACAACAAGGCCAGCCACAAGCCCCTCACGTGCACGTTGCGCAACCGGCCTTCGCGCGCATAACGGATTCGCGCCAACATGACCACGCGGCGCGCGGGATATCCGGAGATGCGTGACGATAACCACTGGCGCCCCAGGGGGTCCGGTTCCCGACCCAGGATGCGACGGTAAGTCTCCTCGACGAATTCAGGGTCGGCCAATCCCAGCAGCTCGCTGACCGAGACGTCCTGGACGTACGCGGGCTTGGCGGCGGGCAGCGCATCCTGCCCGCTTGGCGGCAGGCTTTTCGCCCTCAGGGTTTCCTGGTGCTTCGGGCTGTACATACAAAGTGGACTCGTGTCGGACCGCACAAGACGATTGGGGGCAACCTCGGCTCCCGTATCCGGTCTGCCTGTTTGCAGGCTTAGGCCAAGTGAAGCCTCCCGCACGCTCCTGCAAGACCGAGCGACCCCCCAATGGGACGCAGATTCCGCAGCCCAAGGCTCCCCGCTCAAGCGAAGCCGGAAACCCTTACCAACGAACGGATTGGCGAACGCAGAGACATCCGATTCTGTGTGGCCGATCCCATCCGGGATCGGCCATGCCGGAACATCCGCATCCAAACGGGAGCGGGACTCCGGGAGCAACCCCGTTCTGCAAGGCCTGTTGAATCTCCCGTGAGGGTCACGGCCGATAGCCGATCACGGCATAGTCCTGCGGGCCAAATAACAGATCGTTCAGCGTTGCGCCAATTCCGACTTGATCGCGACGGCCCTCGTCGAACTCAGGCTTCGGGTGCAGAGCCAACACCTTGACGCGACAGAACCCGCGCGCTTCTGCCATGAACGAGACGGTCTGGCTCGGCAGGGGACTGAGGTGGGTCGGGTCGACGTAGAAATCCCGAGCCGCCACCTGGAGGTTCGCCGGGTTGGGTGTCTCAAAGATGATGACGCCGCCCGGCGCAAGCACGCGCAGACACTCGTCGAACAGCGCCACGACCGTGTCGAACGGCACATGCTCGATGATCTGGAATCCGGTCACTGCACCCAAGCTCCGGTCCGCCAGCGACCGCAAGTGCGCCAGGGCATCGCCTTCCGCCACATCGAGGCCCAGGCGACGGCAATCCTCGACAAGGATGCGGTTGATGTCCACTCCTCTGGCGATGAGGCGGTTGGCTGCGAGCACTTCGAGCCATTCCCCCCGTCCGCACCCGATGTCCAGCACGGGGCGATCGGGCGATCCGGCGGCACACTCCCTGATCGTCGGAAGGTAGACCTCCAGGCGGCCCTTGATCACTTCCCGTGTGCCGCGGAACTCATCCTCGAACGAGAGGTACAATGCATCCAGTCGGTGCCGGTCCTCTCCGGCGAACGCCGCCAGTTGCGGCTCGTCGAACGGCTCGGGCAGCCGCTTGCGGGCTTCCTCCAGCAGCAGCCCGATGCGCCGATCCTGCAGCACTACATCGCGCTTGAGTCGCACCAGATTCGCATGGGCCTGTTCGAAGCGGCCGGCCAGACCCGTGAGCGCGCTGGCGTCCCCCTTGTTCTGGTGCAACTCGTCGACCCTCCGCTCAATATGAGCGTGGAACTCCTCCAGCGCCGCATGCACCCGCTCCAGCTCCGCGGCTTGACCGGCCAGCGCCTGCCCCTGACGCGATTCCAGCGCCGCATTCACCCGCTCCAGCTCGGCGGCTTGACCGGCCAGCGCCTCCCACTGGCGCGATTCCAGCGCCGCTATCTGGCCGGAGACCCCCTGCATGCTGGCGCTGAGCTGTCCGGTGCGCTCGTCCAGCGCCGCGCGCAGCCAGGCCAGCTCGGCGGCGTGGCCGGACTGTACCTCGGCCTGGCGCGATTCCAGCGACGCTAGCTGTCCGGAGCGCTCCTCAAGCGCCGCGCGCAGCCAGGCCAACTCGGCGGCCAGGCTGGAGCGCGCGTCGCCTTGGCGCGATTCCAGCGACGCTAGCTGTCCGGAGCGCTCCTCAAGCGCCGCGCGCAGCCAGGCCAACTCGGCAGCCAGGCTGG
>JBGOUY010000014.1:0-29569 GCA_041477795.1 bacterium
GGCGATCGTCTCGATCGCGGCGCCCGCGGGCGTCATCATGGGCTGGCCCTGCCCCGTCAGCTCCACCTGGATGTCCACCTCCGGCTGCTGCCTGCGGAACTCGGGCAGCAGCACCTCGCTCACGTAGCCGCGCACCTGGTTCAGCACGTAGTCCGGGTCCTCGCCGGGCATGGTGCGGTACTCGAAGCCGACCTGCGTGTGGTTGGGGATGATGTTGAGCGCCGTGCCGCCACTGATGGTGCCCACGTTGAGCGTGGTATAGGGCAGCTCGAAGAAGTCCTCCATGGAGCGGTGCTGCTTGCGCTCCGCCTCCACCTCCATCAGCTTGGCGATCACCTTGGCCGCGGCATAGATGGCGTTGGCGCCCTTGTTGGGCTTGCTGCTGTGGCCCTCCACGCCGGTCACGGTGACGCGGCCGGAATGGAAGCCCTTGTGCATGCGGAAGACGCTGAAGTTGGTCGGCTCGCCCACCACCGCGCAGCCGGGCATGGCGCCGCGGCGGCTCCGCAACGTGTGCATCAGGTGCTCGGCGCCGTTGCAGCCGATTTCCTCGTCGTAGGTGAACGCCAGGTGCAGCGGCAGCTTCAGCTTGCGGTTGCGCAGCGCCTCCGCGGCCAGCAGGGTCTGGGCGATGAAGCTCTTCATGTCCGCCGTGCCGCGCCCGTAGAAGCGGCCGCCCTGCTCGGTGAGCGTGAAGGGGTCCGTGCGCCAGGCCTGGCCTTCCACCGGCACGGTGTCCATGTGGCCGGCCAGCATCAGTCCGCTTGCGTCCGCAGGGCCGAAGGTGGCGAAGATGTTGGCCTTGCTGCGGTCGTCGTTGGGGTCCACCGCCACGCTCAGGCCGAGCGCCTTGAGCTGCTCGCAGAGGAAGTCCACCATCGCCAGGTTGGAGTTGCGGCTGGTCGTATCGAAGCCGATCAGCCGGCGTTCCAGGGCGATCAGGTTCAGGGCCATGGGGCTCTCGTGCCTGTGCGGGCGCTGCCTTGTCTGCGATCCGACGGTGTGGTGTGGTGGGGGCGTGCCGGACGCGCCAGCCCCGAGGATAGCGGTGCGTCCGAAGCCTTGTCAACGCGGCGGGCCGCGCCGGGCAGCCCCCCGAGTGGCTGTCCCCCGGCGCCGGCGCACACCCGACATCCTGGACCCCAATGAACGGAGAGGCCATGAAGGCCGCCCTGCGGGGCGGCGAACGCGTCTACGGCACCATGTTCGTGCAGACCCGCGTGGGCAACGGGGACCACCGCCTGCGCGAAATGGGGCTCAACTTCGTCATCGTGGACAACGAGCACGCGCCCTACTCCCGCGGCGAGACGGCGGCGTGGATGCGCAAGCTGGTCAGCAACGGCATCGTGCCGGTCGTGCGCGTGCCGATCCCGGCCTCGCACTACGTCACCATGGCGCTGGACGCCGGCGCCCACGGCGTGCTCGCTCCCTACGTGGAGCGGGTGGAGCAGGTGCAGGAGGTGGTGGGCGCCGCCAAGTACCTGCCGCTCAAGGGCGAGGCGGTCACGCGCGCCGTCACGCGCGGCGAGTTCCCCAGCGAGGACACGCGCCAGCACCTGGAGCAGCGCAACCGCAACAACCTGCTCGTCATCGGCATCGAGAGCGTGGCGGCGCTGGAGCGGCTGGACGACCTGCTCGCCGTGCCGGGCGTGGATGCCGCCTTCGTGGGGCCCAACGACCTGTCGATCCAGCTCGGCGTGCCGGCCGACTACCACCACCCGCGCTACCTGGAGGCCGTGGAGCACATCCACAACACCTGCAAGGCCAGGCAGGTGCCCCTCGTGATCCACTTCTTCACCTACGAGATGGCCCAGCCCTGGATCGAGAAGGGCATCCACTTCGTCCTCTTCGGCAGCGACCGCACGGGGATCGGCGATGCCATGAAGACCGACTTCGACTTCCTGCGCGGGCTGGAAGGGTAAGGGCGCCCCTCAACCGGTGCCGGCTCTCCTGCCGACCAAAGGCTGCACGCGGGGGCGATTACGCTTCTTGCGAGCAAGCCACAGGTCGTATTGGTGCTGCAGATTCAGCCACGACTCTACACTGGTGCGGAACGCAGCGGCCAAGCGGCGCGCCATTTCCAGGCTCAGGCGCGAGTGGCCGTTGATGAACTGCGACAGAGCCGTGCGCGACACGCCCAGTGCGCGGGCGGTTTCCGCCACAGTCAGCCCCAGCGGCTCAAGGCACAGCTCACGCAGCACTGCGCCGGGATGCGGGGGGGTGTGCATGGGCTGCCGTGCGCTAGTGGTATTGGACATAATCGACTTCCCAGGCATGGCCGTCCTCGAATCGGAACGTTACGCGCCACGGGCCATTCACGCTCACGGCCCAATAACCTTCCCGCTCCCCGCGCAGGGCGTGCAACCGCAGCCCCGGCAGCGCCATATCTCGCGGTGCGATGGCCGCCTCCAGCGTGCCGAGGATCAAGCGCAGGCGACGGGCGTGTACCGGCTGTATACCTGCCTTGCTGTCCTGCTCAAAGAAACGTTGCAGTCCCTTGTGGGCAAACCCGCGGATCATGTGTTAAGTCCCGATTAACACCATAGCGCACTCGGGTCGACGCGGCAATGTCAATCACGCCGGGGACAACGCGGTGTGATCACATCGCCTGCCATACGCACAGGGCCCAATCCTTCACACCCCTGGCTGGATGAACTGGCGGTAGAGCGCTTCGTGCTCCTCGCGGGCGGCGGCGTACATGGCGTGGCGCGCCGGATCGGGCTCGATGCGCTCGCCCAGCGGAGGCGGCAGCGCGTGGGCGGCGGGCAGCCGCCCCAGCGCCTCCAGCGCCAGCAGCGCGGCCCCGCGGCTGGAGGCCTCGGCCACGGTGGAGGCGTACAGCGGCACGCCCAGCACATCGGCTAGCATGCGCAGCCAGGCCGGCGAGCGCAGCAGCCCGCCGCTGGCCACGAACGCCTGCAGACCGGGCGCCGCCGGGCGCAGGCGCTGCACGATGGCCGCCAGCCGGTAGCCCACCGATTCCAGCGCGGCCTGGGCGATCTGCGCGGGCGTGGTGGCCGCGGTCAGTCCGGCGATGACGCCGCGTGCGTCGAGGGGGAAGTCCGGGTTGCGCTCGCCGCTGAGGAAGGGCAGCACCGTCAGGCCGTGTGCCGCCGGTGCGGCCTCCCGCAGGGCGGCCTCCAGCGTCTCCAGGGGCGGCAGCCGCAGCGTGTGTTGCAGCCAGGCCAGCACGCTGCCGCCGTTGCTGATGGCCCCGCCGATCAGCGCGCGGCGGGCATCCAGCAGGTAGCGCCACAGGCCCGGCGGCGCGGCGGGCGCGGGGGCTGACCCGGCTGCGTCAGCGGGGAAGAAGGCGCGCACCGCGGCGCTCGTGCCCACCATCAGCGCCCCCAGGGCCGGCCGCGTCGCGCCGCTGCCCAGGCTGCTGCAGGCGCCATCGCCCAGCGCCGGGTAGAACGGCACCTCCCGCAGCGCCGGCAGCGCCGCGGCGAAGTCGCCCTGGAGGCCCGCGAGCGGCGCGTGGACGCGCAGCAGCGGTGAGAGCCGCTCCGCGTCCAGCGCCAGCGCCCGCAACAGCTCGCGATCCCAGTCCAACGCGCCCTGGTCGAGCAGGCCCGTGCCCGAGGCCATGGACAGGCCGATGCGCGGCGCACCGTGTGCACCGTGTCCACCGAACAGGCACTGCTCCAGGTACTCGCCGAAGGAGAGGAAGCGCCGGGCGGCGGCCCAGAGGCGCGGCTGGCTCTCGCACAGCCAGGCGAGCCGGGCGGGCAGGTAGCTCGGGTGCAGCACGCAGCCCGTGCGGCGCTGCACCGCCGCGCCGTCCAGTGCCGCGCGCAGGCGGGCCGCGGCGGGGCCGGCGCGCGTGTCGTTCCACAGGTAGATCGGGCTGAGCGGCGCGCCGGCGGCGTCCACGGCGAGGAAGGCGTGCCAGAAGGTGCACACGCCGACCGCCAGGATCGGCCGGCCGGCCGCGCGCACCGCCGCGGAGACGGCCGCCAGGCACGCCACCGCGTGGGCCAGCAGCGCCGGGGCGTCCAGCTCCGAGGTGCCGTCGGTGCGCGCGCGCGCCTCGTAGGCGCGGGCCGCCTGCCAGGCGGGCAACGGCTCGCCATCCGCCGCGAAGGCGAGGCAGCGCACGGAGGACGTGCCCACATCCAGCGCGAGCACGACCCCGGCGTCAGCAGTCATGGCGGAAGCGCAGGCGCCCGGCGTGCGGGCGGGAAGGCGGAAGGTGCGCGGCGGCTAGCCCTTCACCGCGCCGCCCGTGAGGCCGGCCACGTAGTATTCCACGAAGAACGAGTACACGATGGCCACCGGAATGGAGCCGAACAGGCCGCCCGCCATCAGCGAGCCCCAGAAGAACACGTCGCCCTTGATCAGCTCGCTCACCACGCCCACGGGCACGGTCTTGTTCTCCGGGGACGAGAGGAAGACCAGGGCGAAGAGGAACTCGTTCCAGGACAGCGTGAAGGCGAAGATGCCCGCCGAAAGGACGCCCGGCGTGGCCAGCGGCAGGATGATCCGGTAGAACGCCTGGAAGCGCGTCGCGCCATCGATGCGGGCGCATTCCTCCAGCTCCTTGGGGATGGTCTTGAAGTAGCCCATCAGGAGCCAGGTGCAGAAGGGCACCAGGATCGTTGGGTACGACAGGATCAGGGCCCAGGGGGAATCCAGCAGGTGCAAACCCGCGATCACGTCCGCCAGCGGGATGAACAGCAGCGTCGGCGGCACCAGGTAGGTCACGAAGATGGACACGCCGATTGTGGTGGAGCCCGGAAAGCGCAGGCGCGAAAGGGAATAGCCCGCCAGCACACCGCAGGCCAGCGAGATGATGGTGCTGGCCGTGGCGATGAAGAACGTGTTGACGGCCCAGCGTGCGAAAAGGGTTTCCTTAAACAAATATATCCAGTGAGACACGGTGGGATGGCGCACGATGAAGGGCGAGATCCGCACGTTGTACAGCTCCTGATCCGGCTTCACCGAAGCGATCGCCATCCAGAAGAACGGGAACAGCACGACCACCAGGAACATGAAAAGCGGGATATAGAAGACGATCAGCCGCTTAAGGTAGGTTTCGCCGACGCGACGTTCCATCGAAGGCTCGTGCTCCCATTGAGGTGCCCCCGGCGCGGGCTCCGCGCCGGGCGTGCGGCGCCCCCCGGAGGCGGAGAGCGTCGCGGCCGGCATCAGCCGTAGATCTGCTTCAGCTCGCTGCTGGCCCAGCGCGCAGCCGCATCGGCCGATTCGCCCTGCACGGCCCGCGCGAACATGTCCACCAGGATGTACTTAGCCACGGCCTCGGAGGCCTTGCGGTCATTGGGCCCCGGCCAGCCGTAGGTCACCGAAGTGGCGGGCGCATGGGCAAAGGGCGTCAGCGCCGGGTCCTCCTTCCAGAGCGGGTGCTCCTCCCACTCGGGCGTGGGGCCGTTGATGTACCCGTCGTTGACCCGGATCAGCTTGTCGAGGTTCTCCCGCTTCAGGCAGAAGCGCAGGTAGTTCTTCGCCGCCGACTGCACCTTGCTGGCCTTGAAGATGCAGCGCGAATAGGCCGTCATGCTGTGGCGCCGCCCCGCGGGGCCCTTCGGATCGAGGAAGTGATCCAGCTTCTTCGCGAAAGGGTCCTGCTTCTGCACCAGGTTGCGCTTGGCGACGAAGTAGATGCTGGCACCGTTGCGGGTCACGGAGATGGTCTCCGCGGCGAAGGCGCGGTTGTTCGCCGAGTCGTCCCAGCCCAGCCCGCTTTCGTCGCAGGCGGCCTTCCAGAACTCCTTGACGTAGGCGATGGCGGCGCGGGTTTCCTTCGTGTCCACCGCCACCTTGGAGTGCTCGTCGATCAGCTTGCCGCCGTACGCCCAGAACAGCGAATAGGCGAAGCCGGGCGGATCGCCGAAGGAGTGGCCGAGGGCCTGGCCCACCGGGAAGCCTAGCTTCTTGAGCTGGGTGCCCGAATCCAGGAATTCGTCCCAGGTCTGCGAGGGCTTGGCGCCGGCTTGCTGGTACATGTCCTTGTTGTAGACCCAGGCCGCGCCGGTGGCGAAGTAGGGAAGGCCCACGTAAGTGCCGCCGTCGTCCACGCTTTCGCGGAAGAACGGATAGATCTTGTTGCCGCCGGTCTCCTGCACCAGGTCGTTCACGCCGAGCAGGCCGGGGGCATAGAGCAGCGGCTGGTTGTTGAAGAGCTGCACGACGTCCGGCCCGGTGCCGCTCTCCACGGCGGCGGTCGTGCGGGCATTGAGGTCGTTGTTGTTGATGTGCTCCACCTTAACCTTGATGCCCTCGGTCTTGCCGAACTCTTCGGCCTGCCGGTTCACCTCGACGTCGGCCTCCTTGACGAAGCTGCTCCACTCCAGCACGTGCATTTCCCGCGACTGGGCAAACGCAGGGGCCTTGCCGCCGAACAGGCCCAGGCTGGCGCCGGCGGCGCCCGCAGCGGCCAGGCCGGTGGACCGGACGAATTGCCGGCGGGTCAGCTGCAGGCCGTGTCGGCGATTGGCTTTCTTGCTCATGGCGATCTCCCGATCGGGATGGACTGGACGTTCCGGCTCCCCATCTTCCGCTTCGCCCTGCCCGGCCGATGACGGTTGCAACGCTCTGCCGGCGCGGACGCCTCACCGCTCCGCTGGGCCTATTGCCGCTCCTCCTCGCGGCGCAGGTACAGCAGCTGCCACACGATGAGGACGGCGAGGATCGGCAGCATGAACAGGGCCACGGCCGCCCCCTCGCCCAGGTTCCCGGAGGCCATGCCAAGCTGATAGGCGAGGGTGGCGAAGAGGTGCGTGCTGTTGGCGGGACCGCCGCGGGTCAGCACGTAGACCACTTCGAAGTCCGCGAAGGTGACGACGATGGAGAACACCACCACCACCACCGCGATGGGCTTGATCATCGGCAGCGTGATGCGCCAGAAGCGCTGCCAGCCGTTGGCGCCGTCGATGTCGCCCGCGTCGTAGAGGTCCGGCGGTACGGTCTGCAGCCCGGCCAGGAAGGTGATGGCGAAGAACGGCGTGCCCCGCCACACGTTCACCGCGATCACGGAGAACATGGCCCAGCCTGGATCGCCCAGCCAGTTGATGCGGAAGCGGCCCGGCCACGCCGCTTTGAGCAAGCCCAGGTCCAGCTTCCAGACCCAGTTGATCATCCAGTTGAAGACGCTGAACGTGGCGTCGAACATCCACAGCCAGGCCAGCCCGCTCAGCACCGTGGGCACGATGAACGGCAGCAGGACGACCGCGCGCGTCACGCGCGAGAAGGCGAACTTGCGGTACAGGATCAGCGCCAGCCACATGCCCAGCACGGTCTTGAAGATCGTGGCCATCGTCGTGAAGAAGACGGTGTTCCACGCCGTCTGCCAGAAGATCTGGCTGTGCATGATCTTGAAGTAGTTGGCCAGCCCGATGAACTCGCCTGGATTGCCGACCAGCTTGCTGGTCAGCGAGAACCAGATGCCCAGGGCGAACGGGTAGGCCTTGAAGGTGAGGATGATCAGCAATGCCGGCACGAGCAGGATATAGCCCAGCACCGTCTCGTCCTCGAACAGGGACGATTTGGGATGGACGGCCGGCACCTGGCCCGGGGCGACGCGCTCCGCCGCACCGCCGGCACCCATCACACGCGATTCGGGCCCGGCACCCTTTTCCATGGAATTCAACCCTGGCTCCAGGACGGGATGTTCAGCGCGGCGCCGGCGGCTCACAGCCGGCCGGCACCGGGCTGAGCAGGATCACTGTGCGACGCAGGCACCCCGCGCCGGGAGGCGCGCGGTGCCTGCTGGGACGGCCCGGCAGGCGCCGCCCCGCGGGACGGCCCTCCTGCCGATTGCGACGGACGGCTAGCCCTCGTACACGTTCTTCAGCTCGCGCTCGGCCTGCGCGATGGACTCCTTGGACGGTGTGCCCTTGGCGACGCGGGCGAACAGGTCGATGATGATGTACTTGGCCTGCACCTCGGAGGCCTTGCGGCTGAACGGTCCCGGCCAGCCGAAGTTGCGACCGAACTTGGCGTTGAGGCGGAAGGGCTCGACCACTGGATCCTGCTTCCAGAACGGGTGGTTCTCCCAGTCCGGCGTGGCGCCCAGGCCGTAGCCTTTCTGCACCAGGATGTACTGCTCGTAAGGCGACTTGCTCATCAGGAAGCGCACGACATCGGCCGCCGCCTGTTGGTTCTTGGAGTACTTCCCGATGCTGTGGGTGAACGGGATGATCGCGTGATAGCGCCCACTCGGCCCGATCGGGTTGTTGAAGTGGCCGATCTTGTCCGCCATGCCGGGCGGCGCCTTGTCCGGGTGGTAACGCGCCACGAAGTAGATGCTGGCGCCGTTGAGCGTGGAGGAGATGGTTTCGGCGAAGAACGCGCGGTTGTTGGAACTGTCGTCCCAGGCCAGCCCGCTCTCGTCACAGGCCGCCGACCAGAATTCCTTGAGGAACTCGCAGGCGAACAACGTCTCGCGCGAGTTGATGGCCACCTTGCCGTTCTTGTCCACTTCGGCCCCGCCAAAGGACCACAGCAGCGGGTAGGCGAAGGTCGGGGCGTCACCGAAGGTATGGCCGAGCGTCTGGCCCACCGGCATGCCGAGCTTCTTCAGCTTCTTGCCCGCGGCCAGATAATCTTCCCAGCTGTCCGGCACTCGCCTCACGCCGGCTTCCTTGAAGATGTCCTTGCGGTACGCGTTGGCGTTGCCGATGGAATAGTAGGGCACGCCGCGGTACACGCCGTCGACCACCGCCGCTTCCCGTTCCCAGGCGTAGATCTTGGAGACGCCCAACTCGTCGCAGAGCTTGTTGTGGTCGATCAGCCCGGGCGCATAGAGCTGGGGCTGGTTCCACTGGAACTGGAAGATGTCCGGCCCCGTGCCGCTCTCTACGGCCGCTGTGGCCCGCGCGGGGAGGTCGTTGGCGTTGATCGTCTCGTACTTGAAGTCGACGCCGAGGGCCTTCTTGATCTCCTGCGTAAAAGGCCCCTTCATCAGATCGTCTGCGTCCGGGATGAAGTGGCTCCAGGCCAGCATGTGGACGCTGGTGCCCTGGGCGAAGGCCGGCGCCTTGCCGCCGAAGAAGCCCAGACCCGCGCCGGCCGCCAGGGCCGCCCCGGTCGCACCGGTGGTCTTGATGAACTGGCGGCGCGTGAGGGCCGCCGTGCTCGGTACCGACTGCCTGCGATCCGGTTTCTTCATGGTTCCCCTCTTGGATGATGTGATGCAGCACGGCTCGCGATAGCCTGCCAAGCCATTGGCGCGGATGTCCGCCCCACCGCCCTCGTGACGGGTTCCCGGGCCGGTCAGACCCCAGCTTCGAAGAATCCAGGCGGGACCCCCTCTGGTTCCACCCCCTCCCGGTCTCATGCGCGGCCGCGCGCGTGGGTGCCTGAGCCTCCCGCGCGCCTCCGGATGGCCCGTCGGCGTGCTATTCCGGACGGGCACGGCCCCGGCGATCCCGGCATGCCTCCCAGGCGGGCGCCCCCCTGAGCGCCTCCGGCCCACACCCGGCTGCGGGCCATGTGGACAGCACCGCGCCGCGCGCGGACAAGCGCGCCGAAGCCCGTGGCGTCTGGGTTCAAAGTGGTGGTTCATTAAACCAGAACCCCCCCTGCTGTCAAGGCGGATTTCCCCTCAAAGCCCCGCCGGACACGCTTTGCACCGCTGGTGGCGTGCGGACGCGCAGCCGCTGCCGCTCGGGGCGGGTGGCACGGGGCGCGGGCGCGCCGCAGCGGGCTCTCAGGCACCCTGGCCGCCGCCTTCCCGCGGCGCGAGCGCGCGGCGACGGCCGCGCGGCCCGTGCGCCCGCGCCTGCCGGCTATACATCCGCGCAGCGGCTTGTTATGGGTGCTCCTGCGGCCCGCGCGCCACCGCGCCCCTGCGACCCCGGTGCGGGCCGGGGCCGCGCAACCCGCAGGGAGCGTGATCCGCATGGGCCAGGCACCGCACCACCGCATCGCCGTCTTTCCGGGCGATGGCATCGGCATCGAGGTCACCGCCGCGGCCCTGCAGGTGTTGCGGGAGGCACAGCGCCGGGTGGGCGGCTTCCGGCTCGACTTCGAGGAGCTGCCCGCGGGCGCCTTCTGCTACCGCGACACGGGCGAGGCATTGCCCAAAGCCTCCGTCGATGCCGCCGCGCAGGCGGACGCGATCCTGCTCGGCGCCTGCGGCTGGCCGGAGATCCGCTACCCGGACGGCACGGAGATCCGCCCGCAGGTGGAGCTGCGCTTCATCTTCGACCTCTACGCCGGCGTGCGCCCGATCCGCTTCTTCCCCGGCACGCCGCAGGTGCTGGCCCGCACGGGCGGGCGGCCCATCGACTTCGTCCTTATCCGCGAGTCCACCGAGGGCCTGTTCGCCTCCAAGGGCACCATCCGCAATCGGGAGGTCGCCGCGGAGACGATGGTCATCACGCGCCGCACCACCGAGCGCCTGATGCGCTTCGGCTTCCGCCTCGCCCGCGCCCGCAAGGCCAAGGGTCACGCCGGGCGCCTGACCTGCGTGGACAAGGCCAACATCTTTGCCGCCATGGCCTTCTTCCGCAGCATCTACGACGAGGTGGGGCTGCAATTCGGCGACGTGGAGAAGGACTATTGCTACGTGGACGCCATGGCCCTGAACCTGGTGCGCAAGCCCTGGGCCTACGACGTGATGGTGATGGAGAACATGTTCGGCGACATCCTCTCGGACCTGGGCGCGGGGCTGATTGGAGGGATGGGCATGGCCCCTTCCGGGGACATCGGCGACGAGCACGCCGTGTTCCAGCCCTCCCACGGCACCGCGCCGGACATCGCGGGCAAGGGCCTGGCAAATCCGGTGGCGATGGTGCTCTCCGCCGCCATGCTGTGCGACTACCTGGCCGAGAAGCGGCACCAGCCCGCGCTGGAACGCGCCGCGCGCCTGATCGAGGGCGGTGTGCAGGCGTACCTGGCTTCCGGGCAGGAGCTGCCGGGCGACCTGGGCGGCGCGGCTCCCACCGGCGCCGTCACCGCGGGCATCCTGGCCGCCATGGAGCAAACCGCGCGGCCCTGAGCCCGGCGACCGGCTCGCAGCGGCCGCCCGCACCTCCGGCACCTCCTGCACCCACGCCGTTCACCTTGCGCCGCACCGCCGCGTCCGCCATGCCGCACCTGCTGATTGTCAACGACGACGGGATCGCCTCGCCCATGCTGCCGGCCATGGTGGAACGGCTGCGCGGGCTGGGCGCGGTTTCCATCGTCGTGCCGGCCGACGAGCAGAGCTGGAAAGGCAAGGCCATGACGCGCTACGGGCGCGTCGAGGCGCGGCCCAGCGACGCTTTCGGCGTGCCCGCCTTCGCGGTGACCGGGACGCCCTCGGACTGCGTGAACCTGGCGGTGCACCATCTGCTGCCCACGCGCCCGGACTGGATCATCTCCGGCGTCAACATCGGCTCCAACGCCGGCGTGGCCTTCGTGATCAATTCCGGCACCGTCGGCGCGGCGCTGGAAGGACTGCTGCAGGGCGTGCCCTCCGTCGCCTTCAGCACCTACCTGGCGCCGGAATACTTCCGCGAATGGCACGAGCAGCGCCGGCTCACGCACCCGATCGCGCAGGACATCGTGCGCAGCACGGCCGGGCGCATGGCGACCCTGATGACCGCCTTGCTGGCGCGGGGCGATCCCTGCCCCGGCGCCGTGCTGAACGTGAACTTCCCCGGCCTCGTCGACGCCGCCACCCCCGTGCGCTGGGTGCCCTTGCAGGACAACCGCTACGGCTCGGTGTTCCGGCGCGATGGCGACGGCTTCGTGCACGGCGCGCACGTGGGCCTCAGCGGCGACGAGACGCGCCTCACCGATCGCGCGGTGATGCTGCGCGGGGAAATCAGCGTGACGCCCATCGCCGTCTCCGGGCTGAGCTTGCCGCCGCCGCCCGAGGCCCGCCGCCCCTTCTGACGCCGCCCCTGCTGACGCCGCCCATTGGGGGCGGCGGCGGCCGCCGCGGGGCCAGGCCCCGGGACCCTGCGCAGGGCGGCCCGCGGCCGCTGCCAAGCCGCGCCGCAGGCGCTCTGGCGGCGGGTATGCGGCCCGCGCGCGGCGGCACTGTCCCTGCATGGATTCCTCCATCCACCGACGGCAGCACCCGCCTGCGCAGGGTGGGTCGCTCCCCGCGTTCGGGGAGCGCCGCCGCCGACCCGGTCCCGAGGGCCCCATGAAGCTCAAGGTGACGGACTGGAAGCACGCCTGGTTCGAAAGCCATATTTCGGATCGCTTTTTCCAGGAGATGTCCAAGCTGGATCACGGTCCCGTCCAGGGGTTGGAGACCTCCGCCCAGTGGATGGAGCAGATCATGATCGAGGTCGGGCTGCTGGCCCAGGCCATGATCCGGCTGGAGCAGTCCGGCGCCCCCGAGCCACAGATCCGGCAGGCCTACGACAAGTCCATGCGCCTGGCCGCGCTGGCGATGCAGCTCATCACCGCCCTCGATGGTGCGGAGCGCCAGCAGTTTCGCTCGGCGGCCATTGTGCGGAGCGAGCACGGCGCCGCCGCGCCGCCGCGCAGCGCCACGCCGGCGCAGACGCCGCCGCTTCTGCCAGCCCAGCCGGCCCAGCCTCTGCAGCTCGCCGCTCCCGCGCCAGCCCCCGCTGCCCCGGCGGCGGCTCCGGGCAACCCGGCTCAGGGCGGGCACCCGGTGAGTCAGCCCGCCGCCATCGCCGCGCTCACCCGCGGCGCCCAGGGCGTGCGTCCGCCGCCGCCTGCGCCGCGCCCTGAGCGCAAGGCCGCCGCATCTGGCGCTCCCGCCGGCACGGAGGGCGCGGTCTTCGCCCCTGCCACCCCGGGCAATGGGGATGCGCCCGTGTTCAGCTCCCTGCTGCAGGTTTCCGGCCGCAACGTGGCGCGCTCGGAGAGCCACCTGCACCAGACGATCCTTTCCCTCTCCGAGCAGGGACTTTCCCGCGCCGAGATCGAGATGGTCACCGGCGAGCCGCGCCACATCATCGAGGCCGTGCTGAATCACCACCGCACGCAGCAGCAGGCCGGCAGCTCCCCCTCCTGAGCGCGCCGCACCCGCCCGTTCGACCCCCCCGCTCCGCCGCACCCGCGCGCCGCGCCTGGCTTGATGGCCCGGCGGAGGGCCGGCCTTGCCACCCCGGTTGAATCCGCCGGCCGGACCGGCTTTAATGGCGCACGCGGCCGGCACGGGCACCCGCACCCAGCGCGGGGGCCCGCCGCTGCGCATCGACGAGGAGAGCGGCCGTGGCCTTTCAGACGATCCAGTTGAGCCGGGAGGGGGCAGTGGCGGTGCTGCGCTTCCACCGGCCGGAGAGCTACAACGCCATCAATCACGTCATGGCCCCCGAGCTGTTGGAGGCGGCCATCGAGGTGCAGGAGGATCCCGCCGTGCGAGCGCTCGTGCTGACGGGCGAGGGCGCGGCGTTTCATGCGGGCGGGGACGTGAAGGAATTCGTGGGCCAGGGCGAGGCGGTCGGCACCTACATCGACCGCATGGTGATCCCCTTCCACGCCTTCATCTCCCACCTCGTGCGCATGCCCAAGCCGGTCGTGGCGGCGGTGAACGGGGTGGCGGCGGGGGCCGGCTTCAGCATCGCGATGGCCTGCGACGTGGTGCTGGCCCGGGCCGACGCGGTGTTCACGGTGGCCTACTCGCGCATCGGGGCCTCGCCGGACGGCTCGCTGACCTTCTTCCTCGTGCGCCACCTGGGCCTGCGCCGGGCCATGGAGCTGTACCTGTCCAACCGCGTGCTCTCGGCCCAGGAGGCGCTGGAGTGGGGCCTGGTCACCCAGGTGCTGCCCGTGGAGGGCTTCCTGCCCGCCGCGCTGGAACAGGCCCGCACGCTGGCCGCCGGCCCCACGGCGGCCTATGGGCTCGCCAAGCAGCTCTTCTACCACAGCCTCAACCAGACCCTGGAAACCCAGCTCGAGCTGGAAGCGCGCGGCATCATCGCGGCCTCCAAGACGCAGGACTTCCGCGAGGGCACGCGCGCCTTCGTGGAAAAGCGCAAGGCGGCCTACCAGGGGCGCTAGCCGGGCGGCGCGCCGCTCCGCAGCGCCGCTCCGCAGCGCCATCCCGCAGGCCGGGAGCCTGGCGGCCGGCAAGCCCCAGCCCAGCGGGGACGACGCGGGCCGCTCCCGGCAGCCCGCGCCGCCCTGGCAGGCCACGGCGCGTGGTGCCCCTGCGGACACCCCGCGCAGGCCGGGCGCGCACGCGCTCGCCGAGCCGATGTGCCTAGTTCCAGCTCAGGCGCGAGGACAGGTTGTGGAAGAAGTAGTTCTTGTCGAAGAAAATCAGCCGGGCGCGCCGCGGGGCCAGGGAGAGGTTCACTTCCGCCCGCACCGGAATGCCGGCCTTCTCGTTGCCGTCCACGTAGAGCGTGACCGTCTGGTCCGGCAGCAGATCGGGCAGATAGAGGCGGATGCGCGAGCTGGCGGGCAGGATCAGCGGGCGCGAGGTGAAGTTGTACTCGTTGATGCCGTCCAGCACGAAGCACTCCGCGTCCGGCATCACGATGGGGCTGCCGGTGGAGAGCAGATAGCCCGTGCTGCCCGTGGGCGTGCCCACGATCAGCCCGTCGCCGCGGATGGTGCGGATCTTCGCGCCGTCCACGGAGACTTCCATGTTGATCATGCGCCAGTTGGAGCGCAGCACCACCTCGTTGACCACGTTGGCCACGCCGCCCGGGTATTCGCAGCGCAGCAGGATGCGTTCGCTGACGATGTAGTCGTCGCGCAGCAGGCGCTGCACCAGCGTCTCCAGCTCCGTGCGGTCGCCGGCGGTGAGGAAGCCCACCGTGCCGAAGTTGATGGCGAGCACGGGGCAATCCAGCTCCAGGTCCAGCGCCTTGAGCACCGTGCCGTCCCCGCCCATGGCGATGATCAGGTCCAGCCGCTTGGGCATGGACTCGTTGAGCAGGTGGATCGTGCCGCCCGCCCCGTTGAAGGCCCGGGTGAGGAAGTCCAGCGGAAAGCTCTGGTGCGGATCGCGCAGCAGCACGCCCACCGCCTTGAATCGCGCCATGCTCGTCTTGCCTGCTCGGGGAAGCCGGCGGCCGCCGCCGCCTTGCCGCGGCACCCGCCTCGGGCGGTGCCGGATCGCCTGCCATGCCTAACGGATTTTCGCGGAAGATGCCATGACCCCGCGGGCGGCCGGTCGCCGCGGCGACGGCTGCGACCCCCCGCGCCGCGCGAGCGTTCGGCCGGGGCCGCTGCGCGGACCCGGCTAGGCGCGACTCTTGATCTCGAAGATCTCGTCGCGCAGCTCGTGCCAGATCTCGTGCGGGAAGCTGTCCGGCAGGGATTGCCAGCGCATGATCTCCAGCACGATCTCCCGCACCTTGGCGCGCGTCATGTTGCGCGTTTCCCAGATGCGGTAGATATCCTCTTCGGCGGGCGAAAGCGGCTTGTTGTCCAGGGTCTTGCGGTAGAGGAATTTGACGGCGCTGTCGGGGTACTGCTGCACGAATTCCCAGGCGGCGTCCTCGGTGATGCGGCCATTGCCGTAGACGACGTCCTCATCCCCGGTGTCTTCGAAGCGGCTGTCGCCGAAGTCCACGTTGGGCAGGTCGTCCGCGCTTCGGGCGGATTGCAACACCTCCTCCTCCACCGAGACGCCGAGCCGCTGCGGTTGCGCGGCCTGGACGCTGGGCGCCGGGGCCTCGCTCTCGCCGGCCTCGATCGTGAGCGGCGAGCTCTGCGCGGCGACGGGCTGGGGTGCGGCGGCCTGGGCGGCGGCGGGCGCGGGCTGAGGTGCGGCAGCCTGGGCGGCGGCCTGCGCGGCCGGCTGCGGCGCCTGGTCGGGCCGGCGCCGCGGCTGCGGTGCCGCATCCTCCCCTGCGCTGCGCCGGTCGGAATCGGGGACGATCACCATCAGCAGCAGCAGCCCGCCGGCGATCAGGAACGAAAGCGAGAAGATCAATCCCTGCAGTTGCATATCGTACCGGGGCTTATCCAGGTAGCGCACCGCGACCGACACCCCATCCGTCACGAGGTAGGTCGTGTGGCTCATGCCCATGATGAAATACACCGAGCCTCCGGCCAGCGCCGCCATGAAGCAGACCAGCACCAGCACGGACAAGCGGACGGGTTGCAGGCGGTTCATCGTCACTCCGGAGCGGGGCATGAGGCGCGCGGCGTCCTCCGGCGGCACCCCCTCCCGGGCTGCCCGGCCGGTGCGCTGCGCACGGACCTCCTGAGTTCCCTATCGGCGCCGCGCCTGAAACCTTGAGCCGGAGCCTGCCCCCTGCTCCGGCTGTGCCCGCCGGGTGCCGGGCGATGCGGCCGGCTCCCACGTCCCAGTGTACCATCCTCCCGGCGCGGAAACGAAGGGGGCCGGGGCAGCGCGGCGGCCGCGCACAGCTCAGGCAGCCAGCTCCCGGTCGATGGGCGGGCCCAGGTGCTCCACCGGGCGCGGCAGCATGTCCGCCTGGATCATGCGCTGCCCGGTGAGGTGCATGAGCTGGGAGATGCGGGTGCGTTCCTTCTCCAGCCCTTCGTCCTCGTAGAGCCGGCGCAGCAGGCCGAGCGGCTCCATGGCGGCCTGGCTCTGGTGCATGCTCACCAGGTGCGTCTGCACGTCCTCCAGCAGGGCGATCGCCTCGGCCGTCTCCCCCAGCACGCTCAACACCTGCGCGCGCCGGAAGCGGAACTGCGCCAGGCGGTGGCGCGGCTCGTCCTTTTCCAGCAGCCGCTCGGCGCGCTGAAACAGCTTGACGGCCTGCATCAGGTTATCGCGCTGGCGGCACAGATGCCCCTGCTGCCACAGCGCGTGCAGCACGACCTCCTTGTGCTGGTCGTTTTCGGCCACCACCGTGGCCAGGTTGTACAGGCTGTAGGCGCGTTGCCAGCGGCCCTGGTGGGCCTGGGCATCGGCCAGGTGACACAGCAGCAGGGCCTGCCCGTAGCTTTCGCCCAGCTCCGTGTAGCCCTGCATCACGTTGGGGAAGAGCGCCTCGGCTTCTTCGAAGCGCTCCTCCAGCACCTGGCCCAGCAGGATGTAGTGGCGGGCATAGGTGAGGTGGCGCCGGTCGCCTGCCTCGGCGAAGACGGCGATGGCGCGCTCCAGGTGCGTGATGCCGATCTGCACCGATTCGCTTCCGATGCGGCTCACGCCGGTCTGGTACCACTCGCGGGCCTGTTCGGCGGTCTGAGGACTCAGCATGGCGCAACGCTCCGCGAGGTGGCACGATGCCGGAGGCGGCCGGCGTCCGTGCCGGCCAGTATACGCAATCGGCCGCGCGTTGGGGATGCCCCGGCGGCAGCGCGGCGCGGCGAACCCGAACGGCAGGAGCGGGGATGAAACTGGGCGTGCTGATCGGGTACTCCGGTGCCCGCGTCTCCATCGACGTGCCGCTCATCCAGGAGGCGGAGCGGCTGGGCTACCACCTGGCCTGGTCCGCCGAGGCCTACGGCTCGGACGCCATCACGCCGCTGGCCTGGCTGGCGGCGCAGACGCAGCGCATCGGGCTGGCCTCGGGCATCATGCAGATTCACGCGCGCACCCCGGCCAACGCCGCCATGACGGCCATGACGCTGGATCAGCTCTCCGGCGGGCGCTTCGTGATGGGGCTGGGGGTCTCGGGGCCGCAGGTGGTGGAGGGCTGGCACGGCGTGGCCTACGGCAAGCCGCTGGCGCGCATGCGCGAGTACGTCTCCATCGTGCGCAAGATCCTGGCGCGCGAGGCGCCCCTGGAGCACAGCGGAACGTACTACGAGATCCCCTACCGCGGCGCGGATGCCACGGGGCTGGGCAAGCCGCTCAAGAGCATCCTGCACGGGCGCAAGGAGCTGCCCATCTTCATCGCCGCCATCGGGCCCAAGAACGTGCAGCTGGCCGCGGAGATCGCCGATGGCTGGATCCCCGTGTTCTTCTCCCCGCAGCGCTACGCGGTCTTCTCCGGGTCCGTGCAGGCGGGCTTTGCGCGGGCGGGCGGGGGCAAGGGCCACGACCGTTTCGCCATCGCCCCGTACGTGCACGTGGCGCTGGGTGCGGACGTGCAGGCCTGCCGCGACCAGGTGAAGCCGGAGCTGGCGCTCTATATCGGCGGAATGGGCGCCAAGGGCCGCAACTTCTACAACGACCTGGTGCAGCGCTACGGCTATGAGGCCGAGGCCGAGCGCATCCAGTCGCTCTACCTGGCCGGGCGCAGGGAGGAGGCCATCGCCGCCGTGCCCGATGCGCTGGTGGACGAGGTGGCCCTGTGCGGCCCGCGCGAGCGCATCGCCGAGCGCTTGGCCATCTGGCGCCAGGTGCCCGGGCTCATCCTCAACGTGCGCGTGCAGGACGTGCAGGTGCTGCGCACGATCGCCGAGCTCGCGTTGTAAGAGGATGTTGCAGGGGAGGGGGCGGGTGCGGCGAGCCGGGCGGGATCGCGAAGCGGTCGCCCCGCAGCGGCGGCGCCCAGGCCCCTGATCAAGACCGCTGCTAGGCCTGCTCGGCCTCGTCCTCTTCCTCGTCGTCGTACTCGTCGCCCACGTCGATGCCGCCATTGACCTTCTCGCGCAGGTCCTTGCCCGCGCGGAAGAACGGCAGCTCCTTCTTGGGCACAAAGACCTTCTCCCCCGTCTTGGGGTTGCGGCCGGTGTACGCGTTGTAGCCCTTCAGCAGGAAGCTGCCGAAGCCCCGGATCTCCACCTTGTCTCCCGCGGAGAGGGCTTGCTTGATGTTGCTGAAGAAGATGTTGACCGCACCCTCTGCGACCTTGTTGGTTTGGTTGGTGAGAACCGCCAACTTGTCAATCAGTTGTGACTTGTTCACCGAAGCCGCTCCTGTCGTCACAGGGATGCCTTGAGTGCGGTCGCCAGGGGCGCCCATTCAGCTCGGCCTTTGCGCTAGGGATTCCGGGAGTCGTGCCTGCCATTCCCTTGCCGGCGTTGCTGCTGCGCCGGAAACCGGTTGGGGATGGCACGGGCTTCGATATATCAAGCCTCGGGGAAAAAAACAAACGAATCAAAGCAGTACCCCAATGCGCGGGCCACCGCAAGGGCCGCCGGAGCGCCCGCGCCGTACAGGGCCGTGCAGGGCCGCTTGGCGCCCTGTGGCTTGCCCGGCTCGGTGGGGCAGGCTATAAAAAATAGCGGGTCTGGAACCGCACGCAGCGCACCCTGGCTGGACGACCGGCAGTGGCGACCGCCTCCGACAGCAAACCCATCGGCATCCTGCGCTACTTTGGCGACCCCATGTGCTCCTGGTGCTGGGGCTTCAAGCCCGTGCTGGAGCAGGTGGACCGCGAGTACCCGGAACTGCGCCGCATCACGGTGATGGGCGGCCTGCGCGGCGAGAGCGACAAGCCGATGAGCGACGAGCTGATGAAGCTCGTGCAGGGCGCCTGGCTGCGCATCGAGCAGACGACGGGCCAGCCGTTCAACCACGAACTGTGGCGGCGCCACCGGCCGCTGGCCACCACGCTGCCCGCCTGCCGCGCGGTGCTGGCGGCGCGCCTGCAGGATCCGGAGCGCGAGTGGGACTTCATGGTCGGCATGTTCCAGGCCTACTTCACCCGCGCCCTGGACCCCACCCGGCGCGAAACCTACCTGGACGTGGCCGTGCGGACGGGCCTCGAGCGGGCTGCCTTCGAGGCCAAGCTGGACGCGCCGGAGGTGGAGCAGGCCCTGCAGCAGGACCTGCAGCTCACCCGCCAGTTCGGCATCACCGGCTTTCCCTCCGTGGTGCTCTCGCTGGAAAACGACCACTACCTGGTCTCGCCCGGCTATCAGCCCATCGAAGGCATGCGCCGCGCCATCAACGCCGCCTACGAGGAGGCGGGCGTGGAATTCGTGCGGCCCGAGAGCGGGCTGTATTCGTAACGCCTCCGCCATCCAGCGGAATCCACCGGCAGCCGGGCCAACCAAGAGGGGCGGCCCTCAGGCGGGCCGGTCGCCGCCGCCCGCGGGGGGGTGTTCGTCAGCCGCCGCGGCCTTGTCGCGCGCGGTCTGGGCGGCTTCCTGGGGCGAGGTCTCGGAGCGATAATGGGGGAAGTTCTGGTACACCGGCAGGCCCTGCTCACGCAGCAGCGCCAGCAGGTGCAGCGTGAGGGCGCTGTGCCGCACGCGCCGCGCGCGCACCCGCACCACATAGCGCACCGTGACGGCCAGGTACTGGTGCCCGGAGGGCTCCATCACCAGCCGCGCGTAGGCGATGGGCGTGACCGGCGGATCCTTGGCGGCGAAGGTTTGGCCCAGCCGCGGCACGTTGCGCGCCGCGTCCTCCACCTCCGCGCGCAGGAATGTTGCCGCGGCCTGCGTCAGCAGGGTCGTGACGCGCTGGCCATCCACGGCCAGGGGAAAGGCGAATTCCAGCTCATCCCACACGTACTCGTGGCCCAGCGTGGAGTTGATCACCGCATGCTGGGTCAGCCACATGTGCGGCACCAGGATCACCCGCCCGGTGGCTTGGTTCTCCGCACCCTGGTAGTCCACCTCCAGCAGCCACGTATAGAGCAGGCCGATGTTGATGACGTCCCCGCACAGGCCATTGATGCGGATGCGGTCGCCGATCTTGTAGTGGTCGGCCGTGGCCAGCGACATGCGACCCGCCAGGCCCAGGAACACCTCCTTGCCCGTAATGACGATGCCGGCCAGCGCCCCGGCCAGCACCAGGGTGATGGTGCGCAGTTCCTCCACCCACACCGCCACGACCAGGGTCATGGCCAGCAGCACCCAGAGGGAGCGCGAATAGCCCCGGTACTTGACGCGCGTCTCCGGCCGCGACACCAGCCGCCCGATGTAGAAGCGCAGCAGGCGGTGCACGCCGTAGATCACAGCGATCAGCGCCGCCGTCTCCGCCAGCTTGATGTTGAGCGGCTCGCCGCGCAGCAGTTGCAGCAGCCCGTTGAAGCCCTGCCATTGCCAGTGCTGCATAGGGAATCGTTGCGAATCCGCGGCCGGGTCTGACGGCATTCGCCCCACGCTGCGGGGCCCAAGCTTTCACTCTACCACGGGCACCGGGTTCCCGCCGCCCGGGGGGTGGTGGGGGCCGTCAGCGCGACTCGCGCAGCAGCGCGTACACGGCCTGCCAGAAGAAGGGGATCATCAGCTCGTGATGGCCGATCACCGTGAAGCCCTCGCCGCCGGTGCGGGTGGGGCGGCTGATGACGTTTTCCTGCGGGCGGTAGTGGCGGATCATGTCGAAGTTCACCGCCGTGAAGCGGCGCACGGCGTGGCCCAGGTTGCGCACCACCGTCAGCGCCTTGAGGAACACCTCGGGCAGGATCACCGCCGAGCCATAAAGGAAGACGATGCCGCCTTCCAGCTCGGTCAGCTCCTGGCAGAGGATGCGGAAGTCGCGGTAGCTGGTGTCGCCGATGGCGGCGCCGTCCGTCTCCGGGTGCTGGTGGATGGTCTCCGTGCCCAGCGCCACGTGCACGGTCACCGGCACGTCGTGCTCCAGGCAGGTCAGCAGCAGGCTGTGCTCCGCGTGGGGCGGCCGCAGCGCCTCCAGCTTGCGCGCAACAGCCTCGCCGTAGCCCCAACCGGCGCGGGCGCCCTCGCTGACCGCCTCGTTGATGAGGATGCCCGTCTCCTCCACGTAGCCGAAGCGCCCCGTCTCCAGGTGCGTGGCCACGTCCTCCGAGGTGCGGCCGAACATCGCCACCTCGAAGTCGTGGATGGCCCCGGCGCCGTTCATGACCAGGCAGGAGATCGCGCCGCGCCGGATCAGCTCGCAGAACAGGGGCGATAGGCCGGTCTTGATGAGGTGCGCCCCCATCATCGCGATCACCTTGCGCCCGGCGGTGAGGATCTCCGCCGTGGTGCGCGCCACGTGCTTCAGGTCCTTGGCCACCAGGATCTCCGGCAGGCCGGCGAAGAAGGCGGCGAAGGAGTCGTCGTCCAGGTCGGGCTTGCCGAACATGGACACTTCCACCTTGGTGGGCCGCTCGGCAAAGGGGAAGCGCGTGACGCCGGAGAGGTCCAGCTCGCGGTACTTGCTCATGGCGTGCCGTTCATGCGCCGGTAGCCGCAGCGCTCGCGGGCCCGGTTGAGCACCTCGCGGGCCACGCGGCGGGCCTTGGCCGCGCCCCGGGCGAGGATCGCCTCCATCGCCGCGGGGTCTGCCCGCAGCGCGAAGTAGCGCTCACGATAGGGCCCGATCTCCGCGTTGATGGCCTCGAAGGTGGCTTGCTTGATCTCGCCGTAGCCCATGCCGCCGGCGCGGTAGCGCTGCGCCCATTCGGCCTGGGCCGCCGGGGGGGCGAAGTGCCGGAAGATCTGGAACACGTTGTCCGTGTCCGGGTCCTTCGGGTCGGCCACGCCCTTGGAGTCCGTCACGATGCGCATGACGGTCTTGCGCAGCTCTTTTTCCGTGCAGAAGAGCGGCACGTCGTTGCGGTAGGACTTGCTCATCTTGCGCCCGTCGATGCCGGGGATGGTCGCTACGGCTTCCTCGATGCGCGCCTCGGGCACGATGAACGTTTCGCCGAAGACGTGGTTGAAGCGCTGGGCGATGTCCCGCGTCATCTCCAGGTGCTGCTGCTGGTCGCGGCCCACGGGCACCTCGTGGGAATCGTAGATGAGGATGTCCGCGGCCATCAGCACGGGATAGCTGACCAGGCCGTGCTCCACGTCCTGCCCCTTGGCGCGGGCGTCCTTGAAGGCGTGGGCGCGCTCCAGCAGTCCGAAGGGCGTCACGCAGCCCAGCAGCCAGGTCAGCTCGGTCACCTCCGGGATGTCCGACTGGCGGAAGAAGGTGTGCGCGTCGAAGTCCATCCCCAGCGCCGCGAAGGCGGCCACCAGGTCGTAGCTCTGCTCGCGCATCGTCTTGGGATCGCGCACGCTCGTCAGGGCGTGGTAGTCCGCGATGAAGTAGAAAGCCTCGTGGGTGCGCTGCAGGGCCAGCGCGGGCTTGATCATGCCCAGGTAGTTGCCCAGGTGCGGCACGCCGGTGGGCTTGATGCCGGAGAGCGTGCGGCGTTTCGCGGGTGGCGCAGGGGTGCTGGGCACGGGCATGGCTGGATCGACGTGTGTGCAGCGTGCGGGGCGGAGCGGGCCGCCTCGCCGTTTCCGGTGCGGTTGCGGAGTCACCACCGGCAAGCCATCAACCTAGCAGCGGCCCGCGGCAATGCCAAGGCGCCGCGTTTGACTTTTCGCGCGGCGGACAGGTAGCCTGAAAGGCTGCAAATCGGGGCGTGGCGCAGCCTGGTAGCGCGCATCCTTGGGGTGGATGAGGCCGGAGGTTCAAATCCTCTCGCCCCGATTCCAATCCGCCTGTCGCGTCGATCCGCGGCGACATCGAGGCCGGACGAGGCCCGGGAGGTCACCCTGCGGGGTGCGTCCGGGTCGGCCCGGCCGGGCTCGGATGCCACCGTCGGTCGCGCGCCGGGTGCAGGCCCAACCGTCCATCCCTTCAGCCCGTGCAGCGCATGCGCGAGCAGCGCACCGATCCCGCGACGCCCGCAGCAGGGGCTCCGCCCGGCGAAAGTTCGATCTTCGCCGAGCAGGTGGCGCTCGTGCGGCGCACGGTGCGGCTTTCCCTGCCCGCGCTGATCGTCAATGCCCTCGCCCTGACCTTTGTGCTGTGGCCGGTGCAGCCGCGCCAGCCGCTGCTGGTGTGGCTGGCCGTGCTCTGCGCGCTTACGGCCCTGCGCTGGCTGCACCATCTGCGCAGCGCGCGAAGCATCGGGACCCCTGCCGGGCGGTTGCGCTGGCACCGGATCTTCACGCTGTTCGTAGTGCTCTCCGGGTTGGCCTGGGGCTCCGCGGCGCTGGTCACACCCATGAGCGACCCGACGCAGCTGGTCTTCATGGCCTTCCTCACGGGCGGCCTTGCGGCCGGCGGCATGGTGGCCTATGCCGCCCTGGAATGGCTCCCGCACGCCTTCCTGCTCCCTGCCGCCGGTTGCGTCGCACTGGCGCTGGCCCTGCGGGGCGACCGGATGTCGTGGGTCATGGCGGCCATGATGATGGTGTTCGGGGCGCTGCTGGCCGTGATGGCCAGGGGCATGCACCACACCCTCCGCAGGAGCCTGCGCCTGCGCGAGGAGAACCGCGGTCTGGTGGCCTACCTGACCGATGCCAAGGCTGGCGCGGAGCGCCTGAATGCGGACCTGACCCAGCGCATCGCCGAGCGTGAGCGCGCCGAGCGCGCCCTGCGCGAGTCCGAGGAGCGATTCCGCAGCCTGGTGGAGAGCGCCACGGACGGCATCGGCTTCACCTTCGAGGGGCGCATCTACTACGCCAACCAGGCCGCGCTGGACCTGATCGGCTATTCCGCCGAAGAGGTGCTGGGCAAGCCGATCGAGCAGTTCCTGGCCGCCACCACGCTCAGCAAGGACCAGATCTATCAGCGTTACCTGGACCGCATTGCCGGCAAGCCCGTGCCGCAGCATTACGAGACGCAGATGGTGCGCAAGGACGGCAGCATCATCGACGTGATGTTCTCCAATTCGCTCGTCTCGCTGGACGGCAGGCAGGGCGTGATGTCCCTGGTTAAGGACATCACCGAGCGCAAGAAGGCCGAGCACGAGCTGCGCGTGGCGAAGGAGACGGCGGAGGAGGCGACGCTGCTCAAGGACCAGTTCGTCTCCCTGCTGGCGCACGACCTGCGCGCGCCGCTCAACTCCATCGTCAGCATCCTCTCGCTCTTGGGCGGGGAGGGCGAGCGGCCGCTGCCGTCCGAGCAGCGGCGCATGGTGCGCATGGCTGCCGAGCAGGGCGACGCCACGCTGCGCATGATCGAGGACCTGCTGAGCGTGAGCCGGCTGCACACCGGCAAGCTCAAGCCCGAGTGGCGATTCGTGGACGCCACCTCCATCACGGCGACGGCGGCGAGCCTGCTCAAGGCGTTGGCGGTGGAAAAGCAGATCTCCCTGCTGGACGAGGTGCCGCACCACACGCGGCTCTATACGGACGCGGAGATGTTCAGCAAGGTGATCTACAACCTGCTCTCCAACGCGGTGAAGTTCTGCCCGCGCGGTGGGCACGTCCGCCTGTTCGTTCCCGCCGACCGGCCCACCACGGTGGCCGTGCAAGACAATGGGGGCGGCGTGAGGCCCGATCTGGTGGACAACCTGTTCCGCCACGAGGTGAAGACCAGCACGGCCGGCACGGCCGGCGAGCGCGGAACGGGCCTGGGCCTGCCGCTCAGCCAGGACCTGATGCGGGCGCTGGGCGGGGAGATCACGCTGGAATCCACGGGTGCCCAGGGCAGTGTCTTCTATGCCACGCTGCCGGTCGTGCGGCCCAAGGTGCTGGTGGTGGGCCGCGACGAGTCGCTGGTCCTGTTCGCGCGCCCGCACCTGGAGAGCATCGACGCGGAATTCGTCGCGGCGGCGGACGGCGACGAAGCGGTGCGCGCGTTGGAGGAGGACGGCGCGCACCTGGTGATCGTGGAGGCGGACCTGCGCGGCAATGGCGGGCTGCTGCTCCAGCGCCTGCGCGAGGCGCGCGGGGGCCGCTCCGTGCCGCTGATGGTGATCGCGGACAAGTCCGAAGCGGGCCTGCTGGAGCAGGGCTTCCGCATGGGCGCGGACGAGATCGTCGTCAAGCCGCTGGTGCCGGACGATTTCCTGGTGCGGCTGCGGCGCTTCATCAACTGAGCCCGGCCGCGGCGCAGCCTGGGGCGCGCGCGAGCGGCTGCCGCCTGCTCCGACGCAGCTTGACTTTGGCCGCCCGGTGCCGCAAGGTTTTTAGCGTTAAGCCCTGTTTTCGCAAGGATTGTTCCGCTGGCCGAACGCGTCTGCGCGGGCCGCGGCGGGCCTGCGAGCCGGGCCGGCATGCTTGGGGCGACGTAGCCAAGTGGTAAGGCAGAGGTCTGCAAAACCTTCATCACCGGTTCGAATCCGGTCGTCGCCTCGTCCCGCCTGCGGTTCCGCAGCCGCACTGCAGCCTGACCCACCAGCGGCACCCGCCTGGGTGGCGGAATTGGTAGACGCAAGGGACTTAAAATCCCTCGGGGCTTGCCCCATCCGGGTTCGAGACCCGGCCCAGGCATTTAGCAGTTTCAATTACTGAGTTTGAATTCGGCGTCGCGTCCGTTGAGACGCTCACTGCGAGGGCATCCCAAGGATGCAGGAACGGCCTGACCCCTGAGGAGGGCTCCGCGGTCCCGCCTTTGGCTGGATCGGGCATCTGAAATTTGGCCGCTGCCACCGGTTCTTGAGACGGCCCCTATTTGTCCGATGGCCGCTCCGGGAAGAAGTGCACGCCGAAGTTGCGCTGCGGATCCATCTCCGTCACCAGACGCCCCAGTGGGCGCGCGGGCTCGGACGGCTCGCGGCGCAGGAACCGCCCCGAGCCTCGCTCCACGTGCAGCTCGCCACCGTCGCAGACCACGCGGCCACGGCTGATCACCGTCACGGGCCAGCCGGTGAGGTCGCGGCCCGCATAGGGTGTGTAGCCCGTGTTGTCGTGCAGCAGCTCGGCCGTCACGTGCACTTTTTTGTCCGGGTCCCAGATCGCCAGGTCGGCGTCGCTCCCGATGGCGATGGTGCCTTTGCGCGGATAGAGCCCATAGAGCTTGGCCGCGTTGGTGGAGGCCAGCGCCACGAAGCGGTTGACGTCGAGGCGCCCCTCCTGCACGCCCCCGGAGAACAACAACGGCAGCCGCAGCTCGATGCCCGGCACCCCCATGGGGATTTCCTTGAAGGAGGCGTCGCGGCCCTTGATGAGCTTGCCGCCCTCGTCGAAGCGGAAGGGGGCGTGATCGGAGGAAAACACCTGGAACGTCCCGTTGCCCAGCCCTCTCCACATGGCCTGCTGCGCCGCCTCGTCGCGCACCGGCGGGCTGCAGCAGAACATGGCGCCGTCCAGGTTCGGGCGGTCGAGGTCCTTGGCGGTCAGGAAGAGGTACTGCGGGCAGGTTTCGCCATAGATGCGCAGGCCACGGCCCTGGGCCCAGCGGATCTGCTCCATGGATTCCTCCGCGGAGACGTGCACGATCAGGATCGGCACGTCCATCAGCTCGGACAGGCTGATGGCGCGGTGCGTGGCCTCGCCTTCCGCCAGGCGCGCGTGGCTGACCGCGTGATAGCGGGGCGCGCGGTGCCCGCCGGCCAGCAGGCGTTCGCCCAGCCAACGGATCATGTCGTGATTCTCCGCGTGCACCATCATCATGGCGCCCTCGCGGCGGGCCACGCTCAGCACTTCCAGCATCTGGTAGTCGTCCAGCTTCAGCAGATCATAGGTCATGTAGACCTTGAGCGAGGTATAGCCCTCGTGGATCAGGGCGGGCAGCTCGCGCTGCAGCACCTCCTCGCTGGGATCCGACACGATAAGGTGAAACGCATAGTCGATCACGGCCTTGGGTCCCGCGCGCTCGTGATACTCCTCCACGGTGCGGCGCAGCGACGTGCCCCGGTGCTGCGCGGCGAAGGGAATCACCGTCGTGTTGCCGCCGAAGGCCGCGGAAACGGTGCCCGAATAGAAGTCGTCGGCGTTCATGATGCCCGCGGAGGACTTCTGCTCGATGTGGACGTGACTGTCGATGCCGCCCGGCAGCACCAGCTTGTCGCGGGCGTCGATCTCCTGCGCGCCCGCAGGCAGGTCGCGAGCCAGGGCGACGATGGCGCCCTGACGCACGCCGATGTCGCAGGTCATGCGATCGACGGCCGTGACGACTGTGCCGCCGCGGATCACCAAGTCGTAGTCGGCCATGGCTCCTCTCAATCGATGGAGTGGGTTCGCCTGTGCGGATTCGCCATGCGGCCTAACGTGGGGTCATCATCTGCCGCTCGAACCGGGAGACGATACGCACGATCGGCCACAGCAGCACCAGGTACGTCAATGCGGCCATCATCAATGGCGTGGGGTTGTAGACGAGGCCCTGGGCAATGCGCGCCGAGCGCAATAATTCCGGCAACGCGACGGCGGACGCCACCGCCGTGATCTTGATCACTTCCAGCGTGTTGGTCGTCAGCGGCGGCACCACGTTGCGCACGGCCTGGGGCAGCACGACCCAGAGCATCGCCTGCAGGGCGGACAGCCCGGTGGAGCGTGCCGCTTCGCTCTGCCCGCGCGGGATGGATTCGATGCCCGCGCGGAAGATCTCCCCGTAGTACCCCGAGCTGTTGAGCGTCAGCGCCAGCACGGCGGCCGGGAATTCCCGCAGCTCCAGGCCCAGGAAGGGCAGACCGTAAAAGATCACGATCAGCAGCACCAGGGGCGGGAAGGCCCGCATGAAGTCCACGTACAGCACCAGCAGGACGTTGAGCCAACGGGATCGGAAGGTATAGAGCACGGCCACGGTCAGACCGACCAATACGCCCAGGGGCACGCAGGCCAGCACCAGCAGGAGGGTGGTCCACAAGCCGCTGAGGAGCAGCGGATACACCTCGCGGATCGTATCCAGGTTGAAGAAGCTCTCGACGATCAACTCCATACGCGTCAGTGGCTCCAGACAGCGTAGCGCTTCTCGATCCGGCGGCTGAGCCGCACCAGCGGCGCGAAAATGATCAGGTACATCACCGCTCCCATCATCAGCGGCGTGGGGTTGGCCGCCTGGGCCTGCGCGCTCGAGGCGCGATTGATGATCTCCTGCACCGCGATCACCGAAGCCAGCGACGTGCCCTTGGTGATCGCGATCGTGCGGTTGGTGAGGGGCGGAATGGCCAGCCGGATCGCCTGCGGCAGCACCACATAGCGCAACGCGTCCAGAAAGCCCAGACCCGTGGAGCGCGCGGCCTCCCACTGTCCCCGCTGCACCGAGGTAAAGCCCGCCCAGAAGTTTTCCTCGGCGAATGCGGCCAGCACGAACACCAGGCTGAGCGTGGCGGCCCAGAAGGCGCTCAGCCGGATCCCCACATAGGGCAGCCCGAAGTACATGAAAACGATGATGACCAACTGCGGAATGGCGCGGAAGACGTCCACGAAGACCATCAACGCCCAGTTCACCGGACGCACCCGGAACGTGCGCACCACCGCCAGCAGCAGCCCCAGCCACAGTCCTGCCACCGCGATGATCGCGGCCATCTGTACCGTCACGACGAACCCCCCGAGCATGTCGGGGAGGTACCGCCAGAACACTTCCCAGTTGAAATAGTAGTAGATCAGCTCCTGCACAGCCGACTCCTTGCATCCGCCGTTCGGGGGACCGCAGTGGACCTCAGGGACGCAGCACGCGCTCCAGGAATTCCCGGGTGCGAGGATGCTCCGGATTGCTGAAGATGCGCTGCGGGGGGCCCTCTTCGATGATGCCGCCGTCCTCCATCACCAGCACACGGTCGGCCGCCTCGCGGGCAAAAGCCATCTCGTGGCTGACGACCACCATCGTCATGCCCTCGTCCTTCAGGCGGCGCATCACGTTGAGGACGCCGCCCACCAGCTCCGGGTCGAGCGAGGACGTGGGCTCGTCGAACAGGATGACTTTCGGGGAGAGGGCCAGCGCCCGCGCGATGCCGACGCGCTGCTGCTGGCCGCCGGAAAGCTGTCCGGGATAGGCATCCATCTTGTCTTGCAGTCCGACTTCATCCAGGGCCGCCCGTGCGCGCTGTTCGGCCTCCTGGCGCGTCAGTCCGAGCACCTTGCGGGGGGCCAGCGTCACGTTGCCGAGCGCGGTCATGTGCGGGTACAGGTTGAAGCTCTGGAACACAAAGCCGATCTGGCGGCGCACCTCGTTGAGGTTCACCGTGGGCGAGGTCACTTCCATGCCGTCCACCACGATCTGGCCCCGCGTGGGCTCCTCCAGTCGATTGATGCAGCGCAGAAAGGTGCTCTTGCCGGCTCCCGAGGGACC
>JBGOUY010000055.1:0-17522 GCA_041477795.1 bacterium
AAGGCTCGCCCTACTACAGCACGGCGCGCCTGTGGGATGACGGCATCCTGTCGCCCGCGGAATCGCGCCAGGCGCTGGGGCTGGGCATCGCCGCCTCGCTGAACCGCCCCTACACCCGGCAGCCCTTCGGGGTCTTCCGCATGTGAGTCCGTCGTCCTTGCCGTCCGCCGCTGCACCGCCTCGCCGGCCCGCTTCCCGCGCCTGCCCCGCCTGGGTCCGCCGGGCCTGCCATCCGGCGCGCCCGCGCCAGCCTGGCCGGGGCCGGGGCTGGCCCCGCCTGCACGGGCTGCCGGAGGCACCGCGCACGCCGCGGAGCGCCCGCCTGCACGGCTGGCTGCGCCTGGCCGCCTGGCCGGGGGCGCGGCGCCGGCGCGCGGGCATCCTGCGCAGCGTGCTGGGGGCCGTCGCGGCGCTGGCCGGGCTGGCCGCACCGACGCCGGCCGCGTGGGCGCTGGAAGTGCCCGTGTACCGCTTCACCGTGCAGGTGGATGCCACGGCCCACACCCTGAGCGGGGAGTTGCGCCTGGAGCTGGACCCGGCCGACCCGCGCCTGGGGGACGTGCTGTGGTTCCACCTGCCGCCCAACCGCTTCCTCGCGTTCGACACGCGCGGACGCCGCCGCAACACCGATTCGCTGGCGTTCGCCACCAAGTTCCGCGAGGAGGAAGCCTTCGACCCGATCTGGCCCGCCGGATACAACCCCGGCCGCATCGCCATCGAGCGGGTGGAGACCGACTCCGGCGTGCCGCTCGCCTACGATTTCGCGGACAATCCGCGCGTCCCACCGGGCTATTCCGTGCGCGACACGCTGCTGCGCGTGCACCTCGGCGCCGCGCCGGGCGCGCACGTGCTGCTGATCCGCTTCACGACCACGCTGCCGCAGCGCTACCGGGACGGGTGGAGCGGCGCCGGCATCCTCGCCGAGCAGTGGTATCCGATCCTGGCCAACCGGCCGGGCGGAAGCTGGGACTTCGACGTGTTCGCGCCGTGCGCCGGGCGCTATGCGGCCGCGGTGACCGTGACGCAGGACGGGCAGCTCTTCCTCGGCCATGGCTGGTCCTTCGCGGCGCAGGCCGGCACGCCGAACCTGATGCCGCTGGACGCCAACCCGCTGCGCGTGATGCCGCTGGTGTTCATGGCGGCCCAGCCCGTGGAAGTGCACCACACCTACGACTTGTCGCTCTACGTCTATCACCAGCCCGGCCACGAGCGGATGGGGCGGCTGGCGCTGCAGGTGGCCGCCGACTTCCGCCGGTTCGTGCGCGACAAGTACCGCCTGCCGCCGCCCGATACCCGGATCGCCATGATCGAGGTGGATGGGCCGCCCGGCGACATCCGCACCGTGGGCAGCCTGATCCTGATCCCGGAGAACTACTTCCAGACCAGCCCCCTGCTGGAACGCGTGTTCCTGGCCCAGCTTTCCCGCGCGGTGGCGCAGGTCTGGTTCGGCGAGGCCGTCTGGTCCAACCGCGACACGCAGACCTGGCTCAACCTGGGCCTGGCCGGCTACCTCGCGCTGGATTACTTCGCTTCCCTCTATGGCTGGAACGCCGGCATCCACGACCTGCTGGACTGGCTGCAGCCCAAGTACCGCGAGCACTTCTTCGAGGCGCCCCTGCGCGACCTGATCCGGCGGGGGGAGGATGCGCCGGCAATGATCTCCCTGCGCTCCTCCCCGCTGGAGCGGGTGGCACAGCTGATCGCGTTCAACAAGGCGCCGATCGTGCTGCGCACGCTGTATTACGTGGTGGGGCCCGATGCCTTCGCCCGCGGCCTCAATGCGCTCTACTTCCATCACCGCTACCAGGAGGTGACCCTCGAGACGCTGCAGCACGAGATGACGGACGTGTCGGGGATGGACCTCCAGCCGTTCTTCCAGGAGTGGTTCTACGGCACGCCCCACATCAACTTCGCCATCGAGCACTACGACCAGCACACCGTACCGGGCGGGTACGAGGTGCAGGTGCACGTGCGGCGCACGCCCCTGCCGGAGCTGCCGGTGGACGTGCAGGTGGTCACCGCGAGCGGCAAGAGCTTCGAGCAGCGCTGGGGGGGCGACGCGGAGCGGGCGGTGCTGACCTTCGCCCTGCCCGAGCCGGCCGCCACCATCGCCATCGATCCGGAGGAGTATTGGCTGGAGCTGGACCGCAAGGACAACCGCTCCGAGATCCTCTACCGCGTGCGCCCGATCTTCGACTGGCCCAAGCAGCGCGAGTTGCTCGTCACGCTCAAGGGAATCATCGGCGGGAACTATACGGACGGGAACTATTACGGCCTCGGCGTCTCGGTGGCTCTGGATGAGAACAACGAGGTGCGCGTCATCCCCATCTATGGCCAGCGCACGGGGTATACCAACTACCTGTTGCGCTGGAGCCACGCGGAATTCCTGCTGCCCGACCTGGACCTGACGCTGAGCGCGCAGCACCTGGCCGGGGCCAATCAGCAGGGCTTGGCGCTGGGGTATACGCTGCTGGATACGGATACGCATCGCATCCAGACCGTGTTGGAGCTGGCCTCCACCACGATCGGCGCCATCACGATCGTGAATCCGGATGGCACCCTCATTTCCCAGGCGCCCGGGCGCAGCAACAACGTGCAGCTGCAAATGCAATACGCGCGCAAGCCGGGGCTGTACTTTGGGGGCGGCGTGGGCCTGCAGGTAGTGGATTCCCGCTCCAACTATCGCAGCGACTTCCAGTATACGACCTATGAACTGAGCGGATTCCAGACGCTGACGTTGGGCTCGTCCCACTCCTTCAATCTCCGCCTCACGGGGGGCCATACGGAGGGCGGGCCGGCGCTGCACGCGCGCTTCCCGCTGAGCGGGCCGGAGCTGCTGCGCGGCTATCCGCGCACGTCGTTCCTGACCACCGAGGAGATTGCGACGGCGCAGCTGGACTACGGCTACGTGCTCACGCGGCGGCCCATCGGCGCCAGCACGCAGATCCGGCGCCTCACCCTGTTCCTCTTCGGCGATGAGGGGCGCGGCTGGAACGTCGGCGAGCACTACTTCGCACGCCCCAAACGCCAGGATGTGGGCATCGGGCTGGAGCTTCAGATCAACGTGCTGCGCCTGGCGGAGTTCCCCATCCGCATGGACCTCGCCTATCCCGTGCACGACGAGGAATACCATAAGCCGCAATTCATCCTGCTCGGGCTGCTTACCTTCTGACCGGCAAACGCGCCTTCAGCCGGGCCGGCGGAGTGGCCGGCCGCTGCCATTGCGCATCGGAAGGATCACGCTTTCCGAGCCATGGAGGCCGGACCGGGCTGCACTTACATTTTGAACTTGACAGCCAGGAATTGAGCAGGTTTCATCATCTTGCCGCACGAATGTTATTGCCATTGCCACAGGTCGTTGCTAGAGATTCACGTGCAACGGCACAGAATGTCCGTGCGTGCTGAGAATTTGAATGCAAACTTCCCGCATCCGTGCGGAGATTTACTTCGAACCATGCAAATAGGTCGCGACCAATGGAAGCGGTAGCCAAAGATAACAAGGACCAGGCCATTCAATTGCTCAAGCAGGTCGAAAAACTGGCCCTGGAAGGTCACAATCAGAAGCAGATTGCCAAGCAGCTCGGTTTCAAGACCACCTTCACGCTCAACAATCGCCTGGTGAAGGCCTCGCAGCTGACCGGGCACCCGGTGCCGCCGTTCAAGCCGAACCGGCGGGGCCGCAAGGAGCTCAAGCGCGTCGAGCTGGTGGAGGTGAAGCGCCGCGGCAAGGGCAATGCCTTCGGCGTGAACGTGCCGCAGGAGCCCCTCATGCGCGCCGGACTCAAGCCTGGCGACAAGCTCAAGGTGAACGTGCGGGGCAAGACCATCTCGCTGACTCGCGACAAGCCCGCCCAGTAGAACGGTCCGCCGCCGCACCCGCGGGCCACCGGCCGCGCGTCCTTCCGCCCCCCGGGGTGGCAGGGCGTGGCAGGGGCCGGCCTCTGCCCTCGCGCACGGGCGGCTCGGCCCGCGGCCATGCCTGCGCCGCGGCCGCCGCCTCACTCGTGGTGGTAGCCGTGCCCGGCGCGCAGGCTCAGCACGCGGTAGAGCTGTTCCAGCAGCACCACGCGCACGAGCTGATGCGGCAGCGTGAGCCGCGAGAGGGCGATCACGTCCGCCGCCCGCCCTCGCACGGCTTCGTCCACGCCGTAGGCCCCGCCGATGACGAAGGTGATCGCCCGGCCGGCAACGGCCTGCCGCGCCCCCAGCCAGTCCGCGAAGCCCGCCGTATCGAGCTGCCGCCCGCGCTCGTCCAGCAGCACCAGCGGCTCGTCCGGCCCGATCCGCTTGAGGATCGCCTCGCCCTCGCGCCGCAGCGCCTGGGCCGCGTCCCGCCCGGAATGGGCGGCCGCCCGCACCTCCACCAGCTCCAGCGGCAGGTAGGGCCCGATGCGCTCGCGGTAGTAGGCGATGCCTTCCTCCACGAAGCGCTGCTGCGACTTGCCGACCCAGACCACGCGCAGTCCCGCCATGGCGCCCTCAGGCCTGCTCCGTGCGGCGCCAGAAGTCGGCCAGCACCTCCCGCGCGCCGGGCGGGACGCCGTCCAGGGAGCGCTCGCTGAGCAGCACCCGCGCGGCCACGGCGGGCAGCGGCAGCGGCAGGTGGCGCAGCAGCAGGCGCCCCTCCGCCGTCTCCAGCCGTTGCGCATCGCGCGGCCGCGCCCGCGCATCCCACGGCGGGGGGAGCAGCCGCGCCCAGGCGGCCGGGTGCGCGGGCGCCGCGCGCTGCGTGCCGGCGCGGTCAAACACCAGCAGTTCCGCCAGCGCGAGGATCTCCGCCGCGCGGTGCCAGCCTGCGAACTCCGCGAAGGCATCCCAGCCCAGCGCGAACTGGAGCCGCGCCTGCGGCAGCAGCGCCGCCAGGGCGTGCAGGGTCTCCACCGTGTACGAGGGCGGCGGGCGCCGCAACTCCACGTCGCTCAGCACCACGCCCGGCAGCCCGGCCAGCGCCTGGCGCAGCATGCTCCAGCGCACCGCATCGGGCAGCAGCGCGGCCTCGCGCTTGAACGGCGAGCGCCGCGCGGGCACCACGATCACGCCGCTCAGCTCCGCATCGGCCGCCAGCGCGCGCACGATGCCCAGGTGGCCCTCGTGCAGCGGATTGAATGAGCCGCCGAAAACGGCGTAGGTGGGTCGTTCTTTCAATTGCAAGGCGATCCTGCGAAAATAAGGCCGCGCCGCATCGCTAACCACGCGCACTTCGACGGGGCAGACGACATGGCCCAATGGATGAGTTTTCTCGGTCAGGTTCTCACGTCCCCTGCCAGGAGCATCGACCTGAGTGTCTTTAAGTCCCGGGGCGAGGAGGGGCTGCCGCTGAACGGGATCATCGAAGCCGTGCTGCTCGTGGCGCTGACGGTGGCGGGCGGGGTGTTTGCGTACTTCTACGTCCAGCGCCGGCGCTGGGCCGTGGCGGTGGCCGGGCAGCGCGAGGAGGCCAGCCTCAAGCTCATGGTCAACGATCTCAACCTGGGCCGCTCGGAGGTGCAGTTGATGCAGACGCTGACCGGCGGCGGGGACACGGCGGACCTATTGAAGCTGCTGGAATCGCGCGACACGTTCGAGGCGACGGTGCAGCGCTTCCTGGAGGCCAACCCCACCGACCCTGCGCTGCGCCGCATCGCCGCGCTGCGCCAGCGCCTGGAATACGGCTTCAGCAATGTGCGCAATCCCTTCGTGGACACGCGCATGCTCGCCCCCGGCACCCGCCTGCGCTGCAGCATCCGCCTGCCCAAGCGCGAGGTCAGCTTCCTCACCACCCTGCTGGGCGTCAACGAGCGGCAGTTCATTATCCGGCCCCCCACCGCGAAAGGCAAACCGGTGAGCATCGGGAACCTGCGCGAACTGCAGTTCCGCGTGGCGCGGGAGCACGACGCGGAGTACGAGTTCACCTGCCCCGTGGAAGGACAGATCCCGACGGGCAACCGGGTGATCCTCTGCGGCCACACCCGCGCCATCAGCCGCCTGCTCTTCCGCAATGCGGACCGCATCCAGGTGGAGGTGCCCACCGAGTTCTACGTGATCCGCCAGGAGTTCACCAGCGAGCGCACGGCGGGCAGCCTGCGCGCGATGGACTCGCAGTACCGCTTCGACGGCGTGATCAAGGACATCAGCATCGGCGGCGCGCTCGCCCAGGCCCCGGACACCGCGGAGCGCCTGCACGAAGGGGACATGGTCGTGTTCAAGCTCCCCGCCGCGCAGATCAGGGACGACGTGGTCGCCCAGTGCGTCGGCCTCTTCCCGCGCGACGACGGCAGCACGGGGGTGCACCTGCAGTTCACGGGTCTGCGCGAGCTGAACCGCCTCAAGCTGGGCAAATACCTGGTGAGCCTGAAGAAGGGCGGGGCGACCTATTCCGCCGGCACCAAGCTGGCCCAGTCGACCGAGCAAGGCACCTGAGCGGGCATCGGCCGCGTCCCGCCGCCGGCGCGGAACGGGCCGGTCTGGACAGCGCCGCGGATTCCTGGTTTGCTCCCGGACAGGAGGCACCGCGCCGCGCGGCGCCCCGCACCCCCTTGCCGCAAGGCCACGCATGAACCCGTTCAAGTCGCTCATCCGCACGATCCCCAACTTCCCCCAGCCGGGCATCCAGTTCCGCGACCTGACGACGCTCTTCCAGCACGCGCAGGGCTTCCGCGACAGCGTGAAGGCGGTGGCGGAGCAGTGGCGGGACGCGGACATCGAGATGGTGGTGGGCGTGGAATCGCGCGGCTTCATCCTCGCCGCGCCCCTGGCGCTGGAGCTGGGCACGGGCTTCGTGCCCATCCGCAAGCCGGGCAAGCTGCCGGGCGAGACCTTCGGCGTGGAGTACACGCTGGAATACGGGGAGAACCGCCTGGAGATCCACAAGGATGCGCTGGGGATCGGCACGCGCGTCCTGATGGTGGATGACCTGCTCGCCACGGGCGGCACCATGGAGGCGGCCTGCCGCCTGGTGGAGCGCCTGGGGTGCCAGGTGCAGGGCTGCGCCTTCGTGGTGGAACTGGTGGACCTGAAGGGGCGCGACCGCCTGCGCCAGTACAAGCTCACCAACCTGGTGGAGTTCGAGGGAGAATAGCGCCGCCATGGCGATCAACCTGCGCCCGCATTCCGAGGCCGAGCCGCTGCTGGTGGACGAGGCGGAATACGATCGCCTCGTGCGCCGCACCGAAGGCGGCTGGAGCGCCTGCGCGGACGAGACCGAGTGGCTCGCCAAGCTGCACTATTTGCGGGCGGGGCGGCAAGAAGGTAAGTTGGACGAAGCCCAGTTCGAGGAGCGCGAGTTCCGGCTGGTGCAGGCTTGGCTGCGCCGCCGCCTCTAGCGCAGCCGCCTGTAGCACACCGCCTTTAGCACAGTGCCGCCGCTCCCGAAGCCTTCCTCCCTCGCCGCCGCCCGGAGCCCATGTCCAAGGAAGAGCACAAGGACAAGACGCTGGAGCAGATCGCCGATCTGCTCGGCATCGCCAACGTGGAGACGCACCTGTTCCTGTGCACCGGCCCGGACTGCTGCAGCCCGGAGGAGGGCCTGGAGGCCTGGCAGGCCGTCAAGCGCGCAGTGAAGAACCTCAACCCGGATCTGCGCAGGGCCAAGCTCTATCGCACCAAGGTCAACTGCCTGCGTATCTGCAAGGGCGGCCCCATCGCCGTGGCCTATCCGCAGGGCAAGTGGTTCCACAGCGTCACGGCGGCCAATGCGCCGGGCGTGGTGGCCTACCTGCAGAACGGCGCGCAGGGTCCGCACGCGCTGGAATTCGTCGCGCACCCGCTGCCGGCGCAGCCGGCGGCTCCGACCGGGCCGACTGCGCCCACCGCGCTGCCCGCCGACCGCGCCGAGCGGGAAGCCGCGGACTAAGCGCGGCGGCCTCGCACGGCCCTCGCATCCCATTGCCAAGCCAGTACCCATGGCCTTGCCCGCGCCCTACCTGACCGGCGAGCGGCTGCGCGCGCTGCTCTCGCCGCAGGAGGCGCTGCGGGCGGTGCAGCGCTTCTTCGCCGAGCACGCCCGCGAGGCCGTGGTGGTGCCCCAGCGCATCCACCTGCCCGTGCCGGGGCGGGACACCATCGGGCTGTACATGCCCGCCGCCACGGGGCGCTACATCGGCCTCAAGTCCGTGCACCTCATGCCCAGCCGCTTCCCCTCCGTGGAGGCGGAGGTCTTCCTCTACGACGCGGAGACGGGGCGCCTGCTGTTCTGGGGCGATGGCAAGCCCATGACGGCGCTGCGCACGGCGGCGGTTTCCAGCGCGGCCACGCTGGCGTTGCTGCCGGAATGCCGGCGCCTGGTGGTGTTCGGAGCGGGGGTGCAGGCGGCCGCGCACGTGGCGGCGTTGGCGGCGGCCTATCCGGGCCTGGAGGCGGTGTGGGCCGTGACGCGCACGCCGGCCAGCTTCGCGCGCCTGGCCGCGGCCCTGCCCGAGCCGCTGCGGGCGCGGCTGCACGCTTGCGACGATGCGGCGGCGCGGCTGGCCGAGGCCGACTGCGTCGTGACGACGACCCCGGCGCCGCGGCCGCTCTTCGCCTGGGCCCAGCTTGCGCCGCGCGCCCACGTGGTGGGCATCGGCTCGGCCACCCACGCCATGAACGAGCTGCCGCCCGAGGCCTTCCTGGAGGGCCGCTGCTGGCTGGACACGCGGGGCGCGATCGCGGAGGCGGGCGACCTGCGCGCGGCCGTGGCGCGCGGCTGGAGCGAGGCGCGCCTGGCCGGCGATCTGTTCGACCTGCTCGGGCCGGGCGCCCGCCCGCAGCGCGGCCCCGGGCGCACGGTGTTCAAGTCCGTCGGCCACGCCGCGCAGGACCTGGCCGTGCTGATCCACCTGTGGGAGCGCCTGCAGGCCGCGGGCCCCTGAGCCGCCCGGCCGCCCGGACGCCCAACTGCTCAGCCGCACAGGCGCTCAGCCGCCCGGTGGTTACGGAAAGTCCGCAAAGGTCCGTATTCGTCCAAACTTGCCGGCTGCGCCGGCGGCCCCGTTGTGGTAGTATGGAGGCCGGGTCGGAGTTCGCCAAGGCCCGTCCGGAGCGGTCTGGCGGCCAGCCCGCGAAATTTCCAAACGAAGCCAGGCAAGGGAAAGTGCCAGCCCGGGTCGCCGGCCGGCAACGGCTGGTCAGGGCTTGGCCGTCACCCTCTGCGTCTGCGTGCCCAGCCTGGCGATGGTCAGCTCCACCACGTCGCCGATCTTGAGGAAGGCGTTGGGGTCCTTCATGCCCACCGCCACCCCCGCGGGCGTGCCGGTGGTGATCACGTCGCCCGGCTCCAGCGTGAAGAATTGGCTGCAGTACCAGATCACGTGCGGGATGTTGAAGATGAAGTCGCTGGTGTTGCTCTGCTGGCGTACCTTGCCGTTGACCTTGAGGCTGAGGTCCAGGGTGTGCGGGTCGCCCACCTCGTCCGGCGTGACGAGCCAGGGCCCGAGCGGGCCGAAGGTATCCGCGCTCTTGCCGCGCACCCACTGCGAGCCGCGGAACTGGAAGTCGCGCTCGCTGACGTCGTTGCAGATCAGGTAGCCCGCCACGTGCTGCAGGGCCTCGCCTTCGGAGGCCAGGTCCGCCACGCGGTCTTTCATGACGAACGCCAGCTCCACCTCGTAGTCGAGCTTCTTGCTGGTGCGGGGCACCCAGATGGCGTCGTCCGGGCCGCTGATGCAGGAGGTGTACTTGGTGAAGACCTCGGGCTCCTTGGGGATCTGCGCGCCCACCTCCGCGGCGTGCTTGCGGTAGTTGAGCCCGATGGCGATGAACTTGAGCGGCCGCGCGACCGGGGCGCCCAGGCGGGCCTTCGCGTCGGCCGTGGGCACGTCCTTGCGGGCCGCCACCAGCTCGGCCACGCGGGCCAGGCCGCCCGCGGCGAAGAACTCGGGCGTGTAGTCGGAGAGGTGCCGGGAAAGATCCAGGCGGGTGCCGTCGTTGAGCAGCACGCCGGGCTTCTCGCGGCCGGGGGTGCCGAAGCGGATCAGTTTCATCGTCGACCTGTCAGGTGAATCCTGGGAGTCCGGAAAGCTCGGGCGGCGGGCGCCGCGGCAGCGCGGCGGGCGGCCCGCTCCATCCTTTAGCCGCTTTGGGCGCCGGGCGCAAACCCCGCGCCGCACGGTGCGGGGACGCGCCGAGCCGCCGGGCGTGGGCGCGGGCGCCCCGGTAGGCCCCGCCAACGGCCGATGGTAGGATGGGCCGGGCGCGGCGCCGGGGATAGGCTCCGGTGTGCCGCGCCTTCCCCCAACCCGCAAGGGAGGCGCGATGTATATCGACTACCTGACCGTGATTCTGATCAACCTCGTCGCGGGCCTGGTGCTGATGGCCGCCTGGGTGTTCTTTGACGTGGGCACGGCACAGGAGCGGCGCTGGGTGCCGGGTCTGCTCATGTCCGGCTTCCTGGCGCTGGCCACCGGGCTGCACATGATCTTCACCTGGCCGCTGCCGGGCAGCTTCAACATCCTCTACGGCGAGATGTCCGTGTTCTTCGGCATCCTGCTGTTGGGCCTGGCCTTCGTGATCATGTTCGGGCTGGACCTGCTGGCGGTGACCGTCTACGCCGAGTTCGCCGGGCTCGCCGCCCTGCTGGTCGGCATCCAGGTGCTCAAGGTCGGGCTCACCAGCAATCCGGCGCTGAACGGCGTGAGCTTCATCTGGATGGGCCTCATCGGCCTGGGCGCGGTGCCCATGCTGCGCCTGCACGGCTTGCCGGCCTTCCGCCTCTTCGGCGCCGTGGGCCTGCTGATCGGCGCGGTGCTGTGGGCCGTCGTGGGCTATTCGGCCTACTGGGGCCACGTGGAGCCCTTCGCCAAGTGGAAGCCCGCACATATGCAGTACGAGATGGAGATGAACAAGGGCCAGCCGTAGGGGCGCCCCGCATCGCGCAGGCACGGACGATGGCACGGCCGCTCGCGGGCCGCTCGCCGTGCGCAGCGCGCGGCCCGCTTGGCGCGGGGGCCCGCGCTCAGTCCTCCAGCGCGGCTTCCAGCGCGGCGGCCAGGCCGTCGTGATCCAGGTCCGCCGTGACCCGCTGCGCGGCAGCCTGCACGGCGGGGATGGCGTTGCCCATGGCGACGCCCAGCCCGGCGGCGCGGATCATCTCGAGGTCGTTGACCTCGTCGCCGATGGCGATGACCTGCTCCGGGTGCCCGGCCGCCTCGGGGAACAGGCCCAGGAAGGCCTGCCACTTGGACGTGCCGGACGCGAAGAACTCGGTGATCCGGCCCGGCTCCTGGTTGATCGGCAGCCGCATGCTGTGGCAACGTACGCGCCCGGCAAAGCGCTCCAGCACGCGCGCCGAGGCGGCGTCGAAGGCGGCATCGCGCCCCAGTGCGGCCACCTCCACCACCCGCGGGATCTCCGTCTGCGTCAGGGCGGGGGCCACGCGGCAGAAGGCGCGGTTGCGCGCCAGGTAGGCGCCGAAATGCGGCCCGCCCGCCTCCCGGCTGACCCAGAACAGGGGCGGCTCGGGGTGCTGGTGGGAGAACACCAGGGGCGCCAGGCCCTCGCCCTCCAGCGCCGCGACGACCTGGCGCCAGTCCGCGGGCTGCAGGTAGGCCGTGTAGCGCACGGCCGCGCCACCGGGCGTCAGGCCCACCGCGCCGCCGTTGGTGATCATGTGGAAGGGCGGCAGCCCCGCGCCATCCGTGATGCGCCGCAGGGAGTTGTAGGTGCGCCCGGTGGCCAGCACCAGCGTCAGGCCGGCCGCGACCGCCCGCCGCAGCGTACCCAGGGTGCGCGCGGAGACCGCGCCGCGGCTGTCCAGCAGCGTGCCGTCCACGTCCAGCAGGAGGTAGCGGTAGCGGGGATTGCTGTGCATGCGCGGGGATTCCGGGTGCGGGGTGAGGCGGCCAGCCGACTGCACCCGATAGCAGGGCGGCCGCGCCTCGTCAATTCCGGCCGCGCACGGGCCGCCGCCGTGCCCGGCGCCGGGGCACCGGCCGCAGGCGCGCGGCCACGCCGACGTGATGCAGATCAATGACAGCGTCACGGCGGGAGGGTGGAATGGAAGCCGGGAGCATCCATGCCCCGCATCCCCCGCTGCCCATCTCCCGGAGCACCCACATGGTCGAGCAACTGCGCTGGACGACGGCCTACAGCGTTGGCGTGGGGTCGCTGGATTCGGCCCATCGCGCCATGATCGATCGCGCCGCGCACCTGATGGAATCGCTGTCCAGCCGCATCGGCGCAATCAGCGCACGCGACCTGCTGGACGACCTGATCGAGTGCGCCGTGGAGCACTTCGACGAGGAGGAGCGCATCCTGCGCGAGCTGGACTGGCCCGGGCTCGCCGGGCACGTGGTGGAGCACGGCCTGCTTCTGCGCACGCTGCTCAAGTTCAAGGCCGACCAGCGCTACGGGCGCCTCACGCCGGAGCAGGCGGGCACCTTCGTCGCGGACTGGGTGCTCACCCACATCCTCGCTGAGGACATGAAGTACCGGGATTATCTGGGCGCGCGGGGCGTGCGCTAGGCAGACTGGGGCAAGAATCACATCCTGCGCGGGAGCAGCCCCCTCGCGGGGCGAACCGATAAAACAGGTGCGGGGGCAGCGCCCCATAGGTGTTAACCTGGTCGGGACATGCCGCACCACGCGCAAGGCGCAAACCCCCTGCCAAAGCGGCACCTCAGCCTGCGCCGCCGATCCATCAGGTCGACTCGCGCGGCCCTGCAGAATGGGCGCCGGTGGCGCCGGAACCTCACCCCGGCTCGCTGCCGCGAGCCACCCTCTCCGCAAACGGCTGAGGTCCCGACACATTTTCTGTAGGCGGCCGGATGGCGGCTTCAGCGCCACGACGTGCTGGGCGCAAACCCCGTGCGGGGTGGCGATCGTCCGGCGGGGCCTCTCTCCGGCTGCCTGACGGCAGCCACCTCTCTCCCATGGGGAGAGAGGAACAGCCCGCCGCGTCGAAGGTCATGGCGTTTGTCACCTTCCATGGCATCGGGACCCCCTCCTGGTGGGTCCCCGAGGTTAGCAAAGGAAAGTGTCAACCATGTCCTCGCACGGGTGTTAACCATGTCCCCGGTCTATACACTCCCACGGGAGAGGGGGAGCCGGCGTCGCCGCGTCCGTTATGTCCCTTTCCGCCGTGAGCTCCGCTCGCGGGGCGAGCCAATAGCTCCGGGAGAGGGGCCGCCCCGCATCTTGCGGGGCGGGGTGAGGTCCTGCACTGGGCCCCGCTGGCGGGGCCGCCGTGGGCGGGGGCTGGACATTCGCCGCGCCAGCGCTTACAACCGATCCGACCCGGCCGGGCGCCCGCTGCCGGCCGCTCATGCCCCGCGCCCGCCTGCCCGCACCGCATCCGCTGGAGCACGCTCCGTGAAGATCGCCTACCTGGCCAAGGCCCGCCCCGACCTGAAGGAGCTGATCCCCCCGGACATCGAGCCCGTGGTCGTGCAGGCCGGGCCGGGCGGGGTGTACAGCAAGGAAGACCTGGCCCGCTGCGCGGACGCGGATGCGCTGGTGATCAGCATGGAGCCGGTCAACGAGCAGATGCTGGCCGCCTGCAAGCGCCTGAAGATCGTGCAGCGCCTGGGCGTGGGCTACGAGACGCTGGACCTCAAGGCGGCCGCCATGCGCCGCATCCCCTGCTGCAACGTACCGGGCGCCAACAAGGAGGCCGTCGCCGAGCACGGCATGACGCTGATCATGGCCCTGGCGCGGCACCTGCTGGAGGCGGACCGCCTGACCCACGAGCTGAAATGGGCCGACGCGCGGCTGCTCACGCAGCAGACCTTCGAGCTCTACAACAAGACGATCGGCATCGTGGGCCTGGGCAACACGGGCTCGCAGCTCGCCCGCCGCGCCCGCGCCTTCGGCATGCGCATCGTGTACAACGACATCCGCGAGATCGAGGCGGAGACCATCGAGGCCGTCGGCGCCCAGTACCTGGAGAAGGACGAGCTGTTCCGCGAGGCGGACATCGTCAGCATCAACACGGACTTGAACGACCAGTCGCGCGGCATGATCGACGCGCACGCCCTGGCGCTGATGAAGCCCAGCGCGCTGCTGGTGTGCTGCGCCCGCGGAGGCATCATCGACGAGGCGGCCCTGCGCGATGCGCTCGACGCGGGGCGGCTGGCCGGCGCCGGCATCGACGTATTCAGCGAGGAGCCGATCCGCATGGACAATCCGCTCCTCTCCGCCAAGAACTGCATCGTCACGTCCCACGTGGCCGGCGTGACGGACGAGACGACGCGCCGCATCTTCACCTGGGCCCACGACAACGTGCGCGCCGTGGTGGAGCGCGGCGAAAAGCCGCGCTGGGTGCTCAACGGCGTATAGGCGCTTCCCCCTCTGTCGAGGCAATGGCCGTGAAAGTCGCATTTCTCACCAAGGCGCGCCCGGAGCTGCTCTCGCGCATCCCGCCGGACCTGCCGCACGTGCTGCTGGAGGCCGGGTCGGACGGGCGCTACAGCCGCGCGGCGCTGGCCAAGGTGGCGGACGTGGATGCCTTCCTCGTCTCCGCCGAGCCGGTGCACGACCAGTTGCTCGATGCCGCCCCGCGCATCAAGATCGTGCAGCGCATGGGCGTGGGCTACAACACGCTGGACCTGGAGGCCTGCGCCCGCCGCGGCATCCCCTGCTGCAACGTGGCCGGGGTCAACAAGGAGGCCGTCGCCGAGCACGGCATGACCCTCATCGCCGCGCTGGCCAAGAACCTGCGCGAGGCCGAGGCCCTCACCCGCAAGGGGGACTGGGCCGGCGCGCGCCTGCTCACCAAGCGCTCCTTCGAGCTGAACGGCAAGACCCTGGGCGTGATCGGCCTGGGCGATACGGGCAGCAACCTGGCCCGCCGCGCCAAGGCCTTCAGCATGAAGATCGTCTACAACGACATCCGCCCCATCGACCGCAAGATCGTGGCGGAGCTGGAGGCGACGTTCCTGGAGAAGGACGAGCTGTTCCGCACGGCGGACGTGGTGAGCATCAACACCGACCTCAACGAACAGTCGCAGGGCATGGTGGACGCGCGGCGCATCGCGCTGATGAAGCCCACGGCGCTGCTGGTCTGCTGCGCCCGCGGGCACATCGTCGACGAACCCGCCCTGCGCGAAGCGCTGGACAGCGGGAAGATCGCCGGCGCGGGCATCGACGTGTACAGCGAGGAGCCCGTCGTGCGGGACAATCCCCTGCTGGGCGCGAAGAACTGCCTGCTCACCGCCCACGTCGCCGGGGTCAATCCCGAGAGCGGCGTGCGCGCCATCCGCCTCGCGCTGGAGAACGTGAAGGCCGTGGTGGAGCGCGGCGCCAAGCCCAAGTGGGTCGTCAACGGCGTGAAGTAGCGGCAACCCGCCAAGCACCCCGGACCGTGCGACGTTGCCGAACGGCTCAACCCCCCGGCGTCAGCAGCGCCTTGACGCGGACGGAGGCGGCGGCCATGTCCAGGCCCGGCGTGCCGCGCAGCGCGGCCATCACCTTGCCCATGTCCTTGGGCCCGGCCGCGCCCGCGGCGGCGATGGCGGTGCGCACGGCGGCGTCCAGCTCCTCCGCCGAGAGCGCCCGCGGCAGGTGCGCGGAGAGCACCGCGATGATGCGCGCGTTCTCCCGGTAGTCCGCCCGCTCGGGGGTGAGGAACTCGTTGGATTCCAGGCGCTCCTTGATCTCCCGCTGGATCAGCGCCAGCAGCTCGGGCTCGCTGAGGGGCTTGTCCGTGCCGCGCCCGGCCTCGGTGAGCTTGAGGTTGATCTTGGCCTTCACGGCGCGATAGCCGGTCAGGGCCGCGCTGTCCCGCTCCTTCAGCGCCTTCTTGAGGTGTGCGTCGATATCCAGCATGGTGGCGTCCGGCGGCGAGAGGTGAAGGGGCGGCGCATGAGGCAAGGCGCCGGCTCCATGCCCCATTGTGCCCGCCGCGGCCGGGCGACTCAAGGGGCGCGCAAGCCGGGCAGGCGGGGGCGTCCTTGTCCGGGGCCAGCCGGTGGCTAGAACAGCGAGTAGGCGCCGTCGATGACGAACACGTCGCCCGTGTGGTAGGCGGAGGCGTCGCTGGCCAGGTAGACGGCCAGCCCGGCGAAGTCGCTGCCCTCGCCCCAGCGGCGCAGGGGCACGCGGGGCAGCACGCGCTCCTGGGCCGGCTTGCCCGCCAGGAAGTCGTGGGTCATTTCCGATTCGATCCAGCCTGGCACGATGGCGTTGGCGCGGATGCCGTGGCGGCCCAGCTCCACGGCCAGGCCGCGCATCATGGAGACGATGCCGCCCTTGGAGGCGGCGTAGTTGTGCGCGCGTGGCATGCCCAGCAGCGCCGAGAGGCTGGCCGTGGCCGCCAGCGAGCCGCCCCCGCCGCGCTGCTGCATGTGGCGCGCCGCGGCGCGCAGGGTGAAGAACGTGCCGTCCAGGTTCACCCCCAGCACGCGCCGCCACTCCGCCGCGGTCATCTCCACGAAGGAGCGCGTGCGCGCGCTGGTGACGCCCGCGTTGGCGAAGCAGGCGTCGATCCGGCCCAGCTCGCCCAGCAGCTCCGCGAAGCCGCGCTCCACCGCGGCCTCGTCCGAGACGTCGCAGCGCCGGGCCAGCACGCGCGGGGCGGCAGGGGCCCCGCCGGCCCGCTCGGCGCTGCCGGCAATGGCGCGCAGGCGCTCGGCCGCCGCGGCATTCTTGCTCTCATTGGTGCCCCAGATGCACACGTGCGCGCCGGCGCGCAGCAGCCCTTCGGCCATGCCCAGGCCGATCCCGCTGTTGCCGCCCGTCACCAGGGCGACCTTGCCCGTCAGATTGAAGGGGGAATCGCTCATGGGTTCATGAAACGACGACGCCCGTTGGTTTCGCAACGAAGCAGAGCCAACGGGCGTCGGTTGGGCGTGGGAGCCGGGGTGCCGCGGCTAGCTGATGCGCAGCTTGCGCTCGGCCTCGGGCTCGTCGGTAAAGATCATCAGCGGCTCGGTCTTGTTGAGGATCGTCTCCTCGGTCACCACCACCTTCTTCACGTTCTTCATGGAAGGCACGTGGTACATGATTTCGAGCATCACGTTCTCGAGGATCGCCCGCAGTCCGCGCGCGCCGGTCTTGCGCTTGATGGCCTCGTGGGACACCAGCAGCAGCGCTTTCTCGGTGATGTCCAGCTCCACGTTCTCCATCTCGAAGAGCTTGATGTACTGCTTGAGCAGGGCGTTCTTGGGCTCGACGAGGATTTTCATCAGATCCTCCTCGGTCAGCTCGTCCAGGGTCGTCACCACGGGGATGCGGCCCACGAACTCCGGGATCAGCCCGAACTTGAGCAGGTCCTCCGGCTCCACGTGGCGCAGGATCTCGCCCACGTTCTGGTTCTTCTGCGAGATGTGATCGGTGCCGAAGCCGATGGTCTTCTTGCCCGTGCGCTGGCCGATGATGTTGCTCAGGCCCACGAACGCGCCCCCGCAGATGAACAGGATGTTCGAGGTATCCACCTGCAGGAACTCCTGCTGCGGATGCTTGCGCCCGCCCTGCGGCGGGATGTTGGCCACGGTGCCCTCGATCACCTTGAGCAGGGCCTGCTGCACGCCCTCGCCGGACACGTCGCGGGTGATGGACGGGTTCTCGCTCTTGCGGGCGATCTTGTCGATCTCGTCGATGTAGACGATGCCCCGCTGCGCCCGCTCGATGTCGTG
>JBGOUY010000405.1:0-3005 GCA_041477795.1 bacterium
CCCTTCACGGCGACGTCCCCGCGCAGGAAGTCCGTGGCCTGGGCCATCAGCCAGGGCGCATAGGCGGTGAAGCCGCCGGGCGAGTACTCCGTGGCCAGGATCGGGATGTGCAGCTTCTGCTTGAGCTTGACGTAGTTGGTCAGGTCGTCGTCCGCCAGCGGATCCTCGTACCAGTAGAATCCCAGCGCCTCGATGGCGCGGCCGACGCGCACGGCCTCCTCGTACTGGTAGGACCAGGTGGGGTCCAGCATCAAGGTGTACTCGTCCCCCACCGCCTTGCGCACGGCCTCGCAGATGCGGATGTCCTCGCGCCATTGGGTGGGCGGATGGATCTTGTAGGCCGGCCAGCCGCGCGCCTTGAACTGCGCGGCCTGCTCCGCGTAGGCCTCCCGCGCCGCCAGCACGGGCGAGCTGGCGTAGGCCGGCACGCTCGTGCGATAGCCGCCCAGCAGGCGATGGATGGGCAGCCCCGCGATCTGGCCGGCCAGGTCCCACAGCGCCACGTCCACCGCGCCGATGCAGCGCCAGGTGGTGTGCCGGTTGCGCTGCATCAGCCCCTGGTAGAGCCGCTCGCGCTCCAGCGGGTCCTGCCCCAGCACGACCGGCTTGAGGTGGCGGATCAGCGATTCCGCGTCGTTCTTCGCGCCCCGCATGGTCGAGCCCAGGAAGGCGTGTCCCTCCCTGCCCTCGTCGGTGCGCAGGGTAAGCAGGCCCAGCTCGCTGGCGCCGCGGAAGTGGCCGGTGTGGCGGCCGTAGGTGGTGCTGGGGATATCGTCCCAGGCGAACAGCTCCAGCGTGCAGTCGGTGATCTTCATGGAGGGCGGGCTCCTGCGAAGGGTGTGCGCCGCGGGCCTGGGCTGGGCACGGGCCGCGGGGCCGCTGCCGGCGCGGCCGTGGCTGCTGCGCGGGTCCTAGCAGCCGGCGGCGCGGCCCGCAACCCGCAGCGCCCCCGCCGGCGGCCCCCGCCTCGCCAAGGGCGGCGCGGCAATGCTACACCAGGGGGGAGCCTGCGCGGGCGAACCTCCACGAGGCCAGGGAGAGCGCAGCGGATGACCTTCAAGTCCATCGAGGAGTACCCCGGCTGGCTCAATGCGCCCGCCTACCTGGAGTCGTTCCTCGCGCAGCACCGCATCCGCCGCGTCGCGGATATCGGCGGCGGCGCCAATCCCCTGCTGGATCGGGCATTCGTGCAGCGGCACGGGCTGGACTACGCCGTGCTCGACCTCTCGCCCACGGAGCTGGCCAAGGCGCCGGACTGGTGCCGCAAGATCCAGGTGGACATCGGCGCCCCCAGCGAGCGCTTCGACGCGCCCATCGCCGTGGAGCCGTTCGACCTGGTGTTCACGCACATGCTGCTGGAGCACATCCGGGACGTGCGGCAGGCGCACCTGAACATCCACCGCCTGCTGCGCCCGGGCGGCCTCGCCATCCACTTCTACCCCACGCCCTACAGCCTGCCGCTGCTGATCAACCGCTGGCTGCCCGACCGCGTTTCCTTCGCGCTGCTGAAGCTGTGGCAGCCCTGGCGGGACTTCAACGGCAAGCTGGGCAAGTTCCCCGCGTACTACGACCTGTGCGGCAATCCCGGGCCGCGCCTGACGCGCACGCTGGAGTCGCTGGGGTACGAGGTGCTGCAGCACACCGGCTACATCGGGCACTTCTACTACGTGGGCATCCCCGTGCTGGAGCAGGCCGAGCGCCTGGCGCGGCGGCTGCTGCTACGCTGGCAGTGGCCGCTCACGAGCTGCATTGTGCTGGCCCTGCGGCGGGTCTAGCCGGCGGCCGGCAGCGGCAGCCACAGCTCGAGCACCAGCCCGCGGCCCTCCGGCCCCAGGGCGGCCGAGGCGCCGCCGCCGTGGGCCTCCATGCAGCGCCGCACAATGGCCAGGCCCAGGCCCACGCCGCCCGTTTCGCGGCCACGCGCGGCATCCGTGCGCACGAAGGGTTCGAAGATGCGCCCGAGCTGGTCGGGCGCCACGCCGGGCCCTTCGTCGCGGATGAAGATGTGCAGGCGCTCCCCCGCGCGGCGCACCGTCACGTCCACCGTGCCACCCGGCGGGCTGTAGGCCACGGCATTGCGCAGGCCGTTGGCGAGTGCGCGGCTGAGCAGGGCGCGCTCCGCGGACACCGTCGGCAGGTCGCCCGGCACGTCGCTGCGCAGGAGCACGCGCTTGGCCTCCGCCTCGGGCCGCTGCGCCGAGACGCATTCCTGCACCAGCGCGTCCAGCGCAACGGGCTCGTGCCGCAGGGCGGCGGGCGCCTCGCTGAGGCGGGAGTGCAGCAGCAGCTCCCCGACCAGCTCCTCCATGGCGTCGGCCTGCCGTTCCAGCGCGCCCAGATAGCGCGCCTGCTCCGCGCCCTGGGCGCCGCGTGCCAGCTCCAGCGCCAGGCGCAGGCGGGCCAGCGGCGAGCGCAGCTCGTGGGACACGTCCGCCAGGAGCTGCTTGTGGCCCAGCACCAGGCGCTGCAGGTTGTCCGCCATGCGGTTGAAGCTCTCGGCGAGGCGCCCGATCTCGTCGCGGCGCCGCCGGTGCCGGGCGTGTGGCTGGACCTCGCCCGGGGCGATGCGCACCGAGAGGTTGCCCTGGCCGAAGGCGTCGGCGGCGGCGGCCATGCGCTGCAGCGGGCGCGCCAGGTGCGCCGCGAGCGGCCAGCTCAGCAGCCACAGCACGACCAGCGTCGCGGCCAGCCCCGCCAGCAGGCGCCAGGGGACGCCCTCGTGATCCCAGCGGAAGCGCCGCGCCGTCAGGTAGAACACGCCCGCCCGCCCATCCGGCAGCGTGATCGGCAGGGCCGCCATTACGTGATCGTGCTCGTACCACTCCAGCACTTCTTCTCCGGCCAGCACGCGGCGCAGGGTGGCGGGCGAGAGCGGCGGCGGCACCAGGGGACGCGGCCCCGGCGGCTCCAGCGCACGACTCGGCGGCGCGTCCGGCGACGTGCGCGGCTCCGGCGCGGCACCCGGCGGCACGGTGTCAGCCGGGGGCGGCGGTTCCACGGGCGGC
>JBGOUY010000117.1:0-12360 GCA_041477795.1 bacterium
CCGAGGCAGCCGAGCCGCCCGCTGGCGCCCCTGCCGCCGAGGCCCCGGCCGAGGCTGCCGCGGCGGACGGTTCCGCCGGCGAACCTGCCGCGCCCCTGGCCGCCGGGGGGACGGGCCCGGCCGCCGAGACGATCCTGCAAGTGGGCCGGCCACACGCGGCTCGGCCCGTCGTGGGCATCCCGCTGCCCAAGCCGGTGGACGTGGATGCCGGCGGCGCCCCCCGTGGCCAGGCGGGCGAGGAATGGCGCGACCTGCGCCGCGGCCGCAAGCGCGGCGAGGTTCCCGCCGTGGAGGAAGCGCCGGGCCGCGGCAGCTGGCGCGACGTCAAGCGCGAGCGCAAGGGCACCAACTACATCGCCGAAGACGACGAATGGATCCGGCCGCGCCGCGGCGGCAGCCGCCGCCGCAAGCCCGGCCAGGTGATCCGCGTGCCGGTCGAGGAGCCCAAGCACACCTTCAACCCCCGCCAGAAGGCGATCCGCATCGGCGAGCACATCCGCGTGGCGGACCTGGCCGGAGCCCTCGGGGTCAAGGCCTCCGAGCTGCTGCGCAAGCTGCTGGCGCTCGGCGTGATGGTCACTATCAACGACACGGTGGAAAGCTCCACCGCCGAGCTGCTCGCGGCCGACTACGAGATCACGCTGGAAGTCTCCACGGGCGGGCCGACCCTGGACGAGCGCATCGCGGCCGAGCCCATCCCGGAGGAGCAGCTCGTGCCACGCCCGCCCATCGTGACCATCATGGGCCACGTGGACCACGGCAAGACGACGCTGCTGGATACGATCCGCAAGAGCCAGATCACCGCCAGCGAGGCGGGCGGCATCACCCAGCACATCGGCGCCTACTATGTGAAGAGCGACGCGGGCGACATCGTGTTCCTCGATACGCCCGGTCACGAGGCCTTCACGTCCCTGCGCCGGCGCGGGGCGGACGTGACGGATTTGGTGGTGCTGATCGTGGCGGCCGACGACGGCGTGATGCCCCAGACCGTGGAGGCGATCGAGCACGCCAAGGCGGCCCAGGTGCCGATCCTGGTGGCGGTGAACAAGATCGACCGGCCCAACGCGGACCTGGACAAGGTCAAGCGCCAGCTGATGGAGCAGGGGCTGGTGCCCGAGGAATACGGCGGGGACACGGTGATGGTGCCCATCTCCGCGCTGAGCGGCCAGGGCGTGCCGCAACTGCTGGAGATGATCCACCTGCAGGCCGAGCTGCTGGAGCTGCGCTCCACGCGGGAAGGGCGGGCGCGCGGGCACATCATCGAATCGCAGATGGACCGCCGCCGGGGCCCGGTGGCCACCGTGCTGGTGCAGCAGGGCACGCTGCGGGTGGGCGACTTCTTCGTCTCGGGCAACAGCTACGGCCGCGTGCGGGCGCTGGTGAACGACCGCGGGGAGAACGTGGAGGCGGTCACGCCCTCCATGCCCGTGGAGGTGCTGGGCTTCGGCGAGCTGCCCCAGGCGGGCGACGTCTTCTCCGTGATGGCGGACGAGCGCGCGGCCAAGGAAGTCGCGGAGTTGCGTACCGCGCAGCGGCGCGAGTTGGGCGTCGTGGCGCCGCGGCTGGTCTCCCTGGAGGACTTCCTCAAGCGCTCCGGCCCGGGCGTGGAGGAGGGCGCGCTCAACATCGTGCTCAAGGCCGATACGCAGGGCTCCGTGGAGGCGATCCGCTCCAGCCTGGAGCGCGAGGGCGACGTCCGCATCCGCGTCAACATGATCCGCGCCGGCGTGGGCGGCATCACGGAGACCGACGTGAGCTTGGCTGCGACCTCCAATGCCGTCGTGATCGGCTTCAACGTGCGCCCCGAGCTCAAGGCGGCGGACCTGGCGCGCGCCGAGGGCGTGGACGTGAAGACCTACTCGATCATCTACGAGCTGGTCGACGACGTGCACGCCGCCCTGCAGGGGCTGCTTAAGCCCACCATGCGCGAGGAGGTGATCGGCCACATCGAGGTGCGCGACGTCTTCAGCACCACCAAGGACGGGCGCATCGCCGGCGGCAACGTCACGGACGGGCGGGTGGAGCGCAACGTGCCGGTGCGCGTGTATCGCGACAACGTGGTCATCCACACGGGCATGCTCAATTCCCTGCGCCGCTTCAAGGACGACGTGTCCTCTGTGCAGTCCGGCTTCGAGTGCGGCTTCCGCATCGCCAACTTCAACGACCTGCGCGAAGGGGACCAGATCGAGGCCTTCGTGCGCATCGAGGAAGCGCCCAAGCTGGAGCGCGCCGGGCGCAGCGTTGCCCGCAGCGCCGAGCGCAGCGCCTGAGCGGGAGCCATGGCGGGCCGCAAGCTGGAGCACCTCAACGAGTCCATCCGCCAGAAGCTGGGGCAGTTGCTGATCAAGGAAGCCAGCGATCCGCGCCTGCACTCGGTCACCATCACCAGCGTCACGGTGGCCAAGGACCTGGCCACGGCGCGGGTGATGTTCTCGGCCTACGACTCCGCCGCCGACCCCAAGGAGCTGACCGCGACGCTGAACCACGCGGCCGGGTTCTTCAGCCAGGCGCTGGCGCGCACCCTCAGCACGCGCCGCACCCCGCGCCTGCACTTCTACTACGACCCGGGCTACGACCACGCGCTGGAGATCGACCTGCTGCTCAAAGCGGTTCTGCCCGACGATTCGCTCAAGGAGGCCCTGCCTGACGATTCGCTCAAGGGGGCCCTGCCCGACGATGAATGAGCCGAACCGGAGCGGCATCATCGTGTTGGACAAGCCCGCCGGGCTGTCCTCCAACCGCGTGCTGGAGCGCCTCAAGCGGGTGCTGGGGCTGCCGGGGGGCCGGGCCAGCCGCTCCGGCGGGGCGACCAAGCTGGGCTACCTGGGCACGCTGGACCCCCTGGCCACGGGGGTGCTGCCGGTGTTCGTGGGCAAGGCCACGCGGCTCATCCCCACCTTCGAGGGGCTGGACAAGAGCTATCGCGTCGAGCTGCGGCTGGGCCAGCGCACGGAGACCTTCGACGCCGAGGGCGCCGTCGTTGCCGAGGCGGACCCCAGCGGCGTGAGCGAGGCCGACCTGCGCGCGGCATTGGCCGGGTTCGGCACGGGGTACGAGCAGCGCGTGCCGCGCTTCTCCGCGGTCAAGGTGGGGGGCGTGCCGGCCTACCGGCTGGCGCGGGCGGGCCGGGACGTGCCCGAGCGGGTGCGCCCGGTGCGCCTGGTCGCGCTCGTGCTGGAGGACATCTCGCCGCCCCTGGCGACGCTGCGGGTGACGGCCTCGGCCGGCACCTACGTGCGCAGCCTGGTGGACGACCTGGGCCTGCGGCTGGGGGTGGGGGCGCACGTCACCGCCCTGCGCCGGCTGGCCTGTGGAAACTTGTTTACTTTGGAGAATTCCATTACCCTTGACGAGATTGAGGGAGCAGTTGCCAGGGGCGATTTCGGATTCGTGCAGAATCCGTCTGCGTATCTGCCCCAGTACCTGCCGCTGCAGGTGGAGGATGCCGCCGAGCGGCAGTTGCGCGATGGTCGCACCATCCCGCTTCCCGAAGACACGGCCCCCCCGCAGCCCACGGCCAAGGTGATGGCGCTGCGGCCGTGCGGCACCCTGATCGCTATTGGTGAAGTGGTGCCCACCGGCACGGGAGCCTGGGGCTTCCAGCCCAGCAAGGTGCTTGTCTAGGGGGTCGCCGCGGCTGGCGGCCCGACCCCGGAACTGTAGGGCGGCGGGGCCGCCCATTTGCATCGAAGGCGAGAGAGACGAGGGATTGACGACCGGTATGATGACGCAAACGCAAAAGACGGAGATCATCGGCCAGTACAAGCGCGGAGAGAAGGACACGGGCTCCCCCGAGGTCCAGATCGCGCTGCTCTCGGAGAAGATCCGGTACCTGACCGAACACTTCAAGACGCACACGAAGGATCACCATTCGCGGCGCGGTCTGCTGAAGATGGTGAGCCAGCGGCGCCGGCTGCTGGACTACCTGAACCGCACGGATCACGAGCGGTATCGCCAGGTGATCCAGAAGCTGGATATCCGGCGCTAGTGCCGGGCAGGGCCCGCGCTCGCGCGCGGGGCAGGAGCGTGGGGTGGAACGTCATCGCGAGCGGCGACTTGGGATGCAATTGGGGCCTCCGGCCCTGCAGGCACAGGCGGCCTGAAGCCCGAATTGGATCCCAATGGGTACTGCTTCCGCGGCGGCGGCTCCCCCCGTACCCAACCATTCGTACAGTGGAGTACGCGCAATGATCACTTTTTCCGAAAAAGTGGGGGGACGTCTTATATCCATCGAGACCGGGCGCCTGGCCAAGCAGGCCTCCGGATCGGTGCTGGTGCGCTTTGGCGACACGGTGGTGCCGGTCACGGCCACGGCGGACAAGCACGAGAAGAGGAACCTGGGCTTCACGCCGCTCGCCGTGCACTACGTGGAGAAGATGTACGCCGCGGGCCGCGTCCCGGGCGGCTTCTTCAAGCGCGAGGGGCGGCTGTCGGACCGCGAGACGCTGATCTCGCGCTTCATCGACCGCCCGATCCGCCCGCTCTTCCCGGCCGGCTGGAACTTCGAGACGCAGATCGTGGCGACCGTGCTGAGCACGGATCACGAGAACGAGCCGGCGGTGGCGGCCATGCTGGGCGCCTCGGCGGCGCTGCTGATCTCCGACGTGCCGATTCCCGGGCCGCTGGCGGGCATCCGCGTGGGCCGCGTCGGTGGCGAGTTCATCGCCAACCCCACGCCGGCGCAGCTGGTCGACAGCGAGCTGGACATCTTCGTAGCGGCCAGCCAGGACGCCGTGCTGATGGTGGAAGGCGCGCTCAAGGAGGTCTCCGAGGCCGTCGCGCTGGATGCCATCATGTTCGCCCATGAGACCGTCCAGCCGCTCATCGCCATGCAGGAGAAGCTGGCCAAGAAGGCCGGCAAGCCCAAGCGCCAGATGGCCGTCAAGGAGCTGGACAAGAAGCTCTCGGCCGCCGTCGAGAAGTTCGCCAAGGCCAAGCTCGCCAAGGCGCTCACCGTGAAGGAAAAGCAGGATCGCTACGCGACCCTTGACGAGCTCAAGGACGAGGTCGTCGCGAAGTTCTTCGACCCCGCCAAGGACAACGAGGCGTTGGGCAAGGAAGTGGGCGAAATCTACTCCGAGCTGAAGAAGCGCACCATGCGCGAGGCCATCATCAAGAACGGCCAGCGCGTGGACGGCCGCTCGCCCACGGACATCCGCGAGATCACGTGCGAGACGTCCTTCCTGCCGCGCACCCACGGCTCGGGGCTCTTCACCCGCGGCGAAACCCAGGCCCTGGCCACGGTCACGCTGGGCTCGCGGGATGACGAGCAACTCATCGACGCCCTGAGCGGAGTCTCCTTCAAGGGCTTCCTGTTCCACTACAACTTCCCTCCCTTTTCCGTGGGCGAGACGACGCCGCTGCGCGGGCCGGGCCGGCGCGAGATCGGCCACGGCTTCCTGGCGGAAAAGGCCGTCACGGGCGTGCTGCCCCCGCGCGAGAAGTTCCCCTACGTCATTCGCGTGGTCTCGGAAATCCTGGAGTCCAACGGCTCGTCCTCGATGGCCTCGGTGTGCGCGGCCTCGCTGGCGCTGATGGACGCGGGCGTGCCGATCAAGGCCCACGTGGCCGGCATCGCCATGGGTCTGATCCAGGAGAAGAGCAAGACGGTGATCCTCTCGGACATCCTGGGCGATGAGGACCACCTGGGCGACATGGACTTCAAGGTCGCCGGCACCGCCGAGGGCATCACGGCCCTGCAGATGGACATCAAGATCGGCGGCATCACCCAGAAGGTGCTCGAGGGCGCCCTCGAGCAGGCTCGCGAAGGCCGCCTGCACATCCTGCACCTGATGGAAAAAGTCATCGCCCAGCCGCGCGAGGGCCTGTCCCAGTACGCGCCGCGCTTCGTGGCCTACAAGATCAACGGGGCCAAGATCAAGGACGTCATCGGCCCCGGCGGCCGCATCATCCGCGGCATCGTGGAAAAGACCGGTGCCAAGATCGACGTCAGCGACGACGGCATGGTCACCATCTCCGGCCGCGATTCCGCCGGGGTGGAGGAAGCCCTGCGCATGGTCAAGGAGCTGACCGCGGAAATCGAGATCGGCACGATCTATCACGGGCCGGTCAAGAAGATCATGGACTTCGGCGCCTTCGTGGAACTGGTGCCCGGCACCGACGGCCTCGTCCACATCTCCCAGATGCGCGAGGAACGGGTCGAGCGCGTGGAAGACGTCCTCAAGGAAGGCGACATGGTCTCCGTGAAGGTGATCGGCTTCGACCGGCGTGGGAAGCTCAAGCTGACCATGCTGGACGTGGAGGTGTAGTCCCGCGCCTGTTTCGCCGCCTGCCGGGGGGCCGCATGGCCGGCCCCCCGCTTCCGGCCGTCGTGCCCCTCCCCCGGATAACCCTCGTCGGCCCCAGGCCCCTGCCCGCGCCAAGGCGCGTGGGGCGCCCAGCCACGCCGATTTTGTGACAGATTGCGACGGGCGCTGAGTCGCGGCAGTGACTTTCCCGGCCCCGGTGCGGCACAATGGTTTGCAACAGTGTCGCAATGGCATATCATTCACCTGTTGTATGGCGGTCATTCACCGGCGTAATAATCTGCCGGCGCAGGGGCGGTTCGGCCGGCCCGGCGTTGGAATGATCACGGGCCTGACACAGCCCAGGTGGCGGTGTTTGCCGGACGGCGCCGAGGGCGGGGGCGCCAGGCAGTCCGGGGCAGTGGCCGAGAAGGCGACGAGTGGCGATGGCGGCGGAAAAGCAGATCCTGCTGGTCGACGACGAGGCGTCCGTGCGCAGCGTGTGGCAGCGCTACCTGGACCGCTGGGGCTACGGGTACGACGTCGCCAAGTGCGGGCGGGAGGGGCTGGAGCTGGCCCGCAGCGTGCGCTACCAGATCGTCCTCACGGACCTGGCCATGCCCGATCTGAACGGCCAGGAGCTGCTGCGCACGCTCAAGCAGGAGCAGCCCGAGCTGGCGATCATCGTGGTGACCGGCCACGGCACGGTGGAGGTGGCGGTGGAGATCATGAAGGCCGGCGCCTACGACTTCATCGCCAAGCCGATCAACTTTGTGCACGCCGAGCTGGTGCTCAAGAACTGCCTGGAGCAGCAGCGGGCCCAGCGCGAAACGCGCCGCCTGCAACGCATCGCCGCAGACCTGGAAGCGCTCAACGACCTGAAGGAGAAGTTCATCGCCATCACCAACCACGAGCTGCGCACGCCCGTGGGCGTGATCTGCAACGTGGCCGAGCTGCTGGAGCGCGAGGTCAACGGCAGCGGGGAGCTGCGGCTGCTGGTGGAGATGCTGGGGCGCTCCTCGGCGCAGCTCGCGGAGATCGTGGCGCAGATGCACGAGCTGTCCCGCGCCAAGTCCGACCGGCTGCAGCTCCAGATCAGCCGCTTCCACCTCGCCGCGCTGTGCCAGGACGTGGTCGCGGAGTACTGGCTGGTGCTCCAGAAACGCCGCCTGCACCTGACCTGGAGCATCCCGGACGAATTGTCGATACGGGCCGACCGTGTTAAGTTGAAAAAAGTGCTGCGAGAGCTGCTCCAGAATGCGATCAAGTTCACCGCGGACGAGGGCAGCATCGCTATCGAAGCCAAGCGCGAGGGGGAGCATCGCCTGCGGCTGACGGTAACCGATACGGGAGTTGGCATTCCCAAGGAAAACCTGGACCGCATCTTCGAGCTGTTCTACGAGGTGGGGGACTCCCTGCATCACCACTCGTCGGCGGCCGATTTCCTTGGGGGCGGCATGGGTGTCGGACTCAGCATCGTCAATGATATCGTGGCTGCCCACCAGGGCACGGTGGAGGTGGCCAGCACGGTCGGCAAGGGCTCGGCGTTCACGGTGACCCTGCCGGTAGACGATGGCGCCGGTGCGGGGGCCAACTCATGATTCGCCGGGGCATGGCGGGGTGCCAATGGAGCAGCGGGGCATCGAGCGACTCTACGAACGGCTAGGCTACACGTTCCGCGATCCGGCGCTCGCACTGCTGGCGCTGACCCACACTTCCTACTCCAACGAGAATCCCCGGGCGGCCCCGCACCACAACGAGCGCCTGGAGTTCCTGGGCGATGCGGTGCTGGACTTCGTCGTCAGCGACCTGCTGATGACGCGCTATCCCCGGTTGCCGGAAGGCGACCTGTCCAAGATGCGCGCCGGGCTGGTGAGCGAAAACGCCCTGGCCGCCATTGCGCGCGAGCTGAGCCTGGGGGAGCACCTGCGCATGGGGCGCGGCGAGGAACAGTCGGGCGGGCGGGACAAGGATTCGATCCTCTCCAACGCGCTGGAGGCGCTGCTGGCCGCGGTGTACCTGGACAGCGCAGCGAGCGAGGGCATCCTGGCCATCCAGAGCGTCGTGCAAGGCCTGTTCGCCCACCGCCTGGAGGAGGCCGGCCAGCCGCTGCGGCTGGAGGACTTCAAGACCGAGCTGCAGGAGCTGGTGCAGAGCCGCTTCAAGGATACGGTGCGCTACGTGATCACGCTGGAGGCCGGGCCGGATCACGACAAGAACTTCGAGGCGGCGGTGTTCTTCCGCGAGCGCGAGCTGGGGCGCGGCAACGGCCGCTCCAAGAAGCAGGCCGAGCAGAACGCCGCGCGCCTGGCCTTGCAGAGCATGAAGCGGCCCACGCAGGAGCTGCCCAAGTGAACCCCGCACCGCTGCGCCTGAACAAGGCCATCGCCCTGGCCGGGCTGGCCTCGCGCCGGGAGGCCGATGCGCTCATCCGGCGCGGGCAGGTGCGGCTCAATGGGGAGGTGGTGCAGGAGCCGGGCGCGACCATGGTGCCCGGCAGCGATGCGCTGGAGGTGGCCGGGCGGCCCGTGGTGGTGCCCAGCCAGGTGCAGCCGGAGCTGTGGGCGCTCTATAAGCCCAAGCGCTGCGTTTCCACCCTGCACGATCCGGAGGGGCGGCCCTGTCTGGCCGATTATCTGCCCCGCGCCGCGCGGCGGCTCTTCCCCATCGGCCGGCTGGACTACGACGCGGAGGGCCTGATCCTGCTCACCAACGACGGCGCGCTGGCGCAACACGTGGCGCACCCGTCCTACGGCGTGGAGAAGGTGTACCTGGTCAAGGTAAGGGGGCTGGTGGAGCCCGCGGCCCTGCGCCGGCTGGGCCAGGGCCCCTTGCTGGAGGGCCGGCGCCGCCAGACGGTGCGCGCACGGCTGCTGCACACGCACAACGACAAGACGTGGCTGGAGGTGACCCTGCGCGAGGGCATCCAGCACCACATCAAGAAGATGTTCGCCGCGGAAGGATACCGCGTGCTCAAGATCAAGCGCTTTTCCGTGGGCGCGGTGGAGCTGGGCGAGCTGGAGCCGGGCCAGGCGCGCAAATTGGGCCGCACTGAGATCGCCGCCCTGCTGGGCCACGGGGCGCGGCCCCGCACGCGCGCCGCCCGGGCCTAGCCCGGCCCCCGATTGCGGAACGAGGGCACCATGACCGATGCGCAGTCCAACGAAGCCGCAGTGGCGGAATCGTTCTTCGAGATCCGCGTGCAGGGCAAGCAGGTGTCCCTGCGCGTGCACCCGCCGGAGGGCGGCGTTCGCGCCAACCTCACCGACATCCAGAAGGAGCTGCGCCGGCGCGAGATCGCCTACCGCCTCGACACCCTCTTCGACATCTACAAGCGCGCCAGCAACGAATTCGAGCCGCTCGCCAACCAGGAGATCACCCGCTTCGACGTGGAGGTGAACGTCGTGGACGATTGGCAGGAGGCGCGCATCAAGGTCGTCCCGCCCGATCGCGGCCAGGAGAAGCTCACGCCGGCGCACATCAAGCAGGCCCTGGAGGCCGCCGGCGTGCAGAAGGGCATCAACTACGACGTGATCCGGGAAATCCTGATGGAGCAGAAGGCCGTGGAGGACGTGGTGGTCGCCCGCGGCCACCCCAAGCAGGACGGGCGCGAAGGCGTGATCGAGCTGGTCCACCCGCCCAGCGAGGGTGTGTTCGTGGAGCACAACCGGGCCGACTACCGCGAGCTGAACCTGATCAACAACGTGGTGGAGGGCGACCTGATCGCGCGGATCACGCACCCCACCGCCGGCAAGGACGGCTTTGATGTGCGGGCCCGCGTGCTCAAGTCCCGGCCGGGCAAGCGCGCCCGCTTCAAGCTGGGCCGCAACGTGCGCCTGAACGAGGATGGCACGGAGCTGTTTGCCGCCAAGGCCGGCTACGTGGTGCGGCGCGGGGACAAGCTCTCAGTGGAGAACATCCTCGACCTGCCCAACGTGGACAGCGAAACGGGCAACATCCGCTTCCACGGCGTGGTGCGGGTGCGCGGGCAGGTGGAGGACGCCTTCATCCTGGAAGCGGAAAAGGGCATCGACGTGGGCGGCACGGTGGGCAAGGCCACGGTACGCTGCAAGGGCGATATCCACATCCGGGGGGGCGCCTTCGGCGCGGTGCTGGAATGCGAAGGCAACCTCTACGCGCGCTTCCTCTCCGAATGCACGGTCAAGTGCAGCGGCGACGTGATTGTGGACGAGTACGTGCTGCACAGCCAGGTCGCCGCCAAGCGCACGGTGAAGGTGACCCGCGAGCCCAAGGGCTTCATCACCGGCGGGCACATCAAGGCCGGCACGGAGATCTGGTCGCCCAATGTGGGCTCGGACGTGAGCGAGGTGGCCACGGCCCTGGAGGTGGGCGCCGGCGTCAGCGTGCGCAAGCGCTACGAGGCCCTGCAGGAGCGGATCGACAGCAACCTGGCAGCCTTCGATGGCCTGCGCAAGAACCTGGCCTTCCTGCAGCACCAGCGCGAGACGGAGGGGCCGATGGATAGCCACAAGCGGGACATCTACGAGCGCATGGTGGCATCCGGCCAGAAGCTGATCGACGAGCTGCAGCGCCAGGGGCCGCTTCACCACGACATGCTGCACGCGCTGGCCGAGCCCGAGGAGGACACCGGCATGGTGCTGATTTCGCAGCAGGTCAACGCCGGCACGACCGTGCAGGTGCAGACGAGCAAGGTCAACCTCAAGGATCCGCTGGAATCCTGCGCGTTCCTGCTGGTGGGCGGCGCCCTGAAGGCGATGCCCTATGCCCAGGCGATCCGGCTGCACAAGCAGCAGCAGGCGCAACGCGCCCACACGACCCCCTGAGCCGCCGCCGGCCCGCCCCGCACCCTCACGCCGCCGCCCCACGCCATGGCCCAGATGAGCCGGGAGGAAGTCGAGCACCACGTGCGCAGCCACCAGACGCTGCGGGGGCGCGACCTGCGTGGCCTGCTGCTGGACGGGGCAGACCTGCAGGGCGGCGTGTTCGAGCGCTGCGCCCTCGGCAACGCGCGGCTCGTCGGGGCCCGGCTGGATGGCGCGATCTTCATCGATTGCAGCTTCAACAACGCCTCCCTGCGCGGTGCCACGATGCAGGAGGCCATGCTCAAGGGCGGCACGCTGGACAGCGTGGACCTGAGCGAGACGGTGCTGATCGAGGCCTCGCTGACGAGCCTGCACATCCGCAAGACGCGCCTGCGCGATGCCGTGCTCAGGAACGCCTTCCTCACCGAGGTGAAGTGCGAGCTGGCGGACTTTTCCGGGGCTCAGCTCCAGCGCGCGCACCTGAGCGGCTGCGCCTTCCTGGTCTGCGTCATGAACGATTGTGAGGCGGGTTTTTTGCAAGCCTCCAAGACCGATTTCACCGGGTCGTCCCTGACCGGTGCCCGGCTGGACCGGGCCGTCCTGCTGGGCGCGAACTTTGCCATGACGCGGCTGGGCGGAGCCTCCCTGCGCGGCTGCCCGATGAACAACGCCAACTTCTTCTCCGCCGACCTGCGCGAGGCCCTCTTCACCAAGTCCAACATGGAGGGCTGCCACCTGCTGGGGGTGAACGCGGAGGGCGCGCAGTTCGATGGGGCGAACCTGCGCAAGGCCTTCCTGGGCGAGGGCAACTTCACCGGCGCGGTCTTCGACGGCGCGCACCTGATCGAAGCCGTCACGGAGGGCGCCAGCTTCCAGAACGCCAGCTTCGAGGGGGCCCGGCGATGAAGCGCACAGGATTCGCAGCCGCCCTGCTGGCGGGCGCGCTGCTGCTGGCGGGCACCGTGCTGTTGACCGGCACAGCGCGGGCGGAATACCGTGCGTACCAGCTCGAGATCGTCGACCTCTACGATTGCCGCGTCAACAAGCGCCAGACCTGCCACACGGGCGACGTCACCACCGCGCTGGATCCGCAGCAGTACCTGATCACCCACGGCGGGCCGTACCACATCGGCGTGCTGATGCTGGCGACCTGGATGTGTTACGGCGATACGTCCTACTACAAGGCCGTCTGCCCGCGCCCCCTGCCGCACAATCCCAGGTTCAAGGTGGGCGACAGCGTGACGATCCTGCTGCAGAAGCACATCACGGAGGGCTGGAACGGCCGCGTGGAGGTGGCCTACTACCAGCAGTCGGTGCGCTCGAACGTCTAC
>JBGOUY010000120.1:0-12186 GCA_041477795.1 bacterium
AGAGGGGGGGCCGGGGGAACGGTGGCATCGAGCGACTGGCTGGAATCCATGGCAGGCCTTGGAGGATGCGGCATGTGTCGGCGCGGCGACCCACGATAGTGTGGGCGCTGCCCTTCCCCCGGGTCGCTGCGCGATGGCGCCGCGGCGCGCAGCGTACGCCTGCGGCGGCCCGGGCGCGCGATGCGCACCTGGTTCGCGATCATTGTAGCACTCCCTCGCGCCCTTGGGCTCGCGCCACCCGGATGACGCCGCGCGGCCGCCGGGTTCGCCGCAGGCCGGCACCCCGCGCGCCCGCGCGGCGGCCCGTCGCAGCGGCGTCACGTGCCGCGCCGTTACGTGCCGTGCCGTTACGTAGCGCGCCGTTACCTGCCGCGCCGTGCAGCCGGCCGCCAGCCGTGCTATGGCCTGGGGCACACCTATCCGGCGAGCCCATGAGCGAACGCAAACCCGCCAGCCCACGCCTCACCCTGGCCATCCACGAGCGGATCGTCTTCGCGGACGGTCACCGCTTCGGGGAGACGGGCCCCTACGAGCGCCTGACCGGGCGCGTCCAGTTTGCGGTGCTGCCGGGCGCGGCCACGCAGCCCGCCGTCACCGATCTGGACAAGGCCCCGCGCGGCCCCGACGGCCTGGTGGAGTTCGCAGCCGACGTCTGCATCCTGCAGCCGGCCGAAGCGGGGCGCGGCAACGGCCGCCTGTTCTTCGACTACGGCAACCGCGGCAACAAGCGCGCGCTCGTGTTCTTCAACGACGCGCCGGCCGCCAATGACCCGCGCACGCTCGAGCACGCCGGCAACGGCTTCCTGCTGCGCCGCGGATACACCGTGGCGTGGCTGGGCTGGCAGGGCGACCTGCTGCCGGGCGAAGGGCGCATGCTGCTCGATGCTCCCATCGCCAGCGAGGGAGGACGGCCCATCACCGGCCCCGTGCGCGTGGAGTACATCGCCAACGAGCCGGGCATCCAGGTCTTCCCCCTCAGCGGGCTCGCGATCGGGCGCAGCTACCCGGCCGTCTCGCTGGATACCCGGCGCGCCCGCCTGACCCGGCGCCCCTATGCGGACAGCCTCCGCGAGGAGCTGCCTCCCGACGCCTGGAGCTTCGCCCGCTTCGAGCAGACGCCGGCCGTGGATGGCGTGGGCCAGGAGCGCGCGCTCGTGCCTTCGGACACGCACCTGTGCGTGCACGCCGGCTGCGAGCCCGGCTGGATCTATGAGCTGATCTACGAGGCCCGCGAGCCCCGCGTGCTGGGTCTGGGGCACCTGGCCGTGCGGGACTTCGTGAGCTTCCTCAAGCACGGCGAGCAGGACGCGGCGGGCCAGCCGAACCCCCTGCGCGCCCGGCGCGCGGGCATCGCAAAGGCCTATGCCTGGGGCCGCTCGCAGACCGGCCGCTGCATCCGCGACTTCGTCCACCTGGGCTTCAATGCGGACGCGCAGGGCCGGCGCGTGTTCGACGGCGTCATGCCTCACGTGGCCGGCGCCGGCAAGATGTGGATGAACCACCGCTTCGCCAGCATCGTCGTGCTGCCGGGCCAGGAGCAGGAGAACCACTTCACGGCGGTGGATCGTTTCCCGTTCTCCTATGCCCCCTCCACGGACCACCTGACGGGCCAGCGCGACGCGATCCTGAAGCGGCCGGAGAGCGACCCGCTGGTGATCCACACGGACACCGCCTCGGAGTACTGGCACCGCCGGGCGTCGCTGGTGACGACCGACACGCAGGGCAACGACCTGCCGCAGCCGGCCTCGGTGCGTGTCTACTGCTGGGCCAGTTCCCAGCACTACGCGTCGCCCGCGGTGACCCGCCCGGAGCGGGGACTCGCCGCGAACTTCCAGAACACGGTGGCCACGTCCCTGTTCTTCCGGGCGTGCCTGGATGCGCTGGAGCGCTGGGCGACCGATGGCACGCCGCCGCCGGAAAGCCGGGTGCCCACGCGCCGCGAGGGCACCCTGGTGACCGCGGACGAATGGCGCGCCACCTTCCCGGCCATCCCCGCGCTGGCGCTGCCGCGCGGGCCCAGCCGGCTCGAGCGGCTCGACTTCGGGCCGGAGTTCGAGCGCAGCGGGATCGCCCAGGAGCCGCCCCAGGCCGTGCCGGGCCAGGCGTACCCCGTGCGGGTGCCGGCAGTGGACAGCGACGGCAACGACCGCGCCGGGGTGCGCGCGCCCATGGTCGCGGCGCCGCTGGGCACGTACACGGGCTGGAACTTGCGCCGGCCGGAGCTGGGTCACGGCGCCATGCTGGGCATCACGGGCAGCTACCTGCCCTTTCCCAATACCGCGGAGGAGCGCGTCCACACGGGCGATCCCCGCCCGGCGATCGCCGAGCGCTACCGCGACGCGGAGGACTACGTGGAGCGCATCCGGGCCGCGGCCGAGCGGCTGATGCTGCAGGAAGACGTGGAGCGCGTCGTGGCGGCCGCCGCAGGCTGGGGCCGGGCGCGCCATGTCGTCAGGCTGCCCCTGACGCCCGCACGGCCGGACGCCGGGAAGTAGCAGGGTCCGCACGAACTACGGAACCGCAGATTCCGCAGATTTCACAGAAATGCCGATGCCGTTGGCTCAGCTTGGCGTCGTCCAGTCGGCCACGCCAGGGCCTCATCCCCCAACCCCCTTCTCCGATGCGGAGAAGGGGGAGCGGGCCACGTCGCATCGGTTCGCCGCGCACCCCTCTCCGCATCGGAGAGGGGTGTCACGCCGCAGGCGTGGCGGGGTGAGGCCCCCCGGCGGGGCCGCGCAGAGCATCGGCGGCCGAGCCGATGCCGTGCGCATTTCTGCGAAGTCTGCGAAATCCGCGGGTGCGGCGGGTGTCCTTGACAGGTCCGGCCTGTATCCCTATTCCCGCCGCCCATGGCAGGCACCGCCCCCGCTCAGCGCCGGTAGCGCTTCTGCATCCAGTAGGCGGCCGTCGCCGTCAGCAGCAGCGTCGTCGTCATCAGAATGAACGAAACCGCGGCGCCGAATGGCCAGTTGCCGAGCTGCATCTGGCCGAACACCAGCGGCGCCATCATCTTGAACTTCGGCCCGCCGAGCAGCACCGGCGTGGCGTAGGCGTTCATGGCGAGGATGAAGGTGAGGATGGTGCCCGCGATGATGCCGGGCATGGCCAGCGGCCACAACACCCGCCGGAACATGGCCCAGGGCGCGGCCCCCAGGCTGAAGGCGGCGTCCTCCACCGAGCGGTCGATGCCTTCGATGACGCTTTGCAGCGTCAGCACCATATAGGGCAGGTTCACGGCGATGATGCCGATGATGACGGCCTTCTCGGTGAACATGATCTCGAGGGGCTCATCCACCAGGCCGATGCCGATGAGCAGCGCGTTAAGGAAGCCCTTGCTCCCGAACAGCGCCATCCAGCCCGCCGCGCGCACCGCGTTGCCGACGAACAGGGGCAGCACGACCAGCATGATCAGGAGGTTCTTGAAGCGCGTCTGCGTGCGCGCCAGCACGTAGGCGAGGGGAAAGCCCAGGATCAGGCAAAGCACGGTGCAGATGAAGGCGACTTCGACCGTGGTGAGGAAAATTTCGAGGTAATAGGCGTCCGTGAAAAACTTGATGTAATTCTCGGGCGTCACCGCCTCGACCATCAGCACCCGCGGCAGGTAGCGATTCAGGCTGTAGCGGAACAGAATGACGATCGGCATGAGCAGCCCGAGCGACACGATCAGCGTCGCCGGGCCGACCAGCGTGGCTGCGGACAGGCGGGAGCCGATGCGTTCCTCCACGGGAACGCCGCGGGCGACGGTCGCTGCTGCGTTCATGGCGCGTTCCCCGGTGGGGCGCTGAAACGCGCGGCGCGGGCAGCGGCAACAGCCGGCGCCCGCCCTCGTTTCAGCCCTTGAACTCCTTGTCCCACCACTCCTTGAGGGCCGCGTCGTTGTCGGTCATGTAGCCGTAGTCCATGTCGACCAGGTGCTTGATCTGATCGGGCGTGAAGCCGATGCGCTCGTTCAGATCCGGCGCCACGACGGCATTGGTCACCGACGGGTTGTAGCCCATGTCCACGGCGAAGGCCTCCTGGGCGGAGCGCTCCAGCATTGCGTCCAGATAGGCATAGGCGCCGTCCTTGTTGGGCGAGTTCTTCGGGATCACGAACCCGGACACGTAGAGCAGCGTGCCTTCAGCCGGGGCCACCGACTTCACGTTGACGCCGGCGTTCTGCCATTGCACCGCGCGCGCCTTCCACATGACGCCAATGCCGAACTCGTCCATCTTCAGCCCCTGGGCGAAGGCCTCGTTGGTCGGGTAGATGCGCGCGCCGGCCTTGCGGCATTCGATCAGCAGCTTCTTGCCCGCCTCCAGGTCGTTGAGCTTCCCGCCGGCGGCCAGTGAGGCGGCGACGAGGGTGTATTGGTACTGGATGTCGATGATGCCGAGCTTGTTGCCGTGCTTGGGATCGAAGACGTCCTTGTAGCTCTTGGGCGGGGTCGGCACCACCTTCGGGTTGTAGACGGCGACCTTGCCCGAATAGATGTGGCCGACGCCAAAGGGGTACTTCATCGACGGCAGCAGGTGCTTGGCGTTGGAGAGCCGGCTGTAGTCGATCTCCATCGTCACGCCCGCCACGAACATCTGGTACATGTTGAGCGCCGAGAGCCCTTGCACATCGCTGGTGCCGCGCGGCAGCCGTTTTTCGGCGAACATCTTGCTGCGTCGCTCCGGGTCGCCCGCCTGGTCCTGGATGACCTCCCACCCCTTGGCGATCAGCAGCGTTTGCTCGATGTCCTTGTTGAGCAGCCGGGCATAGTCCCCGCCCCAGGTGCCCACGACGATCTTGCCCTTGGACTGGGCCCGCGCCCGGCTGGGCGCACCCAGCGCCACGGTGCCCGCCACGCCGGCGGCTGCCTGCAGGAAGCGGCGCCGCGACAATGATAGCTTGCGATTTGACTCGTCCATCGTTGATCCCTCTCTGGTTCACGGTAGGAAGCGCCCGGTCTTGCAGATCCGCTGCGGGGGGCCATCGGGCGCGTCACCCTATCCCGGCCGTCTGTATCCGGTCAACCCTCGAACCACCCACGGCGCCGGCCGCGCGAGGCGGGAACTGCAAGCCCCTCGCGGACCGTATCTGACCGCCCCTCACTTTTTCTTGGAGTTGGCCAGTCCCGTCCAACAATTGCCGTTTGCGGGACGACCCAGGCGCCCTGCTCGACCGCGGGTCACGTCACTCTGTCACGCCTGCGGCGTGCCACCCCTTATATCTTGGAGAGGGGTGTCCGGCGTGAGCCGGACGGAGTGAGGCCCCGGCTCGGGACCTCTCCCCGCCCCGCATCCTGCGGGGCCGCCCCTCTCCGCTAGGCAGAGAGGGGCAACGACCGCCGTTTGTCCCGCCGACGCAGACGCCCCTTCCCTGCCTAGCGGGGAAGGGGGCCGGGGGGATGAGGTCTCGCCGAGCGGCGGGCAGGCTCAACCGGTGGGCTTGTCTCTGCCGCGACGGAAAAAGCGAGGGGCGGTCAGCGGCAGACGGGATTGACAACGCGGGAACAGGTGTGACCAGTTGAGAGGCGTCCGGCCCGCGAGCGTCGCTGGCCCCGGCAGCGCAGGCAGCGGCCCGCCGGGGCGCCACGGCAGACTCGCGCGCCGCGCAAGACGCAACCGGACGCGCGGTGGCAGCGCTGCCTGCGCGCAGCGAACGACGCGAAGCTTCCATCCTTGCCAGGAGCGGCCGTTGGCACAGGTTCTCTTCAGGAACTTCCGCATGCTCGACCCGGAGCGCGATGAAATCGCCGAGGGCTTCGGGCTGCTGGTCGAGGGCGACACCATCCGCGAGGTTTCCGAGCGGCCCATCAAGGCCCCCCAGGCGACCGTCATCGACTGCGGCAAACGCACCCTGATGCCTGGGCTGATCGACAGCCACGTCCACGTCGTGCTGAGCGAGGTGTTCATCCGGCAGTTGGAGAACATCCCCCTGACGCTGATGACCGCCCGCGCCATGGTGGCGATGCGGGCCATGCTCGACCGCGGATTCACCACCGTGCGCGATACGGGCGGGGCCGACTGGGGGCTCAAGGCCGCGCTGGAGCAGGGACTGATCGAAGGGCCGCGCCTGTTCATCGCGGGCCGCGCGCTGGGGCCCACCGGCGGGCACGCGGATGCGCGCCGCCGCACCGACCCCGGCTCGAGCTGCCATTGCTGCAATGCCATGGCCTTCACGATGGGCATGGCCGACGGCGAGCCGGCCGTGCGCAAGGCGGTGCGCGAGGAGATGCGCCAGGGCTGCGACCACGTCAAGCTGATGCTGTCCGGCGGCGTCGCCTCCCCCTACGATCCCCTGGACAGCATGCAGTTCTCGCTGGGCGAGGTGGTGGCGGCGGTGGAGGAGGCCCGTGCATTCGGCCGCTACGTGTGCGCCCATGCCTATACGCCCCAGGCCATCGCGCGGGCGGCCCAGGCCGGCGTGCGCACCATCGAGCACGGCAACCTGATCGACGACGCTTCCGCCAAGCTGATGGCGGAGCGGGGCATGCTGCTGATCGCCAATCTGGTGGCCTATTACGCGATGCGGGAGCGGGCGGCCGATCTCGGCATGCCGCCCGAGATGCTGGCCAAGAACGATCTCGTCATCGATGGCGGGCTGCGCTCGCTGGAGATCTGCAAGCGCGCGGGCGTGCCGGTCGCCTACGGCACGGACCTGCTCGGCCAGCTCCAGGTGGAGCAGAGCCGCGAGTTCGTCCTGCGCAGCCAGGTGCTGTCGCCGCTGGAAATCATCCGCTCGGCCACGCTGGTCGGGGCGCAGGTGCTGCGGCAGGAGGGGCGGCTGGGCTGCCTGCGGCCCGGCGCATGGGCCGACCTGCTCGTCATCGAGGGCAACCCGCTGCAGAACCTGGGCCTGTTCGAAAAGCCGGAGCAATCGCTCCTGGCGATCATGAAGGGCGGCCGCTTCCACAAGAACCGGCTGAACTGATCCGAAAAGGATCGAACGGCAGAGCCGCGCGCTGACCGCCGTGCCGGTCGACGGCGGGCGACTGCGCTGGAATCCGGCGCCGCCGGCTGCGGCCGGCCGCTGGACGGCTCCCGAGGGGAGCGCCACGCCCGCGCGTCCGCGGCACGCGGCGCCCCGCCAACGACAGGAAGGCATTCCCATGGCCGCATCCGCTGGCGGGCTTCTGCTCTTCACGAACCTGAAGCTGCTCGATCCACGCTTCGACGAGGCGCGGGGCGGCTATGAGGTGCTGGTGGAGGGGGAGCGCTTCCGCGAAGTGTCCGCCAAGCCGATCAAGGTGGCCGGGGCCACGCGGATCGATTGCGGCGGCCGCGTGCTGATGCCGGGCCTGATCGACTGCCACGTGCACTGCATGCACAGCGAAGTCTACATGCGGCGCATGGAGGACGTGCCGCTCACGCTGGCCACGGCGCGCGCGGCCGCGCGGCTGCGCTCCATGCTGGAGCGCGGGTTCACGACGGTGCGCGATACGGGCGGCACGGACTGGGGCGTCAAGACCGCCGTGGAACAGGGGCTGATCGTCGGCCCGCGCCTGTTCATCGCCGGCCGCTCGATCGGGCCGACGGGTGGGCACGCGGACGGCCGGGCGCGCACCAACCCCGGCTATCCGTGTCCCTGCTGCAACGCGCTGGCCTACCTGCGCCAGATCGTCGACGGGCCCGACGCGGTGCGCTGGGCGGCGCGCGAGCAGATGCGCCAGGGCTCCGACCACGTCAAGATCATGGTCTCCGGCGGGGTCGCTTCGCCGTTCGACCCGCTGGACTCCCTGCAGTTCTCGCCGGCCGAGATCCGGGCCGCGACCGAGGAAGCCGCGGCGTTCGGCCGGTACGTCTGCGCCCACGCCTACACGCCGGAGGCGATCGAGCGCGCGGTCTCGAACGGTGTGCGCACGATCGAGCATGGCAACCTGATCGACGACGCGCGGGCCGCGCTGATGGCGCGCGAGGGGGCGTACCTGGTCGCCAACGTGGTGGCCTACGTGGCCATGAAGGAGCGGGCGGCACAGTTCGGCATGCCGCCCGAGATGCTCGCGAAGAACGATCTGGTGCTGGACGGCGCCTTCCGCTCCCTGGAGATCTGCAAGCGGGCGGGCGTCAAGATCGCCTACGGGTCGGACCTGCTGGGGGCCCTGCTGGAAGACCAGAGCCGCGAGTTCTCGCTCCGCGCCTCGGTGGCCCCGCCGATCGACGTGCTGCGCGCCGCCACGATCGTCGGCGCGGAAGTCATCCGCCGCCCGGGCCAGCTCGGCGTCATCGAGCCGGAGGCGTGGGCCGATCTCATCGTGGTCGACGGCGACCCCCTCCACGACATCGGGCTGCTGGAAGGCCAGGGCGCCCATCTGTCCGCGATCATGAAGGGGGGTATCTTCCACAAGAACCAGTTGCGCTGACCTGCTTCCGGACGACCGAGCGGTGAAGGGCTACGCAGACATCGACAGTCGGGTGCTGGGCCGCTGGCTGCTGAAAGGCGTCGCGGCGCTGACGCTGCTCTATATCCTGCTCCCGCTGCTGTTCGTGACCTGGCTGTCCTTCTATCGCCAGGAGATCCCCTCCTACCCGCCGGAAGGCTATTCGCTGCACTGGTACGCGGCCATCGGCAAGAACGAGCGGTTCGTGGATGGGCTGCTGCTGAGCGTGCAGCTCGGCGTGATCGCGACGGTGATCGGCCTGGCGGTGGGCGTGCCGGCCGCGGTCTGCCTGTCGCGCTACCGCTTCCGCGGCCGGGAGCTGCTGAACAACCTGCTGCTGCTGCCGCTCATGGTGCCGGGCGTGGTGCTGGGCACGGCGCTGTACGTCTTCCACGTGGAAACCGAGATCGCCACCGGCTGGCCGATCATCGGCTCGCTCGGCGGCCTGGCCTCGGGCCACGTTTTGGTCGTCATCCCCTGGTGCGTGCGCCTGGTGACGGCCAGCCTGGCGGGCTTCGACCGCACGCTGGAGGAGGCGGCGCAGAATCTGGGCGCGAACCGCTGGATGACGTTCCGGCGCATCACGCTGCCCTCGATCCTGCCGGGCGTCGTGGCTGCGGCCATGTTCGCGTTCGTGGCCTCCTTCGGGAACCTGGAGATGAGCCTGTTCCTGGTCGGCCCCGGTCGCACGACGCTGCCCATCGCCATCATCCAGTACCTGGAATGGAAGATCGATCCCACCATCGCCGCGGTGTCGGTCGTGCAGATCCTGCTGATCGGCGCCGCCATGCTGATCACCAACCGGTTCGTCAAAATCAGCCGAGTGGTTTGAAGAGGTCATGGCCAGACTGACGCTGGATCGACTCACCAAGCGCTTCGGCGACTTCGTCGCCACGCACGATGTGACCCTGAACGTGGACGACGGGGAGTTCGTCGTGCTGCTGGGCCCGTCCGGGTGCGGCAAGACCACGACGCTGCGCATGATCGCGGGCTTCCTGGAGCCGAGCGGCGGTGCGGTGCGCATCGGCGGGGCCGATGTGACGCGGCTGCCGCCGTGGAAGCGCAATACGGGCATGGTCTTCCAGAGCTACGCCCTGTTCCCGCACCTGACCGTCGTGCAGAACGTGGCCTTCGGCCTCGAGATGCGCAAGGTGCCCGCGGCGGAGATTCCCCCGCGCGTGGAGGAGGCGCTGGCGCTGGTGCGGCTGGGCCACCTGGGGGACCGGTTGCCACGGCAGCTTTCCGGCGGGCAGCAGCAGCGCGTCGCGCTCGCCCGCGCGCTGGTCTTCCGGCCGGATGTGCTGCTGCTGGACGAACCCCTCTCCAACCTGGACGCCAAGCTGCGGCAGGAGGTGCGCATCGAGATCCGCAAGCTCCAGCGCGCCCTGAACCTGACGACGGTGATGGTGACGCACGACCAGGAAGAGGCGCTCACGATGGCGGACCGCCTGGTGGTGATGAACGAGGGCGCCGTGCGCCAGGTGGGCACGCAGCGCGACCTGTACGAGCGGCCCGCCGATGGCTTCGTGGCCGGCTTCGTGGGGCGCAGCAGCTTCCTCGCCGGCACGGTGGAGGCCCCGAACCTGTTCCGCAGCGCGGGCGGGCTGGCGATCCGCTTCGCGGGCGACGTGGCGGGCCCGGCGATGCTCTCGCTGCGGCCGGAGCGGGTCACGGTGTCCAATGCGGCCACCGCCGGCCTGGACAATCGGTTCCCGGGCGAAGTCGAATTCGTGTCCTACCTCGGCGGGCTGATCGATATTCACGTGCGCCTGTCCGAGGCGGACCGGGTGATCGCCCAGATTCCCAACCGCGCGGACGGCTTCCTGCCGCGCGTGGGCGACAAGGTGCACGTGGGCTGGACGGCCGCGGCCGCAGCGGTGTTCCCCGGCACGGCGGCGCCGCCGGCGGCGCTGGATCTTCCGTCCGCATAGCGCGGCGAGAACAGCAACGGCAACGGCAAGGGGAACCGCAGATTCACGCAGATTCACCCTTCGACGGGCTCAGGGCAGGCGCAGATGGAACGGCAACGGCAACTGCGTTCTCGCAAAGGCGCCAAGGCGCAAAGAACAACAGGCGCAAAGAACGGCAACGGCAAGGGCAAGCAGGTGGAACTGCAACAGCAACAGCAAAGGGAACCGCAGATTCACGCAGATGAACGCAGATAGAACGGCAACGGCAACGGCGGGGTGCAGAGGTGCCAAGGCGCAACAACCTGCACCCGCGAACAACCCGCCGCTGCGCATCAGGCCGCGTGAGCGGCGCATTTGACGGCATCCTGGCGTTGGAGGTGCCGCTTCCGATTGCAACGGGTCCTCGCCACGCGAGGGGGCTCGGACCCGGAACGGTCCACCCCTACCCGCAAGCCCAGGCCCCCAAGTATCCTACGCGGCGCAAAGCTCATGCCGAACGGATTCACCCCTTGAAGGAAAGGACAAAAATGATCGAATGACCACAGGATTTTTGAAAGAGCAGAAGCATAACCCGATCTGTACGTGGGTGATGGTCACTCTAACTCGAAATAGTCGAGTCGACGAGGGTAAAATGGCATCCAAAGTCTCCGAACGACTACAAAAGTTTATTTCGTCGGAGCGATGGAAGTACACTGATGAAGACCAGAACAAATTTGCACTCGCCTTCTCACAAGTGACACGTTACTTTCAATTTGTTGAAATTGTAGTGGAGCGATACAAAACGACAGAGGCGAGCTATATCGAGAACCAACGGAAGCTCCAAGAATTCAACCAATTGCTTAGCACAGGTCTGGACCCGAGACCCGTGGGTATTGAAGAAGCCAAATTGATGGATATTGACAGTCGCCTGACGCTGGTGCTGCACCTGGAGATCGAGTCGTACTTTCTGTTTGCGAAGATCCTTCTGGATAAAATTTCACGTTTTCTTGAATACTATTTCGGGCTATCGAGGGGGCTGTCATTAGTTTCGCACGATAAGCTTACCAAGAACATTCAAGCCTATGCAGCGGCGAAGGAGCTGGTCGGACCTTCCGATAAGCTGAAAGTATTGATAGATGATCTGAAGGCAATCGTTTGCGATTACCGTGACTACGAGATCGCTCACGAGGAGAGCCCAAGATCACTGAGTGGTACTTTCTTGAACGCGGATGCACAAACCACGCAAATGGTAAGATTGAGATTCAATCCCACAGCAAGAGACGCCCAAGTTGCTAGCGCAAAGATTGATGATGTTGAAGCAATGATGGACGAATATATTCGGGAGATCATCGAGTTTGTGAAGCTTAACAGAGCGAACACCAAATTGCAGTTGCGGGATGGAAGCCAGGCGACTAAACACGGCGTGTAATGTTGGCCGACATTTCCCAGATAGGCGGTTGGCGCCGGACTGACTGGCTCCCCGCGCCATCCCTGCCACGGGTTTTGAGCTGCAATCAACTTAGCATCGATCATTGCCGCCGTTTTCGCGGACCACGGCGAGGCTACTACTCCAGATCTCCTTGTCCGAGGGCAGCGGCAGCCCGTCGTTGTCCAGGCTTTCCAGGTAGCCGCGAATGGCGTCCCTGGCGTTCGCGCGGGCCTCTGCCAGGGTATCGCCTTCCGTGACCAGTCCCGGCAGGGCCGGGCAGGTCGCCATGGTGCCGCCTTCCTCGGCCGGCTCGAACAGCACCGTGAAGCTGACTTCGCGCGTTTTCATGCGGCATTCCCCCTGCCTTTGGATGACTCTGCTGGTGCGGATTTAGTATAGGCGCGACCGGATCGAAAGCGGAAGGCGTTCTGCCGGCGCGGGGCCTCCCCCTAACCCCCTCCGAAGGAGGGGGAAACTTGGCAGCGCGACGACGTCAAGTGTTGCCCCCTCCTTGGGAGGGG